>CAZPUD010000008.1:0-30822 GCA_964589115.1 uncultured candidatus Brocadiaceae bacterium | reverse complement strand
GTGGGTAAAAAGAAAAGCCGTTGGGTTTTTGTCTTTTAAAATCCAACCTAATTTAACTTTAAGGAAATTCAAAATTGTAGAACGAAGCGATTGCTTCGTTCCGGGCGAAGTGGCACTTCGCTCTACATTGGGAAAGTTGCCGAAGTTTTGATATGTGATATGTAGAGCGAAGAGCTTCTTCGCTCCACGGAAATAATTTTATTGTGGAGTAAAGAAGATGAAATGGAGAAATGTATTTTTTATGTTGTTGCTCGTATCATTGGCGTTGTCACACGACGGTGTATATGATACGTCCAATAATTGCATTTACGATATCTTTATATCAAAACTCGACAGCAATCGCTTCGTTCTACAATTTTGAAATTTTTTAACATAAATAAAGGGAGGGAAAATTGATTAACAAAGGATTTATATCGGTTCTTTTTTTCGTATTTGTCTACTTTACTTCGGTTATTGCAGATACGGCTGCGTCTACATGGACAACGGAGACCGTTGACGGCAGCGGATATGCGAGTTCATGTATATATACCTCTACTGCACTTGATACTTCAGGAAAGGTACATATTAGCTATTATGATAGCGGCAGTCTTAAGTATGCCACGAATGCCTCAGGCTCGTGGGTAATAACGACCGTTGACAGCAGCAGCAACGGAATCGTAGGGTGGTATACCTCCATAGCATTAGATACCAATGGCAAAGTACATATCAGCTATTGTTATTATTTTTATTCTGCCTCCACGAATACTTATAACCGTTATCTCAAATATGCAACAAACGCTTCCGGTGCTTGGGTGACAACGACTGTGGATAACAGCGGAGGTGCAGGTAATCATACTTCTATAGCGATTGATTCATCAGGTAAGGTTCACATTAGTTATTCGGACCTCAGAGTATACTACCTCAAATACGCTACCAATGCTTCCGGTGCATGGGTAATAACGAGTGTAGACAGATGCGGAAGTCCCGGTGGTGGTTGGACGTCTATAGCATTGGACACAAATGATAAGGTACATATCGGCTACTATGATGGGACAAATGCCGACCTCAAATATACCACGAATTCCAACGGTTCCTGGGTAATGACAACCGTGGACAGTACAGGAGAAGTTGGAATAGGAGAGATATCGCTGGCGTTAGATGCATCCGATAAAGCTCATATAAGTTATTATGACTATACGAATGCCCGCCTCAAATATGCCACCAATGCATCCGGTTCCTGGATTACTGCGACATTAGAAAACGGCGGATACACCTCCAGCCTGGCGCTGGATTCATCAGGTAAGGTATCCATTATTTATGGGACTTACCCAAGCCTGAAGTATACAACAAATGCTTCCGGTTCATGGATAACAGAGATTGTGGACAGCAGCGGATATGGCTGCACTGTCTGGGGGAGGTCTTTGGTATTTGATAACTCCGGTAAAATACACATGAGCTATTCTCTGGGAACCGATAATGTCGGCGTTGATCACGACCTCAAATATGCCACCAAGTTACCAATAACAACGGGCGCACCTGTAGTAATAACCAGTTCAGCTACTGACGTGACATCTGATCATGCCACATTAAACGGGACAATAGATGCTAATGGATTATCAACCACTGCATGGTTCCAGTATAGTACGATTAGCGGTTTATATGACTATTCGACAGCAACGCAGGACGTTACCGGAACGAGCACGTCAATAAGTGCTGACATAAGCGGGTTAACTGCCTCAACGACTTATTACTACCGGATTGCTGCGCAAAATAGCTCGGGTACATCGTACGGGAGTGAAACTACATTTATCACTGCAGCATCCAATGTGGCGCCTGTAGCAAATGCAGGCAATGACCAAACTGTGTGTGTCGGGGATACGGTTACCCTTGACGCCAGCGGCAGTTCAGATGCCGATGGAGATCCAATTACTTATAGTTGGGCATTCACGTCTGTGCCGTCAGGGAGTACGGCGGCCTTAAGCAGTTCAACAACGGTAAACCCGACATTTGTCGTTGATGAGACAGGAACGTATGTAGTGCAGTTGGTAGTGAATGATGGTACTGTCGATAGCGATCCGGTTACTATTCAAATACAGGCTATAACTAAGGAAGAAATGGCTGTGGTCGTTGTTCAGAACATAAGGGATCAGGTTACATCATTTGATGCGTCGGTATTTAAGAATGGCAATATGCGGAATGCCTTGGTGAATAAAATCGACGCTGTGGTGGCAAGTATAGAGGCGGGAGATTATGCAGGTGCATTGGGGCAGTTGGAGAGAGACATCTTGCGTAAGACCGATGGTTGTGTGGATTCAGCGGAACCGGATAGAAACGACTGGATTACAGATTGTGAATTCCAGGAAATATTTTATCAACTAATCCAGGATGCAATTGCGGAAGTGAGAGATTTGATGGAATAGGGAATTTTCATTTTATTTAAGCAGCTTTACTGACAGTTGCATGCATAAAATCCCCCTTAGAAAAGGGGGTGAGGTGGTTGTAAAAATGCCAGAAAAACACAACCCCCTAAATCACCCTTCTGGCAGAAAAAGAAAACCGATGCCCTCTACGAAAGGGTTAAACAACTTCGGCTGGATGATGTAGTCTCAAAATTAATGACAGCTGCTGAAAGTGACATCGAACAACACGGACAAATACTTACTGACTACCTGAGTGTTTATCCAGAAGAGGCATTAAAGGTTCCAAAGTTGTTAGTTCAGGATCAAGATGGTAAGAAATTGGCCAAAATAATTCATGTTCTGGAGAAAAACGGGACACCGCAGGCACAAGAGGCGCTTATTGAAATATTGAACGATACATCAGCACCAAAAAACAACAGATACTCTGCAGCCATTGCCCTGGGAGGAATTAAAAACCCTACCGGTGAAACGATAAACGCATTATGGGATGTGTTTGAAAGAAGGGAAGATTCAGTGTCAGAGACTGTTTCAAACATAGCAATTCTTTCAATAGGCAGGATAAGCAGTGCAGTTAAGACTAAGAATCCCAATCTAGCTAAAAAAATAAACAGTCAATTGTCACAGAGTCTTTATCGGAAAGTCAATGATAAAAATGTATTGCTTGTAATCCTTGGTGTGATAGGTAATACAGGAAACCCTTTTCTTGTTAAGAAGATAATACCTTTTACTAACGCAGAGAGTGAAGAGGTAAGAAAATCGACTGTAAGCGCTTTTCGAAGGATGAATGATGGACGTTCTCTATCTATATTGGTTAAAAAATTATCAAGAGATAAGAGTGCTTACGTAAGGAAGGCAATAGTCGATACCCTGTTGGATAGAAAACCTAATATTAAGTCAGTGAGTGTAGTCCAGAGACTTTTTCCGAGGGAGAAAGATAAAAACGTCAGGAAATATATGATGAGATATCTTGATAAACATAAGGAAATGTTTCATGAAAGAGATATTAAAGGAAAGATAAATTCAAGGTAAAGTTGGCAGAACTTATTATTCGTTTAGAAAAAAATCTGAGTTGAAACTTTACAATGTTAAAAGAGGAGATACAAATGAAAGATTTATCAAGAAGGGATTTTTTGAAATATTCAGGGGTTATTGGCGCTACCGTTGGATTAGGTGTTACAGGGGTGATAGACGTTTCTGATGCGGCTTCTGAGTTTGAATGGTGCAAGCCCATTGATGGAAATGAGAGTAGAGTATGTGTACCGTATTTTCCGTTTTTAAGTGTTGTGGGAGATGAAGATTTTTGGAAAAAACAATCAGATGTTTTTCAAAATGGAGGTGAATTAAATGTTAATGTTAAGAATAATGGTATCAAAGCCTCTTCAATAGTAGTAGTTGAGGCATATACAATTGATATTCCTTTTTTTGGTGGATACTCTACTACTGATGTAAAAATTAATAGTTCTAAGTTTATTTCCAGAGGTTATGTAAATGGGAAAATCTATCCTGGAGAAACAAAAAATATAAAACTTAATGTTGATGGTCTGAAGTCTCAGAAACTTTCGGGCTATGCGCTTGTCGTTGCATATGATCCTGTGCTTGATTCCAAACCTTCATTCTCAACAGTTTCTGCCCCTTGGAGAGAAGTTGGTCAGTATAAGATTAGTAATCAATACCTTAAAGGGCCATTCCCCGATTACCATATGAAGTATATTGCATTTTCACCATTACAGTTTACTCATCAAGGTTAGTCAACAATGCAATTCAATATAGTTCCATTTTGATTTAAGAATTTCTAAACCGGAGGACATAACCATGCCGTCACATGCAACACATATGACCATACTCGATCTCATTATTGATAAATTGAAGAAAGAAGGTAAAGAAAAATACGACAAAGAGATACTGGATATATTAGAAAAGAACAAAGATGCTGCATATCTCGGCTCAATTGCACCGGACATCTATTTCTTTGCACCTGACAAGAATCAAACATTGTATGATATTTATCATTGGATATTAGAAAACTATGATAAGATACCTAGCCGTTTATTGAAATTTCATGGGAATAATTTAAAACCTTTGACAGATGCAATGAAATCTGTGACTAAGGAAGGGTTAAAAATAACAGATGATTTAAATGATTTACTTTGCGGTGCTATTACTGGAATTAAAGAAGAGGGAAAAGAATTATTTCAAAACACAAAAGATACAATAATAACAGCAATAACAGCAGTATTAGGGGAGTTAATTACAAGAATAGCAAATTTGTTTGAGCTTTCCACACCTCCAATTCAGGAAGGTTATGACGAGACCAATTGGTATTGGTTTGATATGCTGCATTATCGCAATACCTCCGATTATGTAATAAACCTAGTTAAGGCACTGCCTGATTCAGAACATGAAAAGACAGAAGAATACACCATACCGTTAGCCTACGCTATGGGACATTTGAGCCACATAGCGGGGGATTTGATGGGCCATGCCTATGTCAATCAGATGGTCGGTGGACCATATAGAAGCCATAGCCACAGACACCATATTCAGGAGAATTTTATGGATGTGTGGGTTTACAAACATTACAAGAAGGGGGAGCTTATAGGGGCAAAGCTCCACCATAAGTTTACCGATGGAGAAACGGTAGATAACATGTCTCTCACTAATTTCATTGATAACGTGCAAGACAATTCTGAAAAGTTAAGCAATTTGTTTTATTTGTTATCACAGGCATTTAAAGATACTTATAAAAATACAAAATATCCCCTAAGAATTTCAGATTGGTTTAAAAAGGAGGATATAAGCACTGCATACTGGCTCAACCTTGCCTTTCTAAAATCTAACACTGATTGCCAGCTTTCTTCTGTTGAGCCGCCATCTACCGACGAACTTACGGATGCAATAAATGACCTTATCAGTGATTTGATAGAAAACCTGGGAAACCCTCCTGAACCCACGGATGCGCCGGATCTTTGCATTTCCTTCTGGAGCGATAATTGTGATTTTAGCTGGGATGCGTTTGAAGACCTGATCGAGTATATAAAAGAGGCCATTGAATACATTGGAGAATGTATTGAGTGGGTTCTTGATACGATTACAGAACTGCTAAACGATATTGCTTGTGTTACTGGTGAGGTAATAGAACTAGGAGCATGTGCTGCAATATGGGTGTTGAATGAACTGATAACTGAGCTTTATCAGTTTTTCAGAGATATCCTTGTTGTAGCAGGGATTGCACTGCCGGATTCGGACTACGTCGGGAAGAGTCCTTTGGGATTAATGTTTACCAGTTCGTGTGGACCATGGGATAGCTTCAAAGATTATCCCCGTCGCCAGGCTGTCTTAGATTTAGTTAGGGACGTTTCATTGCGTATTTCACACCTTTTATATCCAACAACTAAGGGTGAAAAACCCGTGTGTATGAATGGTCCGTATCCGCCGAAAAGTAAGCCCTCTGATTTTATACAGGATTTACCTACGAATGATAAAGTAATTGAGGCATTTTCTAACGCCAAAACACCTGAAGAAACAAGACTGATTCAACAAAAATATTTGCTAAATGGAAGGGATAATCCAAAGTACCTTATTAATAACTCTATGGGGAATGCAGTAGATTATGCCGTGAAGATTATTCGTCAGGTATATGAAATGTGGAAGGAAGGAAAGACTTCAGTTGATCTGCCCAATTGGAATTTGGATGCCGATAGGGGATATGGATACAAATGTTGGAACATGAATTATGGAAAAGCCGTTTTGCCAGAAAATAAAGACGCAGTTGTTAATGACTATTACCTTTAGTTTTTGATTATCCAGACATACAAGGCGTAACGAATATTTTCAAGTTTACCAGCCTGTCTAGCAGTTGTGTAAGATGGTCAAGCGAAGTGGGTACTCCGGTGGATTCAGGTTTGTAGCCAATGTCATTAAGTTAAGCAACCTGCCGTAAAAGTCCCCCTTAGCAAAGGGGGATTTAGGGGGTTGTTTTGATCAAATAATCCTTAACTTAATTACGTTGGGTTTGTAGCCTGAACTCGTGGATTTATGCGATAGTGGCTATGTGAGGCAATCAATGATGAAATTGTCAATATAAAATATGGGGGTTTAAGTTATAAACTCAAAGCTGTAGAACGAAGCGATTGCTTCGTCACGGGCGAAGTGGCACTTCGTTCTACAATTATTTTGAAAGGGGGGATCGTATGTCGCAGTTTCGTAATCTGGTATTTGAGGGTGGGGGTGTCAAAGGCATTGCCTATGCCGGCGCCGTTCAGATGTTGGAAGAACGCGATATCCTTCTGAATATAAAGCGGGTTGCCGGTACTTCGGCAGGAGCGATTGCGGCGGCCCTCATAGCATTAGGGGCAAATGGGAATGACCTTGAAGATATCCTTGGAAACACGAGGTTTACAAAATTCATGGATGATTCATTTGGTGTTATTCGGGATATAAAACGGTTTCTGAATGATTATGGCTGGTTTAAAGGGGATGCCTTTTCAAACTGGATGCAAAGACAGGTGTCTGCACTTTCACAGAATAGCGACCTTACATTTTCACAACTTAAAACACTCGCATCCCGGGAAAATAGTAGATACCGGGAACTTTACGTAGTAGGAACAAATCTATCAAATCAGTTGCCTGAAGTTTACTCGGCAGAAAGGACGCCGGACTTTCCCATCTGGCAGGCCGTCAGGATTTCAATGGGTATACCCCTGTTCTTTGCCTGCGTAAAATCTCAACAGAATAACCATGTATTGGTTGACGGCGGTGTATGCTGGAATTACCCGATAGATTTGTTTGATGACACGAAATATCTTTTTGATCCAAAGGCCGGGGAGATACCCGGATACACCAGGTATGATGAAAACCACGTATACAACAAGGAGACGCTTGGATTTCGTGTTGATACGGAAGATGAAATAAAGGCCGAAAAAGATTTGTGGCGTCAGCCGCATATGGAAATTAAGGACTTTTTTGACTTCATCAAAGCGCTAGTTGGTTTTACGCTCGATATGGCCAACAAACTACACCTGCATAAAAATGACTGGCACAGGACGGTTTTCATTGACGCTGAAGGGATTCGGACCACCGAGTTTGATTTATCGCAGCAGAAGATAGACCTGTTGGTTGCAAATGGCATGGAAGGCATTCAAGAGTACTTTAATTGGTTTGATAACCCAAATGCCAAACCCCGGCCGCTTAACAGGATAAGTATCTTCCCAAAATTATTTTGACAGTTTTAGCAAAAATATTTAGAACAAATTCGAATATCGAAATTCGAAATCCGAAACAAATCCCAAATTCTAATGTTTGAATGTCCAAAACATGCAGGAACAAAATATTTCACAGATAGAAAACCCTTTCTGTCATTTGTGGTTTCAGTTTTTTTAAATTTGGTCATTTGAATTTGTTTCGGATTTCGTGCTTCTGATTTCGGCTTTTCCGACTTGTTCGGGTTAGGGGTAGGGAAGGTATAACCTCAAATAAATGGATATTAAAAGGGAGAGAAGATGCCCTGATGGTCCATTATGACTTGAAAAACGCAAAGAGGATTGCCGTTATGACGCCGACGATGGAGGCGAATTGTCCGATCCAGAAGATGAACATCCATTTAATGAGGTCGGCCCTTGTGTTGGCTATGTCTGTCCTTAATTCGGATTTGACTTGCTCAAGACGCTTGTCAACCCTGTTAATCTCTTCTCTGAGTTCAGATTTGGCCTGGTTTATATCGTTTTTCAATTCGGACTTGACTTGTTCAATTCGTTTGTCCACCTTGCTAATTTCTTCCATGAGTTCAGTCCCGGACTTGTTTATGTTATCTTTCAGTTCAGACTTAGTTTGTTCAAGTTTTTTCTCAAAACGTTCTTCAGCCACCTGGAGCGTGTGCGCCTCGCTTCGGTCCTCAACCTTGTCAAGGATTTCGACAAGTGCATTGGCGCCGTCTTCGGTAAGTTTTTCCGTGAGAATTTTAGGGATGGTAATAATAGCCATGACCAAAAGTTATCATATTTATAAAAAATCGTCAATAAAATTGTTGTGTAATGACCTTTTTGTAGAACGAAGCGATTGCTTCGTTCGGGCGAAGTAGCACTTCGCTCTACTTTGAAAAAGTTGTCCAATTCATATTTTTTTGATCTCTTCATTCATTTTAATTACAGATTCACGTGTGGCATTTTTCCATTCTTTTATGCCATATTTTTCATTCCATGGAGGAATGTTGTAAGCATAAAGGATAGATCTGGATGCATTGATAACAGCCCCTAAACCATCTGGATTAAAGCAGTGTTTGATATCTTTTGCTGTAGCCCCCTGAGTACCATAACCAGGTACTAAAAAGTAAGCTGTTGGCATAATTTTCCTCAGGGTGAACATTTCATGTGGATGCGTAGCTCCAACGACGGCTCCAATGGAACTATATCCTTCTTTGCCAATCAGGCCGTTCCCTAATGTATGAATTTTTTCTGCAATGATCTCATGGAGTTTCCTGTCTCCACACATAAGGTCCTGGAATTCACCAGAAAGGGGATTTGATGTTTTTACGAGAATGAATAATCCCTTATTATATTTTTTAGCAACCTGGATAAAAGGAAGTAGACTATCAGTCCCTAAAAATGGGTTAACGGTTACTGCATCTGCCCCAAAGGGGGCTTCTCCGCAATTATTTATGGAAACTTCTCCGATATGTGCCTCTGCATATGCCTCGGCAGTGCTAGGAACATCGCCTCTTTTAATATCTCCAATTACGATTAATCCATTGTTTTTTGCATATTTAATAGTTTCCGCATAAGCCCAGATACCCCACCAGCCGTAAAGTTCATAGAATGCAATCTGTGGTTTAACGATACCTACAAATGGGGTAATGACGTCAATAACTTGTATGTTAAATTCCAGTATGGTACGTGCAGCATATTCAAGATTACTACAGGAAGTTGAGAATCTTTGTTTTATTGTATCTGGGATGAGTTTGAAAAGGGGGTCTAATCCTACGACCACACAGCTATTTTTCTGTTGAATGGTGGCGATAAGGTCGTCGGCAAAGTTTCTCATACTAAAGTGATAAAAAGTTTTTAAGGAGTTTTGGTCCTTCCACTGTCAGAAAAGATTCAGGATGGAATTGGACCCCCTCCAGGATGTATTCCTTGTGGCGTATACCCATAATCTCATCATTGTCCGCCCTTGCTGTGACCTCAAGACAATCAGGTAATGTGTCCTCTTTGACAATAAGTGAATGATAGCGTGTTGCTTCAAAAGGGTTTGAGAGTTCTCTGTAGATAGTTTTACCATCGTGGTAAATCATGGATGTCTTACCATGCATAAGTCTTCGTGCACGGATTACATCTGCCCCGTAGGTGTATGCAATACATTGATGACCTAGGCAAACTCCAAGGATTGGTATCTTACCGGAGAAGTGTTTTATAATATCATTAGAGATACCTGCTTCTTTAGGAGTACAGGGACCTGGAGATATGATGATATGTTTTGGCCTTTTTTCCTCAATTTCATCAATAGTGACCTTATCATTTCTAAAGACCTCCAGTACTGCACCAAATGCACCAATTTGTTGTACAAGATTATAGGTAAACGAATCGTAGTTGTCGATAATGACGATCATAATAGTAAACTTAATGTATAGGAAATTCAATCATGGTTTCCCCTCTAACACCCCCTACCCCCCTTGATAGTGGGGAAAGAGAGGCTTAAGGGATGTGTAAAAAGTGAATAGTGAATAGTTAAATAATTATATGGTTAATAGCCATTTAGCTATCTATCCACTATTCACTATCAACTATCAACTTGTTTTTAACACCCCCGGCCCCCTCTTTTTAGAGAGGAGATAGAAGTTGCTGAAAGCCTAATCTTTTTGATATTAACAAAATAAATTTTGAATATCAAAGAGATTTTAAGCTGGAATAAACAGACCATTGCATCATCTTATCGGGAATAATATTATGATAAAATAAACTTGACAATATGAGTTTATTTGATAGAATTTTGATAATTGTAATTATTATGAGTGAGAGGATAAAATCGATATGTTATCCTTAGGATAGTATTAATAATTGTCATAAAAATAATTTAACTAGGACGCTGCGAGATAACAAAGTGGGGATAACCCACTTTTTTATTTTAAGGTGTAAGAGATATTTATGGATAAAGAAAGTTTGTTACGGCTGGTAGACAGTTTACACAGGGATAAAGAGATTGCCAAGGATGTTGTGTTCCAGGGCATAGAAGCTGCTTTGACTACTGCTGCCAGAAAGCATTTTAGATCTCAGAATGCAATTTCTATCCGAATTGATAGAAGTACGGGAGAGATTATTGCTATGGAGGGTGATCACAGGATTGATCCTTCTGAATTGGGTAGGATTACAGCACAGACAGCGAAACAGGTCATTATCCAGAAAATACGTGAGGCCGAGCGGGATGTGATATATGAGGATTTTATCAGCCGGAAAGGGACGATCGTTAGTGGTACAATTCAAAGGTTTGAAGGTCCTACGATCGTCGTCAATTTAGGTAAAACAGAGGGATTTCTGCATAAGTCTGATCAAATTTCGGATGAGCATTATAACACAGGCGAGCGGATTAGGGCGGTTGTATTAGATGTGAAGAAGGTAGGTACCCGGGTAAAAATATTTTTATCAAGGGCCCATCCGGACTTTGTCCGTAGACTTTTTGAGTTAGAAGTACCTGAAATAGCAGAAGGTACAATTGAGATTAAGTCGTTAGCAAGAGAGCCTGGACACAGGACAAAGATTGCTGTATTTTCAAGTGACCCAAATGTGGACTGCGTTGGTGCATGTGTTGGTGTGCGCGGGTCCCGGATTAAAAATATCGTTGACGAACTTAATGGTGAAAAGATCGATATTATTAGGTGGAGTGACGAACCTGAAGTTTTATTACCCAACGCCCTAAAGCCAGCAGAAGTTTCTGGAATTATTCTTTCTGATCAAACTCAAGTAGCAACTATTGTTGTGCCGAATGACCAACTTTCTCTGGCGATTGGTAAAAGAGGACAGAATGTACGCTTGGCATCTCGCCTAACTTCCTGGGATATCGATATCATTACTGAATCAGAACTTGAAGAGAGACAAAAATCGGGGTCAACTGAAGTTACCGAAGTTGTTGAATCAAATAAAATCCCTCCCGGTAACATAAACATGATTGATACACCATCTGTCGAGGATATTAATACTCATAATACAGAAGAGAAATTGTAATTTTATTAATATATTATTAAGCGGTATATTTAGGAGTCTAAATGGAAAAAATTCGCATCAGTTCACTTGCAAAAGAACTAGGGGTAAAGAGTAGCCTGTTAATTGATAAGTGTCACGAAAAAGGGTTGACTCATATTACCCACCATGCCAATACGCTAGTTCCTGAGCAGGCAGAAATGATAAGGCAATTATTCCAACCCAGTACAAAAGTAGTTCGTACAGAGGCAACTCCTACACGAGAAGAGCCTAAAGTGAAAGAAGATGTCGTTACAAAGTCCAACGAACAAAAAAGAGAAGATAAAGTGGCATCACAGTCCGGTAATGCTGTCAAAATTATCCAGCCGAGCAAGGTTGTAAGATTTCACAAAGGTGCGCCTCAACAACAGGTTGTAAAAGTAACACCAGTAAAGACATATTGGAAAAAGAAACAACAACCCGCCTTTATATCGGCAAAGAGGAGAGAGCATGTAAGGGAAGTTGTGGAGCAAAAAAAGCCAACTACAAAGGAGAGAGAGACAAGGATCGTTATGGAATCGCCAATAACAGTAAAAGACCTTTCTTCCAAATTAGGAATTCGTGCAAATGAGATTATAACCAAGCTGCTCCTTGAGCATAATGTGCGTGCAACGATTAACCATGTTCTAAATGAGGAAATTGTCCAGCTCATAGGTATTGAATATGGAGTAGAGATTGAGGTAAGAAAAAGTGAGGCCGTAGAAGAACAGAATTTTATTCCCGAACAAATATCCACGAGAGCTGAGGATATGGTGTATCGTGCGCCGATTGTTACGTTTTTAGGACACGTTGACCACGGGAAGACATCACTTCTCGATAGTATTCGACAAACAAATGTGGCTGCGGGAGAAGTAGGTGGAATCACACAGCACATAGGTGCATATAGGGTGGAGACAAATGGAAGACATGTAGTTTTTCTTGATACACCAGGCCATGAGGCATTTACCGCAATGCGGGCAAGAGGGGCAAATATTACCGATGTAGTGGTGCTTGTTGTGGCGGCTGACGACGGTGTTATGCCCCAAACAGAAGAGGCTTTGAACCATGCGAAGGCCGCAAATGTACCGATTGTTGTAGCTGTGAATAAAATTGATAAACCCGGTGCCAATTCCCTGCGAGTTAAACAGCAGCTTGCAAGTCTTGACTTGATTCCGGAAGAATGGGGTGGAAAAACACAGTTTGTTGAGACCTCTGCTGTAACGAAAAAAGGAATCGATACCCTGCTTGAAAGACTTTTGTTAGAATCTGAAATCCTTGAATTGAAAGCGAATCCAAAAAATTTGGCAAGGGGGGTTGTGCTGGAGGCCCGTTTGAGTGAAGGGCGTGGGGTTGTGGCAAACGTATTAATACAGGACGGTACGCTTCGTTACGGTGACGTTATCCTCTGTGGTAAAACCTTTGGTAGGGTGCGCCTGATGACAAATGATAGAGGAATCGAAGTAAAAGAGGTTGGTCCAAGTACGCCGGTATCTGTCTCTGATTTCTCAGATGTTCCTGAAGCTGGAGACAAATTTTATGTAATTGGTGATATACAGAAGGCAAGGGAGGTTGCCCAGGCAAGGCAAAAGAAGGAACGTGAGACTTCTTTAACAAAATATCAGCACGTTACGTTGGACAGTCTGTATTCCAAAATTGCTGAGGGAAAAGTAAAAGAGATTAAAATAATATTAAAAGCCGACTATAAAGGTTCTGTAGAAGTATTGAAAAAAGCATTGGAAGAACTCTCAACCTCTGAGATTAAAGTGAAAATTTTACACTGCGGTGTAGGAGGCATAACAGAGTCGGATGTGCTTCTGGCAGACGCATCAGATGCATTTGTAATTGGATTTTACGTGACGGCTGAGGACAAAGCACGTTTATTGGCAGAAGAAAAGGGAGTGGAAATTAGACTCTATAAAATCATATACGATGCGACAAATGAAGTAAAAGCTGCCATGGAAGGCATGCTGGAACCTGAATTTAAAGAAGTTGTATTAGGCCAGGTTGAAATACGGCGAGTTTATAATGTTTCAAAATTTGGTAATATTGCCGGTTGTTATGTGAAATCAGGCAAAATTACCAGGAATGCCTCTATCCGCTTGATACGTGACAGTATCATTATTCATGACGGAAAGTTGGAATCCTTAAAAATCATCAAAGACGATGTTAAGGAAGTCAGAGCAGGTTTTGAATGTGGTTTAAAGATTGAAAGCTATAATGATATTAAGGTTGGTGATATTGTAGAGGCATATGAAATACAAAAGATTGCCAGAACCTTGACTGTATAACATGTGTTATATAGATTATTATCATCTTATCGTCATACCTTTAACTTGATAAAAGTTTTATCCCCTCTATGTTTTTCTTCTCAAGATTACATAAAGGGCATAATTATTTGCAACTTGTGCTATGAATCTGGAGTTTTCTGATTCTGATGATACAGTAGTTGGTATTTTAAATATTCGATTGGTGATCAGGAGTGCGAATACTTTAAAAGAGAAGCGGCGCATTATCAAGAGCCTGAAAGACCGTATTAAAAATAATTTTAACGTTTCAATCTCGGAAGTTGGGTTTTTGGATCATTGCCAATATTCCAGATTAGGGATTGCAATGGTGGGAAATGACAGGCGATATGTGAACAGTACTCTGTCAAATCTGGTAAATATGTTTCGCAGTATAGCTTCTGTAACACTTGTCAATTATCACATTGAGTTTGCTTAATTGTATTGTGAAAAGAAGGAGGCTTATTATGTCCTCAAGAAGAATTGAACGGTTGGCAGAGGCCGTAAAACAGGAAGTAAGTAAGATTATCCTTTATGGATTAAAGGACCCCAGGATAAGTTTTGTTACTGTAACGCATGTGGAGATTTCACCTGATTTAAGAAGAGCAAAGGTATATATTTCTATTATGGGAGATGAATCGGCGCAGAGAAAAACTCTCCGGGGATTAGAACATGCAAAAGGTTTCATTCAAACAGAATTAGGTGCAAATCTAAAAATGAGATATACTCCTCATCTATCATTCTTTTTGGATGAATCGATTAAAAGAAGTATGCATATATCAAAAATTATTGATCAGGCAATTAAAGGGAACGATTTATAAAGGTTAAACGGGGAATGGGAAAATTATATTTAGGTTTGCCTAAAGGTAGCCTTCAAGAAGCAACCATTGATATGATGAAGAAATCAGGCTACACTGTTATTGTTAGTTCTCGGTCTTATTATCCTACAATTGATGATGATGAAATTTCTGTGAGGCTAATCAGGCCGCAAGATATGTCCAGGTATGTTGAAAAAGGTATCATCGATGCCGGCCTAACAGGTGCTGATTGGGTAAAAGAAGCCGATTCTGATGTAGAAACCGTTGTTAGTCTGGTATATGCAAAACAGCGTTTAACAAAAGTTAAATGGGTTTTGGCTGTTCCTGAAGATTCACCAATACGTTCTGTTGATGACTTGCATGGAAAAAAAGTTGCTACTGAGTTAGTAAATGTAACACGGCAGTACCTTGCAGAACGGGGAGTAGTAGCTGATATTGAATTTTCTCATGGAGCGACTGAGGCAAAGGCCCCTGATTTGGTTGATGCAATTGTAGAGCTTACCGAGACCGGGAGTAGCTTAAGGGCAAACAAACTCCGTATTGTGGACACCATTATGGAATCTACAACGCTTCTCATTGCCAATCGTGATGCATGGAAAGATAATTGGAAACGCACTAAAATCGAAAATCTGGCTATGCTTTTTGAAGGCGCTATTATTGCCCGCGAAAAAGTAGGATTGAAGATGAATGTACCAAACGGATCTTTGGAAGAAGTTTTAAAAATATTGCCTGCTTTGAGAAAACCAACGATTTCTACATTATCTGAGGGCGCAGGTTATGCAATTGAAACCGTGATAGATGAAACGATAGCACGGCAGATTACCCCTGAATTAAAAAGGGCTGGTGCTGAGGGAATCATCGAATATCCATTAAATAAAGTTATTCTTTAGCAGATTATTGTTAATATATGTTAAGAATACAAAGAAGTATGAGATGTTTTTTATCAATCCTTTTCATGTTACTTTCACTCTTGTAATACTCTTATCGCTTGGTTTTCTAGGATGCAGCAGTAGTATTGCCAAACATAGTGCACTATCAATAGCTGGTAACAGAGACCAATCTTTAGGTCTTCATGAAAGAGTATATTCCTATTTTTGTACTGGATATTTTTTTATGTTGGATAGAGATTGGGAAAATGCGGCTGATTACTTTGAAAAAGCGATTCTATTAGACCCTTCTTCAGAAAGAACTATCCGGCACTTAGCTACCTGTTATTTCCAGTTAGGCAAATATGAGAGATCAATCTATTTTATTGAAAAATTAACCAAGCTTAAGCCTCAAGAGTTCAACGTATATTATACATTGGCGACTCTTTACGAGACTACCGGGAAGTATCGGGAGGCCATTGCAGGATATGAACGGGCACGCCGGTGTAAAACAACAAAGCTAGATCACGTATTTTTGGCAGACACCTTATACAGGCTTGCTAATCTTTATATGCAAGAAGGAATGATGGAAAAGGGAGCTGAATGCTACAAGAACATGTTTGATCTTAAGCTTGTAAGTGATCCCGCTAAAATATATTATGAGATTGGCCAGAGATATTTTGAAAAAAATGATATAAGAAAAGCTTTGGAATATTTTCTAAAGGTGAAAGAGACCGACCCAAATTTAGGCCTTGTTAGTTTCTATCTTACCCTTTGTTACGATGCACTTAATGATTATGATAATGCCATTCATGAGGCGAAAATCTTTCTAGAGAAAGAACCTGACAATTGGGTTACACACTTTGCCCTGTCTGAAATATACGAAAAAACAAAAAACGAATCAGGGCGAGATGAAGAGATGAAAAAAATCCAGGACATTCTTGAAAAAAACATAGAAGCCGGAAGTAAGAATCCAAAGGAATATTTGTTATTATGTCAGATTTACAGGAGTCAACGGATGATTGACGAGGCAATTGCCGTCATAGGGGACATGAAATTGATTCCTTTAGATAAGGAGACTCAGCGGGATGCTCACTTCCTGCTGGCAAATCTTTATTACGAAGGCCGGGAATTTGACAGGGTTGAAGGAGAGTTAAGAATGTGCTTAAAAATAGATCCCGATTTTCATGAAGCGAACAATTTCCTTGGTTATTTCTTTGCTGAGAACAACAAAAATTTAGACGAGGCCATACAACTTATTAACAAGGCACTAGAAATACAGCCGAAAAATGGAGCCTATTTAGATAGTTTAGGATGGGCTTATTACAAGAAGGCACAAGTGGAAGGAAGAAATGATTACTTGATTAGGGCGCTTCAGAAATTACAAAAAGCTGTTCAGTTTATGGAAGAACCCGATATTTATGAACATATAGGGGATGTACATTATAGCTTAGGGCATTGGGACGAAGCAGTCACTTCCTGGGAAAAGGCACATATGTTATACAAAGTGGTACCCCGTAACGATACACAGATAAGGAACATTACAGCAAAATTGGAAAAGATAAAAAGACTTATTTCTGAAGAAAAAAGTTCAAAATCCATTCCGAATTTTAAAGAGGTTGAAGCCTATATTCAACCATAAATTTGGTAAAAAATAATGCAGGAGAAGCAAAACATTGGCTGGACATTCACATTGGGCAAGTATTAAACATAAGAAAGGTGCTGCTGATGCCAAGAAGGGCAAGGTTTTTTCTAAAATAGCCCGGATGATTACTGTTGCTGCCAGAAAAGGCGGAGGGAATCCTGATATGAACCCCAGGCTGCAGCTGGCAATAAGTAAGGCCAGAGCAGTTAACATGCCTAAAGAAAATATAGAACGTGCGATTCAAAAAGGTACGGGAGAGAGCGGTGGAGAGGCCGAACTGTATGAGTGTGTATACGAAGGGTATGGCCCGCATGGTGTCGCTGTAATGATAGAAATTCTTACTGACAATAAAAACAGGACCGCACCTGAAATAAGAAAGATATTCGAGCGGTTCGGTGGAAACATGGGCGAATCCGGTTGTGTATCCTGGATGTTTGATAAGAAGGGACTTATTATAGTTAACAGCGATAATCTGAATGAGGATGAACTTATGATGTTGGTTTTAGATGCGGGTGCTGAAGATTTACAAAAAGTGAGCGATGTTTTTCAAATTGTTTGTCCTCAAACAGATTTGGATAAAGTTAAAAAAGCAATTGAGAGTAAAAATATAAAAATTGAATCTGCTGAAATTACCTTGATGCCCAAAACTAACATTGACTTAGAAGAATCGGCAGGCCGTAAAGTGCTTGGCCTTATGGAGGCGCTCGAAGAACATGATGACGTGCAGAATGTTTATTCTAATTTCAATCTTCCACAAAACCTTTTAGCGGAAGTGCAGACCAAATAGATTATTCCTTTTTGCAGATATTATTGCGAAAAGGAAGTTCGAAATACTAAGCACAAAACTCTAAACAAATCCCACAAAAATTCAAATGGTCAAAACCATAAAGGTCAAATTTGTTTTGAACATTTGAATTTTGAGTTTATGTATTGCCTGCCCTGTTGAATAAATGATTTAACAGGGTGAATATTTCGGGATTTGAATTTAGAATTTAGGCGCTTCAACGTTAAGACGCTAAGCGCCTATTCTTCATTTCCATTCTTTCCATCATTATCTTTATTTATACTTACATTCTGCAAGTCTTGCTCCGGCTGTTCAACCTGGACGACATCGTTTTTGCTATGAGTTTTTGGATGTTTCTTCTTTATGTTTAATAATTCAAGTACCTGATCGCCGTCCAATAATTCTTCATCCTCCAGCTTTTTTGCTAAAAGTTCTAATTTATCACGATTATCGTTAAGCAATTTTTTTATCTTATCATAGCTTGTCGTGATAATGTGTGTAACTTCTTCATCGATAGTGACAGATGTTTTCTCACTGTATTCTTTTTCCTGAACGAGATCGTGTCCGAGAAAGATATTTCCTGATTGTCTGCCGAACGTTTGTGGTCCAAGCTTTTTGCTCATGCCAAAGCGACATACATAATTTCTGGCCAGATGAGATACCTTTTCTAAATCATTTTGAGCGCCTGTCGATATCTCTTGGAGCATGAGTTCTTCTGCTGCACGGCCTCCCAGGAGGACACAGAGGGTATCGAGAATCTCAGATTCACTTGTTAAATATTTATCTTCTGTAGGTAATTGCATTGTATAGCCTAGTGCTGCGGTTCCTCTTGGGATAATAGAAACCTTATGAACGGGGTCGGTATTAGGGAGTAAAGCGGCTGCTAAGGTATGACCCGATTCATGGAAAGCAACGGTCTTTTTTTCTCGGTCGCTCATGATTCTGCTTTTCCGTTCCGGGCCAGCTAGTACCCGGTCAATAGATGATTCCAATTCCTCCATACTGACATAATTTTTATTGTGTCTTGCAGCAAGGAGTGCAGCCTCATTAATAACATTTGCCAGATCTGCACCTGAAAATCCAGGCGTGCGCTTCGCAATTGTCTTTAAACTAACATCAGGGGCCAGCTTTACAGACTTGGCATGAACGGACAAAACAGCCTCACGCCCTATAAGATCCGGTCTGTCAACAGTTATTTGGCGATCAAAACGACCCGGACGAAGTAAGGCACTATCGAGGACATCCGGCCTGTTTGTAGCGGCAATAACGATCACACCTTTTTGTGCGTTAAAACCATCCATCTCTGCTAGAAGCTGGTTAAGGGTTTGTTCACGCTCATCATGTCCACCGCCCAGCCCTGTACCACGTTGGCGGCCAACACTGTCAATTTCATCAATGAATATAATACAGGGAGCTTTCTCTTTTGCCTGATCAAACATATCCCGGACCCGTGCTGCTCCCATTCCAACAAACATTTCAACGAAATCAGATCCACTAATTGAAAAGAATGCTACACCTGCCTCACCGGCTACTGCCCTTGCGAGTAAGGTTTTTCCAGTACCTGGAGGACCTATAAGAAGCACACCTTTAGGGATTTTTCCTCCTAATTTCTGAAATCGCTCCGGATAAGAAAGAAAGTCAATAATTTCTTTGAGTTCTTCTTTTGCCTCATCACATCCTGCGACGTCAACGAAGGTTGTCTTTTGGGTTCCATTGTCCGAGTATAATTTTATTTTTGCCTTTCCAAAAGACATAAAAGGTGAACCCATCCCACCTACCTTTCGAAAAAGAAAGAACCACCCCAGTGCCATAATGCCAAATGGAAAGACCCACCACATCAGTATATTCTTGAGGAAGTTATTTTCAACTGCACCTTTAAATTTAACCTTTTGTGATTCAAGGTCATTAACGAGTTCCATATCTTGTATTGGCACGGTAACAAATGCAATTTTCTCTTCTTTACCGTTATCAAGAATTGATTTTTTGTAATGGCCTCTTATAAGGTTTGGGCTTACAGTACAGTCAGTAATATAACCATCTTTGAGGTATAATCTAAATTGACTATAGGATATTTCTTCAGCCTTTGGGGATAAGAACATCTGTACGATGTACATAACAGCAAGGAAAAGAAGGATGTATCCGATAGAGAAAGGTGGTTTTCTGGTTTTATTTTTAATCTTTTTTTGCATGTACTTACGGAAAAAATATAAGATAATTATCGTTTACAATAAAATAATAAGTTTAAAAAACAGAATTAATTATATTAGAAAGCGAGGATAATGTCAAAATATTTCAAAGAGATTTAAGTTGATAATAGGTAAAAAGATACTATAATTAAGAACGAGTCGGGGTGTAGCGCAGCTTGGCTAGCGCACTTGAATGGGGTTCAAGAGGTCGTGGGTTCAAATCCCGCCACCCCGACCAATAAATTCAAGGGTTTCAGAGAATTAACCATTGTTCACTACCTCTAAATTGTATAGTTTTTGTATAGTTGGTTTTGCTGTCAACACATTGTCCAGTACATCTACCGCTTTGACCTTGTGACTTGGTGCAAGGTGTGCATACCTCAAAAGTCATTTTGAAATCTTTGTGCCCCATAAGCTCTTTAACTGTTGTAAGATCAATACCCGCCATAACTAAATGACTTGCAAAGGTATGCCTCAGATCGTGAAACCTGAAATCCTTAATATCGGCTTTTTTTAAGGCTGTATTGAAACTTCTCTTTACATTATCATAGCGTTTACCAGTCAAAGGATTATAGAACACAAACGGAATATTATCCTGCTTTGGTATGCCTTGGAGTGTTTCTCTCAGTGTCTGGTTTATTGGTAGCTCTTTGCGCTCTGAGTTTTTGGTTTGATTTTGGTTTAGCAGTATAAATCCGGCTTTTAAATCCACATTATCCCATTTGAGACCTAGTATTTCATCTTTCCTCATACCTGTATTTAAGGCAGTAATTACAATTGGTCTTAAGTGGTTATCACATGAATCAACAAGCCTTTGACTTTCTTCTACGGATAAATACCTTAAACGTCTGTTGTTTTCAGGTAATAGTTTAACCTTCCTTATACGTTTTAAAAATTCTTCTTCTACCATATCCCATTCAACCGCCTTTGTAAACATATGGGAAATAGTAGCAATCAATCTGTTTACGGTAGCAGGTTTATTCCCCATATTTAACCTATCGGTCTGATATTGTTCAAGTATCATGGAATTAAAACGTCTCAAAGGTATATTGCCGAAAGTCTCAGCTAGTTGCTTGATAAGATATACTTTGCCTTTTCTAAAACTCTTTTGTCTTTCCGCCCATTTAACATATTCCGTTACAACCTCATTAAAGCGATGGTTTGCTATTTTTTTTATAGCTTCAGGCTGTTTTCCTTCTCTAATTGTTTGTTTCCTCTTAAGAAGTAGGATTTCTGCATCTCTAAACTTTGTACTTCCAGAGGATTCAAAAACTATTTTTCCTGTTAAATCGGCATATCTTATCCAATAAACATTTCCTCTTTTATATATGCCTTTTGCCATGTTTGTTGACCTCCTCTCTCACACGTTCATTTAAATCTTTTTCAATATAACTTAATAAAATTTTTAATGTCTTACTTGGCTTCTTCACCCCCTTTTCTAGTAGATAAATATAGTTATCAGATACCCCTAACATCTCACTTAAGGCTTTTTGAGATAGCTTAAATTTACTTCTTAATTCCTTAATTTCTTTAGATGTCCAATTTTTCATAATCTATATTATATCTAACTAGGTTAGGGAATTTCAATACTTTTATACTATACAATTTACTATACACACAATTTTAAGTATATGATTTTACTGAGGTTTGAGAATTAAACTATTGATTTGTTATCAAGAGGTCGCCTTGTTTTCATTTATATTAATTTGGAATAGGTTCTATTGTTCTTGTCTTAATCCATTTATCTATTGCTGACTTTTTGAATCTTGTATATTTACCACTCTTGAAATATGGAATTGTTTTTAAGGATACTTGTTTATATACCCATGTAATGTCAACTTTCAAATAATCTGCAAGTGTTTCAGGAGTCATGACAGTATCTTCTTTTTCACTCTTGCTATTACCCGATAGCATTGGTTTTATAAGTTCTACAACCTTTTCTGCTATCAATTCAATTTCTCTCGGTTCAAACTCTGATTTCATATAAGAATCCCCTCTATTGCTTTTCTTGAGAAATTTCGATAGTATTTTCATGATCACACAATTTATCTGAATATACCTTGTTATATCTTTTCTTTTTCAAATTTATCTTAGTTTTGAGATAATCTTCATCATTATTGTATTTATTGGAGACCTTAACCTTACTCTTAAGATAGTTTATTGCTTCAGCAAAATATTTATTTATTATTTCTTCATTAACACTATCGTGTCCCTCTCTTGCCGCATAGGCAGTTAAATAACCAATGCCATTTTGAAATAGTGTTTTGTCACTAGGAGTCCTTGATCTGTCTACCTCTCTTTTTATACCCATACAAACTCCTTCCATAAAATGTACTTTCTGGATTTCTTCCCATAAGGGGTTTGTTTTCCATCTTGTTCTGTTTGTTGTCTTATCATCAATAGCAAGCCTTAACCATTCATGAGTACAATATCTCCAGACATCATTGATTTTCTCTAAAACATCTGAAAATGTTTTTATGGTCATCTGGCCTAAAAATTCTCTTCTAAGTTGAAACTCAACTCTCCATACTCTTTGCTCTTTATCCCAACCCTTCTTTTCCCAAATCTCTTTGAGATAATATTTATGACTCTTTTCTATCTCTATGGTTTTATCGTATAATCTTGCAGATATTTCACCACCTTGACCTATTGACCAGCCGGTAAATTTATCTTTTTTCCATCGTTTAAGGGTATCTTCTGCCCTGGTTATCCATTCGCATTTTTCAATCTTTTCCAAGTTTATATCTGTTACAAAATCAACAAAGAAATCAGCCCTGCTAATTGTTTCCTCTTCTATTCCGGTAACTAATCTATTAACAATTTCCCTCAATTTATACACTGCATAATAAGGACCAGCACAATTTAAGAGTTCACTTGATATTTGAACATATATGGGAGGAACTATTTTTCTTTTACTGGCAGAAATTTGGATATGATACCAATTATCTACCAGGATATATGAATACCACTTATTCCCCTTATCTTTTATTTCAAAATCGTGTTTTTCAAGGGTCATTGTTGCTAATGCTTGTTCTTTTTCGTTATCAGACTGAGCGAGTCTCTTTTTTTCATCAAGAAATTCCTTTAATCCTTCTTTTAGAGTACCTTTATACGACACATACAAACTATCGATTCCTTTAAAAAGTTCTTTCAATTCCATTGCTAAATATCTCCTAAAAGGGTTATGTAATTTGGCGGTGCTGTGTTACTGGGTGCCGCACCGCAACAGGTTCTATTCTCTCTTTCATAACTGGTATTACCATTATCGGTTGACGCTTTTTCGCCCTTGTCCGTCTAAGCCAATTGCAAGCACACTTGCGCCTACATATTTATAGTACGTGTGCGCTTGCTCTTCCTTCGGGCAGCGCACATAAGGAATGGCGCAAGATTTTAGCGGAACAAGGGCGAAAAAGCTTAAATGAAAGTATGCTTATGAAGCTCTACTTTCCCGCCCGTGCTTCGATGCGCTTCCGCATGGCTCACGCGCACGAAGCACGGTAAATAACTATTATGACCATAAAATAAAAAAGCCACAGTTTGTTTTACTGTGGCCTTATAGTATTGAATAGCGAGAATTATATCCAGGACATGAAAAATATTTTTTATGTCCGATTAGTAAAAATCATCAATCTCCTTTCTTTCTATTAATCGGTTTACATGCTTTCTAAATGATTCCGGGTCATCCTGTACTATGATCCCACAGGATTTTAATAACTCCCATAGTTCCTGATTATTTAATTTGCATAGACCAAGTTCCCATAAAGATATTAAGACACTGTTTAACTTTGTATATTCAATATCATTTTCTAAAGGCATTTTCTCAATGGCTGTGCCTAGCTTTTTAAAAAAATATGAATCTCCGGCATAAAACGCCTTTCTTATGCGCTTGCGTACCCAATCAAGGTCAAATAGTGTCTTATCGATGTGTATTGCTTTAAAAAGTGATTCATCATTTCCATTTTCTGCATCTTCCAGAAGTTCATATAATGATTTTTTATGTGTTAAGCTTGAAATTGCATTAAATACTTCTGATAATCCTATTTTTAACAAGGTTAGCCTACCAAGTCTTTTTCTTTTTAAAGATTCATCATTTTCAGTATTCCAATATCCTTTATACATTACTTGCAGCATTAACGTTAAGATATTCATTACTACATCATACAAGCATCTTTTAAGCTCTATTTCAGGCTTTCTATTAAAATAGGATTTCAGTTTTTCTTCTGACTCAAAGAAGCTAAAAAATGTTCTATAGTGTTCCTTGCTTTCATCATTTGGTAAGGCGTGTATCATCTTGAATAAATATGATTTCCTTTGGTCAAATTTCTTGGCAGTAAAAAACTTCATTATATACTCTATATCATTAGTTGCCCCTAATTTTATAATATCCTTAGTTAGCTTTTTGCTATATTCATAATCGTATTCTAATTTCTTATGTAAAGAAGGGTATCCTTTTTCTTTCAGAAAATTTAATGAATCATCATCAAGGCACGAGTAACCTGTATTTGTATTAATGCGAGATCTATCAATAAAGTCTAAATATACCTTTATGAGTTCGTCAAAGGCAGGGTCTATTTTTTCCTTCCAGCTATTGCTTTTATCCATTTTCATTTTTATTAGTGTGTATTCCACATATACGTTGTTATCTATATACTGTATTACTGCTTATACTCATTCTTAGGTATATTATTTTTATATGACTTACCACTTTATTATTTGTTTTATTCATATTCTATTGGGCGTTTGCTTCTTATATAAAGAGACCTCTTTTTTTTTACTTCTACCCAACGTTGCATTAAAAGAGAATTAAATACTTTAGCTTCCTTGCTGTAATTTACAAGATATTGTAATTCCTGCAGATCAAAAACATGAAATAACGCTTTATATTGATCTTGTTCACTACTTTTAATAATAACATCTGCTATCTCACGCCAATCAATCAAAAAATACATCTCAGAGATAGGTATAATTGCGTGAATAAGTGATGTCTTCCGTTCGGGGATATTGATTATCTGGCCTTCTTTATTAAAGACATCTTCTCCTGATCTTATTTTTTTAATTGCGCCTTTTATCTGATCTAAAGCCTTACTTATTTGTTTTACAATAGAAGATGCTCTTCTCTTGCCTGGTCTATTCATTTCTATTCCTAGAATGTACATTGCTTTAGATTCAACTAGGCAAATCGTCCTTGATTCAAAATCAAAGCCTATTATATCGGTTAATTCTCTTTTTGATGTTTCTTTCTCAATTTTTGGAGAGTGGAAAGTGCAATTAGGATAAATATAACTTATTAGTGCATATATTGATTTCTCCTGAGCAACACCTTCGTTATTATCATTAAGTTTGATTTCTACCGTACCGCCTGTTGTAATCACATAATTAGGAATTGGTTTTGATATTGTAAGTGAGAGAGGAATTAAATACTTGAATAAAGCCATAAGCGGTTTGCCATCCCCCTCCGATGAGTATATGTCCTTCTGAAAAAGATCAAGTGCTAAATCAATTACTTGAGATAATTCAAGAAGCGAATTAATAGTATCATTTGACATACCAAGATAATATGGTTTTGTTTTTTTCAAATCAAAAAGTACTTTTTTTGATTGAGAATTGTCAAAGGAACACATTGTTCCCAAAACAGGTATGGAAAGTTCGTCGAAGAAATACAATCTGACTGACTGGTACGTTAATATCTTTTCAATTAAAATTTGTTCATCTTCTGTTACAAACGGATTAAAGACCGTAATTGGATTATTAATTTCGTCTTCAATCTGTAGACCAGCACATAATATTTGTACTTGCTCAACTTCTATTACAGATACGATAATAGAACATTTCGCACCACGATAAACAGCTTTAATGACATTTGTGGGTAACTTAGAAGCTAATACTGTTTCATTTTCATCAATGAGTTGTTCTATCCATAGTCCAGTTAATGATATGTTTAATTTCTTTATGAGCGTACTAGAAGGAATTAAAACCATTAAGTTCACCTTTAACTCATTACTTAGATTATATGCTGAGCCTCGCACTACTTTTGCAGGTCGGTTGGAACCACAGGTTAGGCTGCATGCGTGAATGCAAGACCCTTTTCCGTGCTGCACGAGTAACAGTCAATTGTGTCTCTATCGCGGGAAAAAATCCATTTGCAATACGAACAAATTGTGAGTGTTGGGATTGTTTGGAGAAATTTGGTGCATCAGTTTGAGAAAACACGAGGCGCATACCTTGGTGTATTTTAAGCTCAATGGAATATTTAGATTGTGCATTGTTCTAATGACCGTCTGGTCCTCGAAGTTGATGCACTCCCATAAAGGATACATTTCCCACGGGTAGTGATATTTGAAATTCTGCTGGGACTGTTTCAGCAAACAATCACAAGATGGGCATAAATATCGGCCAGGAACATGATGGAAGCCAGTGTACGCCTGCTGTTTTATGGCTTCAAAAATGCTTTCTTTATTATCTGCCTGACAGTGCTTCACAAAACTGTCCTTGTCTCTTGGGTCTATTAATGCTTGCAAAGCGCATATTTCTTTATCGTGCTTGCAATGCCAAGCATCTATAGGTAGCAGTACAAACCCCTCAGGACAATTTATTTTCCCGTCATCAGAGTAACTACTGCCTTTGAAATTGTTTACATACTCTCTACACTTGGTTTTCAACAGGTTATCTAATTTTTCCTTGAGTAGCTCTAGGCATTTATCCTCTACATCGGCAACAACAACATCTGACAACATTGAGCAATTCAATACAAAAAGTTTGCCTTGACGTACCTTTTGAACCAAGAATTGCGATTTCATGTGAGTCCTTATATTAATTAGATTGATCCGCGAAATATGCGAAATACAGATTTATTGTACATAATAACATACCTTTAACAGGGCAAGTACCGTATTGATAAGAACTTCAGATACCACACTTATGTCTCTTTGAATCTTTTATTATATCGTCTTATACGGATCAGCATAAAATCCTCTTGTTCCATTTCAAAACATATCCAACGGGTGTGACCTCTGCTGGTCCGTTTTCGACGTGTCTGAGGACGTTTGATGATCATGCTCGAACTTATTGTTACGGAACCAGCTTCCTGTATGATCTCCCCTGCGAAGACAATCAGAGATTATCATTTACCCTTTTGCAATGTCAATCTCTTTTAAGTGGAAAGATAATAGGAAATTACTTTTCTTTAAGAAAGAAAAAGAATAATATTGCAAAAGTTAAGAAGAATGCAAGTCTTTTTTCAGTTTTTCTTGGGTAAGAACAGGATCGAATCGTTCCAGGTCATTCATTGTTCGAGAATTTTTATTCTTTCGCCCTTTCAGGGCTAATCAAGCAACCAACTTCGCTCTACCATTCCACTAAGGACGTTATTATTTTATCAGAAAATATCATTGAAATAATTTATTGTGCTTTTTATACTTCTGATAAATAGTAATCTGAAATAAATGTTACTATTGAAAATTTTTCAAAATTTTTATTCTTTTAGCCCTTTAGCGCTGAGAAATTTACCTGCAATGTAATTGTATTAATTTTTTTAGGGGTTTATCATGAAAACTAAAACAATCTACGAAGAAGAAATTTTAAAAGAGATACAAGATTTACCAGAATCCATGCAGGAGAAATTAGTCAAAATTGTGCATTTCCTAAAAAAAGAAATTATCCATCCCGAATTAAGCGAAAAGAATGCAACCGATGAATTTCTCTTTGTATGTGGAACATGGGAAGACGACAGAACCGTTGACGAACAGTTAAAAGATATTTATTCAAGCAGAAAATCAACAACTAGAACGGAGAATATATTTTGAAGTATCTTCTGGATACAAATACTTGTGTTTATTTACTCAATGGAAATGAGTCACTTAAAAAGAAGGTTAGAGAAATTGGAATATATTCTTTATCTGTATCTAATTGTGTGCTGGCTGAATTATACTTTGGGGTATATAAGTCAAAAAGAGTTGAGGAGAATCTAAAACGGATTGAGCTATTTAAGAAAAATCTAGCCATTTTATCCGATAGCGAGGAATCTGCTAAACTTTTTGGAAAGATTAAAGCCGACTTGAGATCCAAAGGTACAATTATTGAAGATTTTGATATTTTGATTGCTAGTATAGCTATCGCTAATAAGAGTATCCTGGTAACAAATAATATAGAGCATTTCGAAAGGATAGACGGCTTGCAAATACAGGATTGGCTAGAAAAGAATCCTTAAATAATATCATCAATGCCGCGGTTTATTAAATACTTGTAAATTGATCATAAAAGCTTCATCGTACTGTATGGTTTTTGTATAGTAGACAATAAAAAATAAGGGATAACATCATATAAAATGTTATCCCTTAAAGTTATACTTTCCCAGTAAAATCAAGTATTAGAGACCAACGGACAAAATAATGAATACCCGTTAAAAAGAATGGCTATGAGGAGGTCCGCAACAAGATTAACCTCGATCATTCGTACTATATTTTTCCGTTAATATACCCTGTTTTGTCCAATACTCGTAGTACTTATGACCGATCTTATCGGCAAGTACCTTAAAAGGGCCAAAGTGATCAGCGTTAAGTTTTTCCTGCTCATTGAGAAGCACTGCGTACGAGTTCAATCTGCTAAATATATTCAAGACTTCTGAATCGTGTAGATTGATAAGAAGGTCCACTGAGATTTCGTACACTAGGACCTGAGCTTGGACATCCTCTGGAAGCTGACTAAATGTCATGCCGCCATAGTCGGGATTATGTTTCTTGTTTACAACAAATCCATCTTTGATGAATGATAGGATAGTCCGGAGGCGCTGCTGACCATCAACAACATCTCGTGTGGATGTCTTAGTTGAAACGTTGATCCTCTGCCGTATAAAGATTTTCGGAATAGGTTTTCCACGGAGAATAGTATCAATGAGATAGCTCTTTGATTTATCTGACCAAACAGGTCGACGCTGGAATCTTGGATTAAGTTCAAGCTGACCAGCCTTATCTCACTCTATAAAATCATTAATGCTGTATGTTCTAGAATCGTAACTTTTCACCAAAAACCTCTTTTCTTATCATCACCCAGCGCTTGCATCGCTGGGGGTCGGCTTTATGACCAATCATATGTATGCGATGTTTGTAAAGTCCTTGTTGTTTTATCCTTCAGTTTCTCCAATTTCCCATATATCGGTCAGTTGGCTAATAGTTGGCGCAAAACCATACCTCTGTCGGCATCTGATAATTTGAGTATCTCGTTATAAAAATCTATCGTGATTTTAGCAATCTTTGCTTTTTTGTCAGGGTGTACGAGGGGTGCTTGAATCAGTTTAACATCGTCGCCATGTTCCGCATATAATTCTAATGCTATATTCTCAATTAGTTTATCTATCTTTCTTTTATCCATGATGGGTATTTTGTTCTCTGCAGCTGATAGTAATACCTGCCTATTATTTGCCGCTTCTGCCTCTATAAATTCTGTCGGCAAAGCTCTATACCAATCCCTAGGCAGATTTTTCTGGTTATAGATGATATCAAAAGCAAAATCTGGTTGACCCTTATCGTAATAGTAAGTTGCAACCTTAATAAATAACGTGGCAAAACCGGTCAGGGCTATATCGGATGCTATTTTCATTTTACTCATTATTATACTCATCAGAACTGGCCTACCCTTTAGATATGCTTCTTGATTAGTTTCTTTAGCTCTTAGGGAATTCATTAACACGTCTCTAATCTTGTTGTAGTCCTCTGGAAAAGTTATCTTGAGCGTGGCATATGGTTCTATTCTTGTTAACTCGTTATCAATAATTTTTATACTGCGCCATTCCTTAAACTTAGGCTGCACATATGCATTTTTGAAGGCAATCAGTGCAAAGATTACTCCAATAAAAACAATGTAGAATTTCGCTCTGCTTGTCCTTTTGCCTTTAGCAAAGCGATTTGCAAAAAACATGGCTATTACATATATTGTCCCGCCGACGGCAATATCTATAAAAAGTGTTTCCATTGAGTCATTACCCTCTCGCCACTCTTTTTAAACTTACCGGCAGGCATCAACCCGGATCTTATAACGCTTCGCATAACCTGATTGTCGGGTTGATGCGGTTGTTATGTCCTCTCAATAATTTCTACTAAAGTCATCCCTTTATTCTTACATCTCCAATCACAACAAATTCGATAACCATCATGCAAATGAAAACCCATTTTTGTTACTACCTCAGGGAAAAGGTTATCGATAATTTCAGATGCTACGCTTAAAGCTAAATCTGCATTTTGTGTGGAAGCTTTTTCAGCCCGATGCATAGTTGCATTTCTAATCTTTTGAATTTCGTTAATTTCTTCCCAAAGTGTTTTGTTCGATCCTGACCTCTTGAGTGTATTTAGATCAACGCCACCGTGCTCCTGCAATAAATGCAAAAGCAGAGTTTTATACCTATCCATGCCTTTATGTGATAAAGTCAAATCAGTAATAAGTGAGGCAACTGATTCAGCATGTACCAACCCATGAACAATTGGTTTTAAAAGCATTACCTTAAGACCAACTTCCATTGCAATTGACGCAAATATTAATCCTGCAGTTGGATTTGATTCATTTAGTTTTCTCGCTTCAGAAAGAGCTTCAAAAGCTGGTTTTGCTAATAATTTATTCTCCCTGTAGTAGGAGCAAAGTCGCTCATATG
>CAZPUD010000007.1:0-32519 GCA_964589115.1 uncultured candidatus Brocadiaceae bacterium | reverse complement strand
CATTATTGTTTATTGGACCTGTGATCTTGAGGAAAGCACCGTAAATACAAAAAATTGTTTTATGTTTGCAATTCAGTTGAGTATTTGAGCAGGTTTATTTCATTAAGTCGTGTTTTTAACACAATACAGGGTTGTGTACTTTTCATCCTGAGCCGTATATTTCTTCAAAAGCATTGAGATGGTAACCGGTGATAATTGCTTCTTTTTCTCATTAAGTTCAAACAATGAGAAACCGTGATTCAATAAACAAGCTAAAACTGGTTTCGATGAAGTCCCCGATCTTTTGAGGCCGATAGGCCAGAATTCAGTGACAATTTTTACCGCTTTATTACTCTTCAAAATATATTCCATTCCCTGCAAAACCAGACCTTCCGCTCCCTGAATATCCATCTTGATGAAGTCTATGTGCTGTTTTTTCTCAAAATAATCATCCACGCTGACACCCTCAACATCGATCACATCTCTGTGATCACCTGAATTGTATATACGGTGGTCTCCTTTATTTTCTTCACACAAGAATAATCGTATCTTTCCTGACCTGTCAGAGACGGCCTTTTCGATAAGCACAACGTTGTCATATCCGTTTATTTCAACGTTTCTCTTCAGCAAGGCAAAATTTACCGGATCAGGTTCAAAGGCATACACTTTTCCTTTTTCTCCCACTAACCGTGCAAAAATAAGTGTGTAGTATCCGATATTGGCTCCGATATCCAGAACAATATCCCCTTGTTTAACATCTTTCATGATTATCTCGGTTTCAAATTCCTCATAACTGCCGTTTAAGGAAAGTCCAAGGGTATCATATGTATCAAGAAACATCTTATGCCCATGCACAACAGTCACATCTGATTTAAGATGATCAATGATGAGATTAATCGGATAAATCCCTCCGATTCCGGTACCCCGTAGAAGGGGAATTAGAGAGCGATATATAGCTATGAGGATGTGCTTCATTATATTGGATAATACTATCGTAGAATCTCGGCTTAAAGCTAAAACACACCCTTACGATAATTATCACAACTCTCAGTATAGATATTATTTTCTGAAATGCTAGAGGGAAGGTGAAGAAGGTAAACCTCTACTTTACAAGCTAGCGAACTATCTAAAACGAAGACTGACTTCGCCAAGGCTTCGTCGGGTGAATGCGGAGAGAGTGAGTTTTGTTTCGAACACTTTTTACCCTGGATTCACAAACTGATGCTCGCTTATCCGGAGTATTCTACTCAAATAAATCAATCTTCTTCAAAGTATAACAATTTCTCTGAAAGCTATTATAAGAAAAAAGTTAATTAATTTAAAGATACAACTATGTTTTTTCAGAAAACGAACGAATTTAAATCAAAACTATTTGACGAAAAAAGCTTTTATCGGCAGTTCACAGAAGACCTAACAAATTGCGAACGAGAAATAATTATTGAAAGCCCTTATATTACTTCCTCAAGAATGGAACTACTATATCCTGTATTAACTGACTTACTTACTCGAAAAATAGAAATTCACATTATTACTAGAGATCCATCAGAACATGATGAACTAATTAGACATCAAGCCACAAATGAAATCTTGAAGTGTACTGAGTTGGGCATAAAAATCACTTTATTAAAAGGAAATCATCACCGTAAGTTGATAATTATTGATAGAAGTATTCTTTGGGAAGGAAGCCTGAATGCTTTATCAAATAGCAACAGTCTAGAGATCATGAGAAGAATCGAGGGTGAGAAATGGGCAAAAGAAATGATTAATTTCATTAAGCTTGATACTATTTAAAAAGGAAGAATTTTTGAAGATTTTACATCTAATACTTTCAAAATACTCTCCAACATTTCAATAGAGGCGTTAACCTCTCCACGCTCAATGCAAGCATAGTAGTTAGTATTCAGACCGGCTTTTTCTGCCACCTGTACCTGAGTCATTCTCTTCTTATTTCGTGCTGCTTTTAACTTTCTACCAATTTCTTTTTTGGTTTTTGGGTTATCCATATATCTATAGTATAGCATTCACTACATTAGTTTTGCCTGTGTAGAATATGAATATAGAAAATGAAAAAATATCTAGCTATTCAACTGAATTGGAATAGTAACTTCAAAGATTGTTTCCTGATCCACAGTACTCTTTACTTGAATATCGCCATGATGAAGTTTTATTATCGATTGTGCAATCGAAAGTCCAATTCCTGAACCAAAAACCTTATCTGTAGCAGACCCTCTATAAAATCGATCAAATATATGTGGGATCTCATTCTCTAATATTCCCTGCCCCGTATCTTTAATAGTGATTATTGCCTGTTTGTCTTTTTTTGATAGAAATAGAGAAATGCTACCATTTTTGGGCGTGTATTTAACAGCATTTTCAATAATATTTATAAGTGCTCTTGCTAATTTTTCTTTATATCCCAAAATATGTATATTTGACTCAATCTGTGAATGAATAGTTTGTTGGTGTGGAGATGCAAGTTTTTCAGTAATGTCAGATAACTCCGTCATTAAATTACTCAAGTCCATTTTGACAAAATTTTTCTGTTCATGAGGTGTTTCCGACCATGCAAGGTCGAGTACATTTTTAAGGGTCGAGGAAAGATGGTTTGTTTCTACAATCGCATCCTGTATCGCAGTTTTATAGTCATCTTTGCTCCGATCTTTAGATAGGGTAACTTCAAGTGAACTTCTCATTGTTGCTAGTGGCGTTTTCAACTCATGTGCTATATCTGCAATAAACTGTTGCTCTCGTTTAAATGCTTCATCCAGACGGTTTAAAAGATTATTAAAAGCAGTCGCCAGATCTCCCAATTCATCTTCACGATTTATACCTTCCACTCGTTGTCCCAACGTTTCCCGAGAAATATTCTTGATCTTGGTTGTTAGATAAGTTAAGGCATTCGTAATATTGTAGATTATAAAAAACCCTACAATAGCAAGAAGGAAAAACAATAAGAAAAATATCTCTGTACCATATTGAATTCTGAGTATATGGACAACTACATAAAAGAAGATCGAAAGAAGAACCAGACTTCCAATATACCATAAAAACAGTTTGTTACTGAGACTTTTAAGAAATTTAATATTCATATATTAGGATCAGATAACTTATACCCCACGCCATGTATTGTATGAATTAATTTTTTCCCTTTATGTGCTTTTATTTTTTTCCTGAGAGTCGTAACAAATACATCAACAACATTTGACATGTTGTCAAAATTATAATCCCAAACATGTTCAATTATCTGAGTTCGCGTCACTACTTCATCTTTGTGCCTAGCCATAAACTCAAGTATTGCAAATTCTTTAGGGGTAAACATGAGTTCCTTCCCGTGTCTTTTTACAGTATGATGTATCGTATCAATCTCAATATCACCAATCATAATTATCGGCATAGGCTTCTGAGAAGATCTCCTAATAAGTGCATTAATACGTGATTTAAGTTCAACAAACTCGAAAGGTTTTACAAGATAATCATCTGCTCCTGCATCCAACCCATTTACTTTATCTTCAATACTCGATTTTGCGGTAAGCATTAAGATTGCAGTCGCGTTTCCCTTTTTTCGAAATTCGGTACATAAAACTACTCCATTCATTTTAGGAAGCATAATATCGAGAATTATCGCATCATAGCTTTCTGATTCTGCCAAATACAATCCTTCCTCACCATCAAAAGCTTGATCCACTGCGTAGCCATCTTCTACCAGACCCTTTTTAACATTATTCGATAGTTTTCGCTCATCTTCCACAATGAGTATTCTCATGTCTATATAATACTAGATCATTGATTAAGATTTTATGAATAAAATATGTATGTATTATGAAGAATATACATGTAGATAAAGAGTCGTTATATTTGAATCATCGTGCGTAACTTTTACATAAGGCAAGGCGCAACCACCACTTCCTGTATAAGTTCCCTTATACACAACACCATCTGCTGGAGAATATACTTCTGAAGATGTTCCCTTAATATCAAGACCATTGTGTGAACCATAAATGCTCCCTACATATGTATTCCTTACAGCCCAGGTTGAACCATATCCCTGAAACATAGTAATCGGTGTGCTAAGTGGCCATTCCCAATTACCGGTAGCATTTGCGTCATCACCATCACTTGAGCCACAGTTTGAGCCTGAACAATTATTAATTTCTATAGATTTAAGATACTGAAGTGGATTAGAAACAGCTCCATTTTCCTGGACAATAAAATGCAAATGACTCCCTGAGGAATTACACGATGCTCCAGGTATAACCGAAGCAATCACGTCACCTTTTTTAACTCCTTTTAACTCAGTTTCAGTACCGCTTCCACTTACAATGCTTTGAATTGCGGCATATTCTGCTCTTAGTTGCGTTAATAATTTTTGATAGGTCTGCTCATCATTCTGAGTCTCAGCAAGAAGCTTTTTTTTCAAGTCTTTTTGGTTATCCAATGTAACTTTTTGTGAATCCAGAGTGTCTTTTAATGACGCCAGCTGTTCTGCTTTTTTTTCCCGGAGATCTTTCTGTTCCTCGAAATTACTTTTGGCTTCCTGTACTTGCAGTAGTGCTTTTTGGTTGCGTTCGCTTGCCAGTTGATAGTATTTCAAGCGATTAACAAGCTTTGATACGTTTGTACTATCCAGGAGAATATCGAGTGTATTTGCACTGCGGTTTTTGTATCCAGCTACGATTCGCTGAAGGAGTGTTTCTGAAAGCTTATCTAGCGAAGAATCAAGATTAGTTATACGCGCCCCGAGTACGTCAATCTCTTTTTCTGTTTCGTCGATTTTTGCCTCTGTTTGGTTGATGCGGAGCTCTGCAATATAAATTTGCGTATCCATATATTCAATCTGCGAAGAGAGGGTGTTTTTTTGAGTACGTGTTTCTGAAAGTTTGGTTTCATATTCTTCTATTTGTTTTTGAAGATTAGTTTTCTTTTGTACATCAGATTCCTGCGCAGAAATAGTACTCCAGAAACCAAAAAATGTAAGCATGACAATACTGACTGCTGTAGTTATTATTTGTTTGATCTTATCCATAGTGAAATTTTATGTTACTACATTTTGTAGTATTGATGCAATAATATTGTATTGACATGTTATATCTACTATAATCTGTAGTATATGAACGAAACATATTCTCTAGGACCTTTAGAGAAGGATATTATGGAAATTGTCTGGCAACGAAAACAAACAAGTGTAAGAGGTGTCCATGCTGCACTTAGTGATAGAAGAGAGATCGCATACACAACCGTTATGACAATCATGACTCGATTATTTGAGAAAAGATTGTTAAAAAGGAAAAAAAAGGGAATGGCATATGTATATACTCCATATCATTCTAAGGAACAAATAATACAAAAATCTGTGAAGAATGTTATCGATTCATTTGTCAATAAATTTGGAAGAGAGGCAGTAGTTGCTTTTACAGATGAGCTTGAAAAAATACAAAAGAAAAATGATTAATATAAAAAAAAGTAATCTTCTATTATCGTTTGTATCTATACTATTTATTAGTATTGTTTTTTTGCTTTTTACAACAATCCATAAATATAGCCAGCTGACATTTATGCATATTTATAATATTTGTCATCAGGCTATAACTTCTTGGCTTACGACTGCCATACACTTTCTTGGTTTTAGTGTATCATCCGGAATTCTCTTGCTCGGATTACTTTTTTTAGCAAGATTACTTTTTTCATTTATAAAAACACAGAACAAACTTACCGTCTTTATCCGTGAGAGACTTAAAAGCGAACCACCAAATTTTAAATTCATAAGAAATAAAGTTGGATTATCCTTTAGCAGAGTTATACTATTTCATTCAGAGAAAGAAATCGTTTTTACCGGAGGCATATTAAATGCTAGAATCTTTATTTCAAAAAATCTCATTGATACACTCTCAGATAAAGAGCTCGAAGCTGTATTAATTCACGAAAAATATCATCTTGATAATAAACACAGTCTATTTCTGTTCATTGTAGATATAATCGTTTCTACATTACTTTTTGTTCCTTTATTTAATACACTATTTTCTTACTTAAAAGTACAGTTTGAAAAAGAAGCAGATAATGCAGTTATAGAGACTCAAAAAACTGTAAGATATTTACAAAGTGCACTTATGACTGTTATGGGCGAATCTATACCAGCTTATTATCCTGGCTTCTATTCACGTCGTACTCATAAAATTTCACTTTACCCCATCTTTACTTCAGCCTTATCTATTAGTATATTAGTCATTTTGATGTTTATTCCATATGAAACACAAGCTACATTCACTGAGGTTGCTGGATCTTGTAATCAAAATCAGTGTAATATAAATTGTAACCCAAAAGCAGAAATAACATCTTTATCTTCTCAAAACAAGCTCTTTTCTTCTAGAGATAATTAACGGCTTGACATCTCCATTCTCGATCTACTACACTATGTAGTAATTAATAATTAAATTCGCCATGCAAAAAACAAAAAATAAGGTTGAAGAAAAAACTGAATCTAAAAATCCTACACTGCCAGTTTATCAAAATCGCCCAATCTTTAATAATAATCTTCTTGTTTTATTATTAGTTGGAATTTCTTTCTTTGCAGGATATCTTTACTTTAAGGTACAAACACTAGAAAAAAATCCAACACAAGCTGCTGCTCCCGCTGGTACAAATGGAAATGCTCAGCAACCTCCTGCTCCGACACAGAACTTAGATGCTATGCCAGAAATAACTAATAAAGATCATATTAGAGGAAATAAAGATGCAAAAATAATGCTTGTTGAATATTCAGATTATGAATGTCCTTTCTGTAAACGGTTTCATGAAACAATGAATCAAGTAATGCAAGAGTATGGAAGTGATGTCGCCTGGGTATATAGACACTATCCACTAGATTTTCATCAAAATGCTCAGAAAGAAGCAGAAGCAGCCGAATGTGCTGCAGAGCTCGGAGGTAACGATGCTTTTTGGAAATATACCGATACTATATTTGAACGAACTACTTCAAATGGGACTGGATTCGCAATTGATGCCTTAGTCCCCCTTGCCGAAGAACTGGGAATCAATGGGTCTCAATTTAAATCTTGTCTTGATTCAGGAAAGTATGCACAACATGTAAAAGACGACATGGCAGGAGGTGCTGAAACAGGAGTACAAGGAACTCCAGGAACTGTCATCATTACCAATGATGGCAAAAAAGATTTTATTCCTGGGGCATATCCATTTGAGGATGTAAAGAAACAGATTGATGCATTACTGTAAGTATGAAAAACCAGGCTGTTATAGTTAAAGAAGCATTTAAGTTAGTTTTTAAAAAGAAAACATACGTAATGGGGACAGCTATAACAGCTTTGATGGTATTTATAACAGTGATATTTGTTCCAGTATTTACTGTTCCAGGTAATGATCTCGCATTTCAATTGAGTATCATGCCGTTACGTGATTTTTTGGTCATTGGGTTATTGGGAATACTAACTGGTATTTCTATAATGCTCAATGTATTTCTGTTTCGTAGGGAGAAAAAAGGTCAGATAGAAAAAACAGGAGTAATGACAATAACGAGTGGGTTTGGTGTCATTTCGTCTTTTTTGGGTTCGGTAACCTGTATTGCTTGTGCATCCACAATACTAGGTTTCTTGGGACTTGGCACAGTTACATTTATACTAGCATATCGATTGCCCCTTGTATTGCTATCTAGCTTGTTTATTTTATTATCAATTTATTTCACGTCCAGAAAAGTTCTTAATTACTGTGATGTATGTAATATTAAAAAGTGATTCTATGGATACAGAAACTATAAAAAAACAAATTGAAGAATTACAAAACAAAGATCAGTTAACAAGACGTGAACGAAGATATCTCGAAAAGTTAGAGAAAAAGATTGATCGAAGAAAACCACTGAAACAAATAAATTTCAAAAAAATAACTCTGTATTTTGGTATCACCATTCTCATCGGAATACTTGGATATGGTTCTTTTGCACTATTTAAGAATCTGAGCAAACCATTGCCAGGCACATTTGTACAATCTATGGGTAACAGACATATAGACACAATTGAGACACTTCATGAAGAATATAATTCAAAGCCACCAACTTCTGGTCCTCATGTAGGTTCAAAAGCTGAATGGGGTATCCACGACGAACCAATTCCAGATGAACTACAGATTCACAATCTGGAAGACGGAGGAGTAATGGTTCAATACAATTGTGATAAAACAAAAGGTGACTGCAAAAAGCTCATTACGCAACTTGAAGATGTCGTAAAGAAATACGAAGAAAAGGTTGTATTGGCACCATATCCAGATATGAAATCTTCGATTGCTCTTACCGCATGGACACGAATAGATACGTTTGACACTTTTGATGAAGAAAGAATTCAAACATTTATTAAACGGTTTAGAGGAATCGATAATCATTAACCCCTATGAGACTTAACTTTTTTTCACACTTACCAAAAAAGCATTCCCGCATTTTTAAGCTCTTTATGTTTACAGGGCTTGGTCTTTTAAGTTTTATAAGTATTGCGATTATTTCTCTCCTTTTTTATACTGGAGAGTACAAAAATGTAACAAGCTATGTCAATCCTCCGACTCCAATACCACAGTCACAAGCAGATGCGCTGGCTGAAGTAGTACTTCCGACTCAAGGATATACAGTTCCCATTACGTGGGGTGATACCGGCAAAAAACTTATTTCATCAGGTGCGATAGATTTAAAGAAATATAAAAATACTTATTCAAATGACAAATACACAGAATTACTTACCTTTATAACAGACTCAAAGGATGAAAAGATTAATGTTAATAGAGATAATTCCTACTTCTGGGTAAACACCTTATGGGCTCTTGGACTAGTTCAAAAATCCGACGTTTTAGATAAAGGAATAATGATGCAGGAATATGGTGATAATATAGAAGGTTTGGCTTCAACTGGTGGATGGACTTTGGGTTCAAAGAGAGCAAAAGAACTATATAGCTCAGTAGAGATATTACAGCTCACCCCAGAAGAAAATAAAAGAATAACTCAAATTACAGAAGGGATATATCGCCCCTGTTGTAATAATTCCTCAGCATTTCCAGATTGTAATCATGGTATGGCAATCCTTGGTTTAGTAGAGCTTATGGTTGATCAAGGATTTTCGGATGAAGAAATATATAAAGCAGCTCTTGCATTTAACTCTTACTGGTTTCCACAAACCTATATGGATCTTGCCTATTATTTTCAAACAAAAGAAGGACTATCTTGGGATAAGGTTGATCCAAAAACAATATTAGGTGCAGAATTCAGTTCAGCTTCTGGTTACAATTCGATTAGAAAAAAAATAGGACCAGTGCCAGGCCTCAGCAGTGACGGTGGAAGTTGCGGCGCCTAAATTACAAGTTGCTATACCTTAAACATCTATGAAACATTTTCAGAATAAAAATAATATATTTATTTTTGCTATTTTTCTTGTTGTAATTGGGTTCGCTATTGCTTACAACAATTTTTATGTGCAAGATATTCCAGCTTCTGCAAATGAAATTGAGAGAATTTATAATAATTTACCCCCTCAAGCAAAAAATTTATACTATCAGCAGAGCGAAAAACTCACCAAAAAAGTACCAGAGCGACTTATTGCACTTGATCAGTTAACCATAGGGTGTTACGGAACTGATGCTATTACGAAAATGTCTCAAGATGATGTTAACTTAGGCGGACAGTGTTGTGGAGCATTAAAAGATGTCAAGTCATATGATTTGCAACTGAAAGCTCTTAAGCAATTTATAGAGATGAATGAAAATGATAATTTAATTCCAGTTGACCCTTATGATATCCCTGTAAAACAAGCACAGGAACTAATTACATTCGACACGAATATCATTCTTTCACCCCAAGAGCAGAACATATTTAATAATGCTGTGGAAATGTCACACCATGGTGGTCCATGTTGTTGCAAATGCTGGAAGTGGTATATGATGTCTGGACTGGCAAAAAAACTGATTGTTGATTATGGTTGGAATAGCGAACAAATAGCTCAATTATGGGATTTATCCAGCTCATGTGGACATGCTGAAGATACCAATATGTTTGACCATTATGAAAATAGCTAATTCCAATATGGATAGTGATATGAAAAAACTTAATGAAAACTTAATGAACTGATAGCTAAAATACTTATATATGAATAAATACTATGTAATGATTTTTCTTCTTCTCGCGTTGGGCGGTATTTTTCTTTTTTCCCAAAAGAGAAACTTCAACACGTCGAATGGTACGTTCAACAACTCTTTGAAAGAATCAGCAAGTGTTACCTCTCAAAAAGTGGTGACACTTAAAGACGGTGACTCATACAACTTAACGGCAAGTATTGTTAAAAAAGTCTTAAATGGTCAGGAAGTAAAAATGCTAGCATACAATGGATCAATTCCTGGACCGTTAATCAAGGTACCTCAAGGAGCTGAAATTACTCTCAATTTTACAAATGATACAGATGTTGACTCAACTCTTCACTCTCATGGTGTAAGGATGGATAACAGGTTTGATGGTGTTCCAGATGTAACACAAGATGCTGTAAAGTCAGGACAATCATTTACATATAAACTGAAGTTTCCAGACGCAGGCATATTTTGGTATCATCCGCATATTCGGGAAGATTACGCTCAAGAATTAGGTCTGTATGGTAATTTTTTAGTCACTCCTAATAGTCAAGACTACTGGTCAGAGGTTGATCGGGAAGAAACTCTGTTTCTGGATGATATCCTTATTCAAAATGGACAAATAGCTACATTTAATGAATCAATAGTTGATCATACACTTATGGGGAGATTCGGTAATACTATGCTGATTAATGGTGATGAAAAATATAAATTATCAATCAAACAAGGTGAACGAGTACGCTTTTATATCACAAATGCAGCAAACGCGAGAGTCTTCAACTTCACTATTCCAAATGCACGAATGAAATTGGTTGGTGCTGATAATGGAAAGTATGAACGAGAGGAATGGGTTGATTCAGTGGTAATTGGACCATCAGAAAGACAAATTATAGAGATCTGGTTTGATAAAGCTGGTGAGTATCAAATTCAAAATAAAACTCCTGAAAAAGCTTACAATCTGGGAACAATCGCTGTAGCTCAAAATCCTGTCACGACTTCTTATCTCATGACTCTTCGAACAAATCAAGACATGATCGATGCAATAAACCCTCTGAGATCTATGTTTACCAAAACACCAGATAAAAATATTAAACTCACCCTTCAAATGGGTTCCGATAATAATGCTATGGGTGGACACATGATGGGTGATGGAAATATGATGGGAAATAATCAAATGTCAATGGGAGGGGTCGAAAAAATTGAGTGGGAAGATGACATGGGAATGATGAATGCACAATCAACAATTGACACGCTGACCTGGAAACTTGTTGATCAAGATACAAATAAAGAAAATATGGATATGAATTGGCAATTTAAAAAAGGAGACGTTGTAAAGATGAAAATTTTTAATGATGATGCATCTATGCATCCTATGCAGCACCCTATTCATATACATGGACAGAAATTTATGCTTCTTTCTACTAATGGCCTTCAAAATACTAATTTGGTTTGGAAAGATACGACTCTTATCCAAACAGGAGATACTGTTGAGTTATTAGTGCAAATGGACAATCCAGGAGACTGGATGATTCATTGTCATATTCCTGAGCATATGGAAGCCGGGATGATGAGTACATTTACTGTGAATTAATTTTTTATGAAACCTATCAACATTAAAACATCTGCAGATCTGACATGTCCGAAATGTAAGGCTGTTCAATCTGCTGTAATGCCTACTAATTCCTGCCAGCATTTTTATAGATGTCAAAAATGTGGTACCCTACTTAAACCTAAGCATGGTGATTGTTGTGTATTCTGCTCTTATGCAGACTCCAAATGCCCACCCAAACAAATAGAAGCAATAAATGAAAGTTAATATTATTAATAGAAAATTACATGAATTTTGACTATACAGTTACAACTGAAAAAGACTTTGATGATGCCGTTTTGTCTCTTGAGCAGGAAACGAAAAGAATTGGATTTCGCGTGCTTCATATTCACGATGTTACTGCTACACTCAAAGAAAAAGGTTTTGACATTGACCCTTTTAAGATTATTGAAATCTGTAATGCCAAAAGTGCGTATACCGTACTTCAGGCTGATATAAAGATTGGTCTTTGTCTTCCTTGTAAAATAAACGTATATGTAAAAGGAGGAAAAACATTTATTTCTGGGATGAGGCCTATCGTTCTCTCTCATTTTTTTCCTGACGCTGGTTTAGGGACATTACCCGAGGTAATTGATATAACTATGAAAACGATTATTGAAAATTCAAAATAATCTATGAAAAACAACATGTTTGTAGCGATATTTATTATTTATGTAGGATTGTTTTCCCCACAATTCTCTTTTGCACAAGGGATGATGAACGAGAATGATACAACTATCTCAGTACAAGATGCCCATACCGCCCGTGAAGAAGCCACCGGGAAAGAAGTATGGGAAAATTTGCAGGCAAAAGAATTAGAGTGTAAAGATTTAGGAGATGACGACTTTGGAGCTCTTGGCGAATATTTTATGGGGCAAATGATGGCTGATTCGCACGAAGCCATGAATGACAGGTTGATTCAGATGTGGGGAGAAGAAGGAGAGGAACAAATGCATATTGCTATGGGCAAGCGCATGAGTGGTTGTGAACCAAATGCTGCCATTCCCAATGGAGGTATGATGGGAATGATGGTTAATGGTAATGTATGGGAAGGAGGTGAAAATGATATGATGGGTAATTTTATAGGAAATCCTATGGAGGGCTTTGGTTTTGGCTGGATTTTTATGATTGTATTCTGGATTTTAATCCTCATTGGTATTGTCTACTTTATCAAATTGATAGTAAGCCAAGGAAAAGATGGAACACATGAAAAGTCTCCTTTAGATATTCTTAAAGAACGCTATGCTAAAGGAGAAATTGGGAAAAAAGAGTTTGAGGAAAAGAAAAAAGATATATTATGATTTAACTTAAGGATGGGATACAAACTTCTGCTATAATACTTATATTCCTTCAGGGTAGGGTGACCCCACTTCGCGTAAAGCTACGCAGAGTGAGGAATTCCCAATCGGTGGTACAGCCCACGAGCTTAAGATCATATCAAAGCATGACTCGGTGAAGTTCCGAGGCCGACGGTATAGTCCGGATGAAAGAAGGAAGGTATTTCTTTTGCTACCTCTTTCTCCTTATATCCCCTGAAGCATATTATTAATATTAGTTAACTACTATGTTTACAGGAATTATTTCCCATCTTGGTACCATCAAAGAAAAAACAAAAGACACTCTATTTATAGAATCTCCGTATGATCTTTATTCCAACCTTACCCTTGGCATGAGTGTGGCAGTAAACGGTATTTGTCTCACAGTTACTTCATTGAATCCTTCATCAACATTCACTATTAACTTCATGCCAGAAACGGCAAAAAAGACACATATCAAATATTTAAAAAAGGGCGATTTAGTAAATTTAGAGTTACCTGTGACAACGGAAACGTTTTTTGCTGGGCATATTGTACAAGGACATGTAGATGGTGTGAGTAAAATTCTTAGCATTGAAAACGAAGGCAATAGTAGAATTTTTACCTTTAACATTGATCCAAAATTATCAAAATTTATGATAGATAAAGGATCAGTTACAGTAAATGGAATTTCTTTAACTATTATCAAGGCAAAAGGTGATCGATTTACTGTTGGCATTATTCCCCATACTTGGGAGCACACAATGCTTCATAAGAGTAAAGTTGGTGATTATATAAATATAGAAGTAGATGTGCTAGCTAAATATCTTGAAAAGTTAGTTGCACATAATCAATAATACAAGTTACATGGAGTCATATGTTAAAAAAACAAGCCCCTCCGACCTCAATTAATACAAAACTTACCAAAAGCTTTAAGATAGCTATTATTAAAACAGATTATTATATAGATTTAAATCAAAATTTGGAAACTGCTTGTAGAGAAACACTAATGAGCTATGGAGTACTCAAAGAGAATATTAAAACATATACTGCTCCGGGATCATGGGAGATACCACTTATCACACAGAGAATTGCCAAAACAAGCACATATGATGCCATAGTTGCATTTGGAATCATCGTAAAAGGTGATACTTACCATTTTAAGATGATTGCCAATGAAAGTGCCCGTGCCCTTATGCAACTTTCTCTTGATTATAGTATTCCAGTGGCTATTGAGGTACTGGCAGTAAACAGCATGGAACAGGCTAAAGAGAGAGCTTCACAAAATGATAATAACAAAGGAGTAGAAGGCGCTATGGCAGTACTGAAAGTATTACAAACCTTATATCAAATTAAAAATGAATGATATGTTTTGCACTGTACATGAAGCCATTGAAGAAATACATCAAAAACGCATGATTATTATACAAGATCATAGTGATCGCGAAGATGAAGGAGATCTTTATATTCCTGCTAAGTACGCGTCACCTAAGATAATTAATTTCATGATTACCTACGGGAAAGGACTCGTGTGCGTTCCAATTACATACAGACAAGCACAACGGCTGAACCTCAATTTAATGGTTCCAGAACACGAAAATAAAGAATATACGAAATGTAACTTTACAATTTCAGTAGATGCTAAAAAAAGGATAGGTTCTGGCATTTCAGCCTTTGATAGAGCTAAAACGATTCAGATATTGTGTAATCCAGAATGTAAAGCAGATGATCTCGTGCGCCCTGGTCATGTTTTTCCTCTTATAGCAAAAAAAGGTCTACTTGCCGAACGTGCAGGACATACAGAAGCAGCAATAGAACTTGCTATGAGAGCAGAGCTTTATCCATCAGGTGTAATATGTGAAATCATAGGTGAAAGCGGAGAGATGCTAAGAGGAAAAAAACTTCATGCATTTGCTTTGAAGCATGATATCAAGATTATATCTATAGAAGAATTAACAAAACAAAATTAAGTATGTCAAAAACAATTCATAAAGTAACTATACTTGCCGGTTCTCAATTGCCTACTTGTTTTGGCGAATTTGATTTCACAGTATGGCAGAGCGAATACGAGAATAAGGAACATATTCTTTTAAGTTATGAGAATGTCCAAAACTTTAAAGGTTCTGTGCTTACTCGTATTCATTCGCAATGTGTTACCGGTGAATGTTTCTTATCTTTAAAGTGTGACTGCCGAGAACAGCTTCATAAGACAATGCACATGATCAGTGAAAATGGCCAAGGGATGATAATCTACCTTCATCAGGAAGGAAGAGGAATTGGTCTTATCAATAAAATCAAAGCATACAACTTACAATCACAAGGGTTAGATACAGTTGAAGCGAATGAAAAACTGGGTTTCCATGCAGATCAGAGAGATTACCAAGCTGCTATTGATCTGCTTTATCATCTTCAGCTCAATAAGATTCAACTTATTTCAAATAATCCACGCAAGTTTCAACAGCTGAAAGATGCAGGTATTATTATTACGAAAAGAGTGCCATTACAAATAGAGCCTAATGTTATCAATAAACACTATCTTCAAACAAAAAAGAAGAAGCTAGGGCACATATTAGATCATATATGAATAATAAAGAAAAGAACATTTTCTTCATGAAGAAAGCATTGCGTTTAGCAGCGAAAGGACTAAGTTGGACCAGCCCCAACCCATTGGTAGGTGCAATTCTTGTCAAAAATAGTAAGATTATCGGCCAGGGTTATCATACAAAATTTGGGCAAGCCCATGCCGAGATAGAAGCTTTAAAATCAGCAAAAGAAGATATAGCAAACTCTACTTTATTTGTAACGTTAGAGCCGTGTTGTCATACAGGCAAAACACATCCGTGTGTCGAAGCAATTATTAAAGCGAAGATAAAAAAAGTCGTATGTGCCCATCTTGACCCAAATCCATTAGTAGCTGGAAAAGGAATCAAAACACTTCGTAAACATGGAATTCATGTAGAAAGTGATGTAATGAAAAAAGAAGCTATAAAATTAAATGAGAATTTTATTACCTTTCACACCAAAAAAAGACCCTTGGTTGCAGTTAAATTCGCATGTAGCTTGGATGGGAAAATAGCAACAATTACTGGGGATTCGAAGTGGATTACGAATGAAAAGGCACGTATATATGCCCGAACCTTAAGAAGTCAGTATCAGGCTATATTGGTTGGTAAAAATACAGTTTTAAAAGATAATCCACAATTAGGATGTAGAGATAAAAAGTATAAAGATCCTATTCGTATCGTTCTTGATTCACAGCTTGCAAGTCCCCTAGATTATCAAGTGTTCAGAGATAACAATGTAATTGTAGCAACGACTTGTAAAGCACCTCAGAAAAAACTAGATATATTAAAGAGGAAAGAAATAAATGTTTTTGTCTTTGATGATGAAATAATTCCGATAGATAAGCTTATCAATGAGTTAAGAAAAATGAATATTATCAGTATCTTTGTTGAAGGTGGCAGTGAAGTGATAGGAGGTTTTTTAGATAATAAACTAGTTGATAAAGTATATGTCTTCCAGGCACCAATTCTGATTGGCGGCAGCAAATCAAAAAGTGCTGTGGGGGGTAACGGAGTACCGAAAATTACTGATGCCTTGAGACTTCACGACATAAAACATAAAAAGTTTGATGATAATCTACTCACTATGGGTGATATATATACTTAAAGATTATTTTTAATATCATAAGATCATATACAAGTAACAGAACGCCCATGCATACCACGTAACCTGCATAGGGACTACGACATGATTTGTATCAGAGAGCAAGTATTAATGTTAGATATCATTGTCTTGAATACGGAATGAAACGCTTGTCAAGAAAGAATAAGCACTCGAGAACAAATTCAAATAAAGAGCTCATCGATACCAATAAGAGCTCTCCTTGAGAGATAATACAAGGATAATTTTAAACCTCTAACTTCGCTTTACGCAATGACATTGCATTCACTACCACTATTACACTTGATAAACTCATAAGAAGTGCACCAACTGCGGGTGTGAGTCTGAATCCTATTGGAATAAACAGTCCTGCTGCTGCTGGAATTGCCAGGATATTGTATCCAAGTGCCCACCACAAGTTTTGCAACATTTTTGAATACACTTTTCTTGATAAAATAATAAGTCGCACGATATGCTGTGGATTACTTTGCGTAAGGACTATATCTCCCGCCTCAACTGCGACATCCGTTCCCGCTCCTATCGCAACCCCAGCATTTGCTTGAGTAAGAGCAGGAGCATCATTAACTCCATCGCCCGCCATTAAGACTACATTTCCTTTATCTTGTAATTCTTTAATATGTTTGTATTTATCTTCCGGTAAAACTTCAGCAAATACCGCATCAATCCCCAGTTGTTTTGCCACAGATTGAGCAGACTCTTTTGTGTCTCCTGTGAGCATAGCTACTTTAACTCCCAGTTTATGAAGTTCTTCTACTGCTTGTTTTGATTCTTCTTTAACTTCATCGCTCAGTGCAATAATGCCCAGAATTTCTTTGCTATTTGCTACAAACACAGGAGTTTTACCATCATTTGAGAATGCTTGCAATGCAGTGGTAGCTTCTGCATTTAAAATATTTTTTTCTTCCATCAGTCGTTTATTCCCCACAAAATATTCCTTACCTGAAATCGTAGCGCTCATCCCTCGACCAGCTAAATTCTTTACATTACTTGCCTCGGTTGGCTTGACATTTTTTTTCTTTAAATACTCAAGAATTGATAAACCGATAACATGTGAAGAATGCGATTCAATTGCTCCAGCAACCTCGAGTAATTCATCTTCAGAACCGACAAGCTTTTTAACATCAGTAACCCCAAACTCTCCACGAGTGAGGGTACCGGTCTTATCGAATACAACATAATCCGCATTCTTTACAATCTCTATCTTTCCCATGTCTTTAATAAAGACACCGTTATTGACGGCAAGACGTGTGGCAATAGTTGACACCGTAGGGATCGCAAGACCAAGAGCATGTGGGCAGGCAATAACAAGGACAGTAATTGCCAATGTTGCGGCAAATACAAATGCTTCTCCAACAATCACTGACCAAATAAACAGCGTCAAGATAGCAACAATGAGTGCAGAAAATGTTAGTATCCTGGAAGCACGGTCCGCCAAACGCTGCGCAGAGGGTTTTGTTTGCTTTGCCTGAGAAATAAGTTTTTGAATCTGACCAATGGTTGAAGATTCTCCAACACGTATAAGTTTTACTTCTACAGATCCGTCCAGATTAATTGCTCCTGCAACTACTTCTGCCCCTACCTGTTTTTGAACTGGTTTTGATTCTCCCGTAATATGTGATTCATTAAAATTCCCACGGCCCTTCGTAATTTCTCCATCTGCTGGAACTTTCTCACCCGGTTTTACGATAATAACATCTCCTTCCTTGAGTGTAGCGATTTCAACTTCTGTAACACCATTCGCAGTTTTTAGATGGGCTTCTTTTGGCAGTAATTTTGCGACCTCCTGTAGTGCATCTCCTGCTGCAGTTGAAGACTTCGCTTCAAGGAAATGTCCAAATAGCAGGACCCAGATAAGCGTTGCTATTTCAAGATAAAATTCAACTTCAATAGCAGGAATGAAGGTTGAAGCTGCAGAAAAAAGATAACCTGCTCCGACACCCAGGGAAACAAGTGTCATCATGCCAAACTGCCGAGACATAATTTCATGCTTTGCATGTTGAAAAAAGACTAAAGAAAAGTAAAAAATAATGGTCGCTATCCCAAACTCCAAATATGATCTGAGGGCAAAATCAGGGGCACCCAAAAATTTCACTGCCGGTTCTGAAAAAAAAGCCAATGGAATAAGGAGTGCAGTTACAATGTAGAAACGTTTTAAAAAATCACTAGCTGCTCCTTGGCTCGCCATCATACTTCCATGATCATGTTCAGTATGCTCATGACCAGCGTGCATATCTTTCATATTACCCATGTCATGATGCGTGTGTTCACCTTCATTTATAGATGATTCTTCTTTTTTTAATACGAGATCCATTCCTCCACATTTGGGGCATTTGCCTGGATGATCCTGTTGAACTTCAGGATGCATTGGGCAAGTATAAATTGGTTTATTATCATGGTTCATTTTTTTCATTTAATTTATAACTTTTGATGTAGCTATACTACATATCATAGTAGTTTCAACAAATTAATTAAAGTCAACTTATTTCAATACAATGTGCCAATATATCTTTAAACTCATGAGGACGTGGTATTCCTGAAAGATAGATATTATCCTGATATCCACCTGATACACTTGTTTTTATAACGATATCACCATAATTCAACATCTTCCCAATAATACCTTGGTTAACTTCAACTGCACGAACAGTTTTAATGTCATATACATATTCTTTCATGTTTAATACCCCTTGTTTATGAATAATCTGTCTATCAGTAATTGAATAAGTGTTATGAGACCATGATAACACCATTGATATGACAATATAAATTTCAAACGCATTCTTAATAACATGAGTTACAAACATGAGTAAAGTCAATTCAAGATGGAACTCATTCAGTAAAGGCAAATCAAAGATAAAAAGACTTAATAATGAATGCACAGTATCAATTACAAATAATACGATAAATAAACGTATTACTAAAAGAGAAATACTACCATGCATAGTCTCAATTATGGACTGTCCTCCTTTTTTCATATGTTTGAAAATTTTATAATTTCCATTCAAATACTCTTTCTTTTATACCCGCCACATCTGTTATTACAAGTTTAATTTTCGATGCTTCTTTTATCTCTTCATTGAACGTAAGAATTCCAGTGCGATGATGTCCTCCTGGAGGAGAGCCTTCCCAGATACTTGTATTATATTCATTCCCTTTATCATCAATTATTTTGCTTATTTTTGAAACGTCAAAATCAAGCTCTTCTGAATGAGTATTGAATGCTAACGTAAACTGCGGCTGTTTACCCAACTGTAAAATTTCAGGAGTTGCTGATACTGTTACATTTCCTCCGTTCTTTTTCTGAGTTTCAAACGTTTTCTGTATAGGCATCGCTTCACTGCTTTCCTGTCGAAAAGGAGGGTTGATATTCTTTTGTAATTTCATAGCAAAAAGAATAGCCAATAAAATCATTACTATGCAGCCAATTATTAAGAAAAGGGTTGTATTATTTTTCATGAAATGTTTTTATAACTTGTAACATATACATAATTCCTCCAATATTCATAATGATTCCTAAAATAATAAATGGTACTTGATATTGAGTTAGAAATACTGCCACACCCGAGAAACCAACAAGCGGAAGAATCTCTGTGAGATGGTGTGCACAACAGGCTACCATTCCAACAGAGGACGTTCCGGTACTTGCTGCTGTTATTCCAGTTGCAGAACGATAGTTCCCTTTTACTAAATCACGAAGATAAAAATATAAACCGCTTTGTATTCCAAACCCTGTAGAAAGGATTGCTATCCAATACCACATATCATAAAACTGTATAATCGTCGCTTCCACACTGCGAGTTGCAAGGCTCATTACAGAAACATATAAAAAAAGTAGTAAAATGCTAGCTAACCCTCCTATGAAAATATATTTTTGCTTCTTCATAACTTCATAATACTGCTTACTGTATTAAGATTTTATGAAGAGCCATCTTCATGAATCCTTAATAATCCATGTAGTAAAGTTAGTGCATGATAGAAGAGCTGAAGGATATGTACAACAACGATAAGCTATGTAGAATTGCCGTATACATTTTTATGGTTGGAGCTATTTCAGCAATTTATATGTTTGTAACAACATATCTTCATTATATGTACGGGACTAAGCTTCCTCCAGCTAGCGAATTTATGATTGCACCTGGTACGCAATAAAAAATCATGGTAAAAGAGGTCCTCCGGTATATCCAGGTATCCATGAAGGAATGAAAATATAGATCATAAATAATATGCCAATAACAAAAGAAATCAGGATATACAATAAGAATAATATCGTATGATTTACTATGGTTTTATGGCCTTTTGTTTTACAGCATCTTCCATAATAGTAATGAAGAAATAATAATATCCCAACAACCAAAAGACTTGGAAGCAGATATATTTTATTATCTGCTTCCTGTCTGAATGCAAGTAAATACCCCGACGATACAAGAAAGAATAAAAATGCCCCACAGCAGATAATATGTTGGAATGTAAACGGTATGGCTAGCCCAATTATCTTTTTCATGATCGTTTTTTAGATAACATTTCAAGACATACACCAAACACATATCCCGTAATCCATGAAAAAACACCGAGTGTTATGCCTCCCATTATAAAGCCGACAAAAGTTACCTTAAAATCTCCCATTGGTGAAGCATACAGACCGTGTGTCCACCAAAGATTAATTTGATATGCCCAACTAGGAAATAAAACTACGACGAGCGCACATGTTACCCACACAAATGAAGTGGTGAGTGCAACTGCGTTTGCGATAAGAATTTTATTCACATGCATAGAAATTCACCTGCCTTTTATTTTAGTGCAATTGATAACCCAATTCAGATACCGCCTCAAAAGCCGCGGCTTCGTTATATTTATCTGACACAGTCAGTGTCACTTCTCTTCTGTCAAAATCTGCTTGAATTTGCTCTATACCATCTAATTTATTTAATTCTTTTTTAATCATTTCTATACAAGCTCCACAGTGAATTCCTTTAACAGAATAGGTTTTTGATTGATTCATACTCCACACCCCCCTCCTCCACGTGGTGGTTGTTCCACAATTCCTTTATCTTGTAACCATTGTTTAGCTCGTCCCCATCCTTGGGAAGACGAATATTCCTGACTCAAGAGTTTTTTTGCATCAAGATCTTTGAATTCAACATTGTCCTTATTTTTAAAGAAAAGCGCAAGATCATAATAGTTACTTGGGAACCAGAAAGCACTGAAATATTTACCGGCTTCATACATCTGCTTTTCTGTAGCTCCCTGGCTTGCCATAAGTTGCAAGACAGAAAGAAGAGCCATACCATGATTACAATCCGGGAATGCTGTCGAGTTACCACAGCATGGGCGATAAATATTAGAAGCTACCTGCTCAACAAGTGCTTCCTGATCCGATGTCATCGGAATAAGCGTTTCTTTGGCATAGTAATCCATCGGATTGCTTTTAGCGAGGCTCCATCCGCCTGTTGACGCAAATCCTCCTGCCTGTCCGTTACCGTACTTGACCATGTCTCCATCTGTCAGAACCCTTGACTTATTTCCCAATCCTGCTGCCCAGAAAAAGTTAAGCAAAAAATATGAATTTTCGCGAGTGATTTTAACTTTATCATTCGATCCTTCAGTTAAAATTGCAAGTTGTTCTTTAGTAAGCGGCTGTCCGTTTTGTTCATATACTCCAATAAATTTATCTTTATCGATGACTCCCATCTCTATCATTCGAGGTCCAAGATCACCAAATATAGAGTTCAGCTCGTATCCTTTTTCAGGATTAATTTGTTCAAATATTTCACTTGAAGCTCCTGTTGCGGTCGTCGACTCTACTGGTTTTGCAGCTAGTGAACCAAATACATTTAAATTAATGGGAAGTCGTGGGATGAGATAAACAAATAAAATAAATGATAATCCTACAAGGAATGATCGTTTAAAAGATACGGTTTTTAATTTCCCATTAATTCGAAGTGAAATTATGGTAAAGGAATAATATAAAAGAATAATCGATAATAATTTAATCTCGAGCCCCTGAAAAGGGAACGCCGTAAGCGATGCTGCGATACCAAAAACTGGAAGAAGTAACCCTCCACAAACAGCGCAACCAACAGAGATGAGGTTCAGAAAGATACCCATGGTTGAGTTTGCAACTTCTGTGTGTGTTTTTTCTTTTATTTTTTCAAATACATAAACAAGTGCTGTAAGAACAATCGCAATAAAGAGGGTATTAATTAAACTCATAGCAATAGTAAGCCCAATAAACCATGAATTGTTATCTTGCAAAAACCGTTGCCATGAGGTGGTTCTTGTCAGGAGGAAATACTCCAGGAAAAGAAAAGTAGTGAAAATAAAGATAGATAACATAATTAAGCTCGGCTGAGCATAGATTTTTTTTAAGGTGTTTTTCATATATTTCTTTTGAGTAATTTATAAAATACATATATAACGATAAGAAACATACCGATATCGATAAAAGGATTTTGGAAATGTTTTGCTATTTCAAAAACCAAAAGTCTTAATTGGGTACTGTATCCGTTCATGCTTTCCATTTGAATCTTACCCATATAGTTAAAGATTGCAATTAATATACCGGTGAGGATAAAAATAGCTGCACCCAGATATTGAAATATGGTATAAATTTTTCTACGTGTTTGTCCGGATAACTTCTGAGTAGTTTTTTTATATCCAAGAGAAAGTAAAAACAACGGAAATACGATACCTAGAACATAAGCGAGAGATACGAATACTGCCTGCAACAAAGATGGAGATAACGAAGTAAGAGTAACAGCTGCGAATAATACCGGTGCACAACATGAGGAAGTAAGCCCGGACATGATACCAAGTCCAAATACCGATGCGGTATTTATATTCTTATCTAATTTAGGTTCATATTTAAAAAATTGAGGTATGTGAAATAATGGTTTTATCGTCATCACTCCCATAAAAATGAGAATAGCTGCACCAAGGTAATATACTTCTGCATGGAATGAGTCAAGAAAATATATAAATACACGAAATCCAAGTGCTACAGGAACCAAGATTGATGCAAGTCCCAATGCAAAAATAAGTGTAAAGTACATCACTTTTTTGCTTTCCTTAAAAATTGTTCCGAGATATGTTGGAAATAGAAAGGTAATACAACATGGAGCAAATAATGCCAGTACCCCTGCTAGAAAAGATGCAGTAAGTGATATGCCGAATATAAAGTTTGTATCCATTAGTTTACATTTGCAGCAATTTGAAATGTAAGTTTAGGATTTTCCGGATCGTTGGTTGAGACATATAGTTCACGAGTTACCGACCCGTAGACAGGCATAACAAATGGTCTATAAATTACATCTACTGTAGCTTCTGTGCCCGGCTCTATAGCAGAAGCAAAGTCGCCTGCAGTATGCATCCCAAACTCCGGACTTGTCTTTCCTTTGTAGCCTATTACTCCTACTGTGCAGCCACAACTTGTAGAAATATCAGTCAGTTGAAGAGGTTCTGTACCGATATTTTTAACAGTAAACCGTGCACTCTTTTCCTCTGATACCTTGATATTGCCCATATCAAAAGAGGTCTCCTTTGTTTCAACTTTTGGTCTTGATGTATCGTCTTTTGAATATGATTGCACCGCAACCTCAGGAGCAGATGTTTTTGTAATTGCATAATATGAGCCAAAGATAATTAATATAGAAACAAGCGCACCTCCAATAATAAATTTTTTGTCCATATATAGAAAACTAATTTATATCTAAGGGCATAGTACAAAAAAAGTTATTAAGATTTTATGAAGATAAGATTTTATTGATTTATAATATTAATATGCCATTAGCAAAGCACAAAATTAAACACATTTCAAAACACGTATCTTGGACAGATATAGATATGTTTATAAGTGATGTCGGATATAAATCATTTCTTAAGGAGATTGATCCATCTGTTTTTACCCTGGTATTAGATGAAGACAAAAGGCCTCAAGTTACTGCATCTATCTTGACGATGTTACAGATCCGTGAACCTGAAAACGCCAATCAAGAATATGCAGAAGAAATTGTTAATTTAATGCAAAAAGTAGCTCAAAAAATATTAGTTGAAGATAAAACTCACTCCTTAAAATAAATCATATTGTCTCTTTGCTTCACAATTTGCCCATCTTGGATAAGATAGTAGCTTTCATTATTATTATTTAATTCACTCTTAAATGAAGCAAAATACGGCTTGCCAAGCATTTCATAAATAGTATTTACTGGTACTTCTATCGGAATAGTTTCTCCGTTTACTGTTAAATAATTTTGTTTCGTTTCAAAGTTAATCTCTCCAATATGTAGACTTTCATTAATAACTGAGGCTGTAGTTAGTACGTTATCAGATTCATAGACTCTTACCCATAGATTAGGTTTATCCGGATCAATATCTATCAGCATATTATCTACAAAATCTCTCGATTTTTTAGTGATACAGAGGATGTTGTGTTCTGATTTTATAAATGCAGCATCGCAATACTCACCCAAGTTTTTATCATTAAAATATGTTTCTTTTTTGTTATAGACAATGTGTCCATCATAATAATCCAGAAGTACTTCAGAAATTTCTTTTTCTTTTGATTTAGTCTTAAGGTTATAAATAGTGGTTAACGACTTGCTCCCTTGTACATACATAAAATAGGGGTAGTGAACAAGTATTTTGTCAGGATAACCATTAAATGTATAAGTATCATTAAAAACATGTAGTTGTGTATCTTCAAGATAAACCTCATTACTGGTAGGAATAGGCTTACCTTTCCATTGAAAGAAAAAGTAGATGCCTAAAAATACAAAGAGAATTAAGATTACTCCAATTTGGAGTAATCTTCGTTGACTTGCGTCTAGTTTATTTATTTGAATATCTTTCATATTAATTGAGTTATTGCCTGAAAATAAAACATGAGAAATACAACTATATGTAATATTGCGGTTAAAAGTCCAGGTACATATTTTTTAACAACTCCAGCCCAGATAATATGTTGTATGCCGTTAGCAAACATCAATATAAGGAAGGATGCTTGGAAATATGCTCGATTGGGAAAGGTCTCAGTAAATAAAACATAAATCCAAAATCCTGAAAAACACAATTCAAAGAGTAGGAATACCCAAAAAGGTATTTTAGTCAGATACCATTTTTTATGAAATCCTGTAGTAAGTTCTTCTATTGAATGAATTATCTGAATAATTAATATTATTGAAAAGAATTGTTGGATATTTTCCATAGATTTAGTTTACTTAAAATAAGCACTACTTTATATACGTTAACGGATTAACTGATCTCCAATTATTACCTTCCTTAATTTGTATTTCATAATGCAGATGTTCTCCTGTAGCAAATCCAGTACCTCCCATTTCTCCAAGTGCTGTTCCTGCTTGAATGGGATCTCCGGTATTTACATATACATCTTTAAAATGAATAAAAATTGTTTTAAAATTCCCGTCACTACTCAGTACTTCCACTGTTTCTCCTCCATCACTATCTATATAAAATCTAGTTGTTCCGGTATGGGTTGCATAAATAATAACTTTTTTATTCTGTTGGTAGGATTCATTATTTGCATAATATGTTGAGTTTGGAACCATATCAATGCCTGTATGATTTTTCCCAAACTGCAATAAATAAGCTGGATTCATGAAACCAGCTGTAATAGAAGTATACGACATTCCAGCCCCTCCGAATGGATTTTGTGCAGGTACAACTGTCTGTATAAATTCATTATTCAATGCAGTTTGTACAACACTTGCGGTCAGAAATTGAAAAAATCCTGTTGGAGAAAGAAAAATAGAAACAAATATAGTTATGAGTGTCACAAAAAGCATCACGCCAAGAATGATCATTGAAGCTAAAAATCCTACAACCGGACCTTTAAACTTCGCCACTATATCTCCGGCAAGCGGTACTGGAATAACAAGATTTACGACAACTTTGATGAGTGTATCTATAATAAATCCAAAGGGATCATTGCTAACTGCACGAAGATTCTTTGCCGCGGTGAGAATCTTCATATGTTTAGGAAGTAAATACTAACCGCTGTTCAAATGGAAGAACAAGAATATTAACTCGTACATGCTCATTTTCTCTAAAGAGAACTACTTCACCAATTGCTAAATGTCCTAACTGTTGTTTCTCTTCATCTGTCATGGGGTAAATCGTGCCGATATCACCAAGTGTTGCATATGACTGTTTAAGCAGTATCTTTGTTTCCGAATTAGTTATAATAGCTTTCCCATATTCACTGTCTAAAAAGTCTTCGACATCTTGTGTTATAGAAACTACTCCTACATTACGTTTTCGTGCTTGTTTTACAAGTTCTCGATAGAATATAGCAACATCAGGGTCAGTTAGTAACTTGTGTGCTTCATCTATAAAAAGCATTCGTTGTCTATTGTTATTTTTGTTTACCAGATTCCAAATCAGAGAAGTTAATAAATACATTGCAGGGTCACGCTTCTCGTCTTTCTTAAGATCATGTAAATCAAGCACAATTACGTCATTATTAAGCTCTAACTTTCTTTCTGAATTGAATACGCCTCTCAAACTTCCTGTAGATAAAACACTTAAATCCTTTTGCATAGGATGATCTTTTAGTAGTTCAAGCAAGTTTTCAAACGTTGGTGATCCCTGGTCGTATAGCTTAATAAGTGCTTCATCTAAGAAAGCACCATCATAATGGGCTGGTGGAATGAAGAATTTGAAGAACGTTTTTAATGTTGAGATATGATCTAAAATATCGTTTTCTTTAAGACTTGAAACATAAAAAGGGTTGATACCATTCTCTCTTGAGAACGATATAACTTCTCCACCAAGTGATTTTGCGATATCGACGTATTCTCCTTCCGGATCAATCAAAATAATTTGTATACCTCTCATGTAGAGCCTGTTCATAAGGATTTTGGAGGTTACACTTTTTCCCGATCCTGAAACACCAAAGATATTGATATTGTTATTTCGGGAAGTAAATGGATTTACAAAAGCCAAGCTATTATTGTAAGCGTTTACACCTATAAATACCCCTTCAGGATCGTTAATTTGCTTTGAAACAAATGGTAAGAGGTAAGATGCAGCCGTTGACTGCAATATTCTATTTTCCTGTATGTGATCAATATTGAACGGCAAGAAGTTCTTAAAGGCTTTCTTTTGACCATAAGTATACTGATTAAAAGTAATATCCATTGTTCCGGTGATATTTTGCAGTTGTTTATGAAGTGCTGACAACTCTTTTTCATCCTGTGCTTCAAGTTGAAGATAAAGTGAATATAGGACACCTTTTTCAGCTTCATGGACAAGTTCATCAATAAAACTCATGATTTCTTCAATATTTTTATCTACCTGCTGATCTCTGATTTTTCCCAGCTTAATACGTTCATTCTGCTGCATTTCCAGAACAGATAATCTTTGGCGTGCTTTTTTAAGAAGTTCACTACTTGGTGAAGGTTCGACAAAAATACTTAATGTAAACGGCAATGAAGAATTTAATAGCCTGAAAAATACGTACGGACTAAGATAAGCTGGTATGTCTGCAAGATAATAAGTCCGCTTTAATCTTTCTCCTACCTGTATATAGGTATTATTTTCTTGCAAATACTCACTTTTATATAATTTGCTACCATCTCGTTCGACTGTTAGCCCATCCTTATCTTTTGTTAAGGAAATATGGAAATCTGCTTTTTGAGAATTTTTAACAGCGTTGTGATAGAGGCTTAATTCTTTCTTGTATTTAAAATAGTTTCTGATTATCCGCACCGGATGTTTTGACTTCACAAGTGTTGGTTTGTGAATAAACGGTAAAACACTATGTGCAATTGGTTTCTGTTCTATAAGTTCCTGTTGAGTTTCAATAACTTTTGTTAATCGTTTAATTTCATCACGCAAAGCCAGTGTTAACTCACTTTGGTGCAATTTAGGTTCACCATTAAAAAAATGTTCTTCGATTGATTGAATACCTTTATTTTTTGTCTGATAAAGGTTATGAATTCTTTTTATTTTCTTGAGTTCATATTCACGTTTACCTTTCTCATATGAAAGATGATCAAGTTCATTCTGGAGCTTCTGGCTTAGACTAAAAGTCCGTATATCGTTATAAATACCTTGTGCTGTTCTTTTGATGGTGTTAGGGATTGTTTGCAATGTCATCTTAAAGTTTCTTTTGTAAAACTGATTAACTCTTCATTTACAAGTGGTCGGACTGTAATATTGCATGAGGATAGTGCTGAAGCAAATCTCATTGCCATATCATTTAATTTCTTAATTGCCTGTATTTTTTCTTGCTGTTTCATTGGATTACATGGCACAGAAAAAACAGCATAATGACGAGTTATAGAAAAATTACCGTCAGATATAAGTGCCGACAGATCTTTTGCATAATCAGCTATTAATGATTCTCGTTTTTTATTAGAAGTATCGTAGAGTGAAAAAAGATGTTTAGAATAATCAGCTGATTTAGCTTTGTCCTTTCGGACAATAAGCTGTACTTGTGCTGGTAGGATATGAATAACCTGTTTCATTTTCATAAAGAAATGTTCTCGATCCTGCTCGTTAAGTAGAGAAATATCAAATGGCTCAACTTCGAGAATCTGTACAAGCCTATCTTTCCGAATTATTAAGTTGTCCTGAATTGTAAAATCAATAAAATACGATTCAAGTTCTTTCTGTCTGTATTTCTTCTTACTCTTCTTAAACATGAGCCCTCTTGGAATAACTTTATAAATAGGCTGGTTATCAACTTTTTGTGTAATAAAGCCAATAAATGCTATTTCAAGAACAATAAGTAATGCTATGTAAATATTCCAGCTGAAAAAATGAGCAATATAAGTCAGACATATATAAAGAGTTACCGCAATGATAATGCCGCCGCTCACAAAAAGAGTATTGTCTGTAAAAAACAGACTTCTTAGAATGTGTTGTCGTATATCGTCTTTATATATTCTTACGTTTTTCATGATTTTTATATGAATACATCCGTATAATCGGATCGGATGATTTTGCTCCGTGCCTTTGCACTATAACTCCCTGAATACCAAAGGCATTATTTCTTTTTTCTGAGACTTCCAAAAAATGATTTACCCGCTGTGGCGGGCTAGATTCGTTTATATATGCATAGTTGATTTCTTTTCCTCTTTTTTGCGATTCCTGCATTGCATTATAGTTATGTGGGTTCGCATTTTTCCCCTTGAAGCTAGATAAATCGATAAATCTGTCTTGTTCTAGGTTTACTGTTTCAAGCTTTTTTTCCGGTACTCCATCTTGAATAGCTTCAAGTCTGGTTGGATAAATAGATGTGAGACCCGTTTTATTGTCATCATATTTGTATGCTTCTCCTGAAATAGAAACTACTCCTTGTTTGAGATTTTCTGAATCAACTTGAAAGCCTTTCCCCGTTAATACTTCTGTAAAATGTGAAGGTTTGCTATTATTTTTTTGACTATGTGTATAAGAACTACTTGATGAATCTGTGCCACTTCCAGATGATCCGCCTGAAGAAGTGTCATCTGTTTCTTTGGTAATATTTCGTTTTTTCCATTTCTCATGTAGTAAATTACCTGCTCCATAGCTCATGCTTCCTCCAACTAATCCTCGTTTAAAATCACTAAGTCTGGATGTTAATGGGTTTGTTACAGACCGTGTTGCAATAGCAGCCTGCATATTGGTAGCAAACATACCCCACGTATCACCGAATATACGGCCAACAAGCATATTTACTCCTCCAAGAAAGAACAGAAAGCCTGTATAGAAGAAAAGCATACCAACTGTAGGGCCTTGAGCAGATAAAATACTTGAAAAAATATCATTAGCTATAGCAAATCCTAGTACAAATGCAGGTTGCTGAATGAGAAAGGTAAACCAGAGTTTAAAAAAGGTATTTACAATATTCTGAGTCCGTTCAGAGAGCACAAAAGGAAGAACAATTGGATATAGAACTCCAAGAAACAATAGAGTTGCGAAACGTATAACAAATTGGAACCCGATATATACAAAACCACCTAATAAAAACAAAAACGTTAAAATAAACAGAAATGTTTGAGCTATAAACTTTCCTAATGACCTGAATACTCCTCCGGTCATAGATATATCGTAACTAGGAATACCATACTGCTCTGATTCGTTCCCCGCACGTATTTCAGCCTCAGATTGAGTGAGGTATTGATCTAAAAATCCTGTAAATTGTTGTGTAGTTGTAATTTTTTCGACAAGCAGATTATTAAATTGAATACTGTACGAAAGTACGCGCGGAACTGTTATGAAAAGGATGATAGTAATGAGAAAACGCAGGCCAAATGATTTTAATTCTTGAGCATTATCAGATCCTACTCTGGTAATTGCAATTAAGGCTATAGCTATTGCTGCAATTGGTATAGCAATCTGATAAAAAATATCACGATACTTTGTAACTCCGGGGATTTCGGTATTGTCTTTAAGTTTAATCGTATTCCCAAATGGATCAGGGGTATAAAAAATAAATCCACCCATAAAAGAATCAAACCCTTGAATAAAATTTTGAAGCAAAGTGATAATAACTGAAGGTTTATCTTCTACCGTAAAGTCATTTGTCCATTGGACTTGAGGTATTGGATTCGGGGTAGGTGTTTCTTGAGCTAAAGCGGGAGCAGTATTAGTAGTTATTAAGAAGCAAATAAAGAGAAAAAGTATTATTACTCTCATGCATAGAATTAAGTTATACTGTTCCACCAACAAATTGTTTAATAATTTGAGCTAGAGTTGCTGCTCCAAAGACTAATAATCCGCCAATGAGTATGTTCATAATCCATCCTTTAAGTCGTGATTTTCTGTCTGTATCATCGCCACTCATGACTAAAAATATGCCGAGTGTTGCGATTGCAATTGCCATTACAGGAAGTGAATACCATTGGAGAGTTTTAACGATACCCCATAACAAACTATCAAGGTTAGTAAATTGAATTGGTTGCGCGGCATCGTAACCAGGTACACTAGTGTCCATAAGTTATTATATTTAAATTGGGGCAGAAACTTATAATGTATAACTATAAAGTGATCGAATTATAATTCCAGACGTGCGTAATGTCAACTTTATTGCGAAGAGATGGGATTTCTTTTGGATTATTAATGATATTTTGAGTGGTTATTTATACTCGCATCCTTAAGGTATATCGGAGTAATCAATTTATCCTCACTAGCTTTGAGTAACGCTATGCTTATATCTTTAGTTCCTCCAGTATAGTCAGAAATAAGTTCGTAAGGCTGATACTTTTTAAGCAGTTTAGAAAATAAAATTTCAATTTGTTTTTTTATATCCATCATTGATTTCTCTTCGATGGAAATAGTAAATAGCTCAGCTTTTCTATCACTTTCTTCAATGTAGTTTTTTAATAAAATCGCTGTCGCTTTAACTTCCGAAGACTCTGTAACAATCAATACAACTTTTTCTAACGAATTAACATTTGCATGTCCCGATCCGTTATAAAGTAATGACATATATGTGTTATAGGAAGGCGTTTGCTTAAAATCGGATCTATCTTTTGAAACTACCGTTATTAGTAACCTTTTTTTGTTAAGAGAAGTTGGCACAAATAAATCTTTATGAATCAACCTTATTCTTATATATACCCAAAAAGGAATCAAAATGAATAGTAGAGTAAGCAACAATAGTTGTATAAAAATTCGGTTGTCTAACTGAGGAGTGGTTAAAATGTAATTTAATAATTCATACAGTGCGTTTGTAAGGAGACCAAATGATAATGCAAATAATAAACTTAGCCAAGGGTGACGTATAGAAATACTAAAAATGTTCCTTAGCAGAATACCACTATTTGTAAAGTCTTGGTGCTGTGCTTCTAGTAAGTCGAGATTAATCTTAAACTTGTCCATATTGTCTACTGTAATTCAAATTCGTTAAATGGTATTGTTGGAGGTGTATT
>CAZPUD010000006.1:18266-33619 GCA_964589115.1 uncultured candidatus Brocadiaceae bacterium | reverse complement strand
ACTCTACTCAATTCACTTACTCGCACGCTTAACTTCTAAATTTTTTTCAAAGAACGCAAAATAGTCAAGATTTTACATTATAACCTAATTTTTCTCAAAATCAAGTTAAAAACAATTTTTATTAAATTTCCAAACAGAGTACTAATTATATCCCAAAAAAAGCCAATTGCAAGGCAAAAAAGAGTTTTTTATAAATATTGTATTATAAATACTAACTAGTAAAATCAAAGATACTTATGAATAAGCACTAGTAGATTTTTGTAAATTATTTATCTAAACTATTATTAAATTCTGTTTCTTAATCAATAACTCCATAGATTAAATTAACCTTCTAGATACTTACCGATTTTCCTGTATCTTTTATACCGTTCTTCAATCAGCTTAATGATTGGAACACTTTTTACCTCTTGTAAGTATCTAAGTATATATGACTTAACTGTCTCAGCCATTACCCTAGGATCTTTATGTGCCCCGCCTAAGGGTTCAGGAATAACCTCATCTACTATTTCAAATTTTAATAAATCCTTTGCTGTAAGCTGTAAGGATTTAGCTGCATCTGGTGCATTTTCGCTATTTTTCCATAATATTGCAGCACAGCCTTCCGGAGAAATTACTGAATAGTAAGCACATTCTAAAATAGCAAACTTATCGCCAATACCAATACCAAGAGCACCTCCACTGCCACCTTCACCGATTACAATATTAATAATCGGTGTCCTCAAAAGACACATTTTATAAATATTCTCCGCAATTGCGTATGCCTGTCCCCTTTCCTCAGCGCCAATATCTGGATTAGCCCCGGGTGTATCAATTAATGTGATAATCGGCAAGTGAAATTTCTCAGCAAGCATCATCTTTTGAATTGCCTTTCTATAACCTTCCGGATTTGGCATTCCAAAGTTACAAGCAATACGTTCCTTAGTACTTTTTCCTTTCATATGACCAACAATCAAAAACCTTTCCTGATCAATTCTTCCCAATCCACAAATTATTGCCTTATCATCACCGAATCGCTTATCTCCATGTAGTTCAACAAAATCCTCAATCATTAAATTGATATAATCCGAGGCAAGAGGACGTAAAGGATGGCGTGCTATTTTTACTATGTCGTATGGAGTTAATTTAGAATATAGCTTTATCTGAAGTTTCTCTTGCCTCTCTCTTAGATACTTTATCTCCATACTCCTGTCATATTTGTCTTTTAGAGAAGCGCTCTCTAAACCCTCTATACGATGTTCTATTTCCAATATCAGATTTTCTAATTCTGTTACAGATTTTTCAGACAAAAATATCCCCCTTTATGTATACGGTAAATATTAGATGACTATTACATACTATAGAATACTTATAGACCAGTTGCACCGGGTAATTTTAATTATTTTTCAATTTAATGCAAGCAAATTACAAACCTACATAATTTTATCTAGATTTTTTTCTTATTTAAAAATTGTTAACTGAACAGCTTAAAAACATTGACAAAAATAAGCGCGATATGTAACATTTAAAATCTATTTATAAAGAAATTTTCCTAATTATATATAAATAATACACATGCAATTTGGAACTGTTTGTATCATCGGCCCCGGCCTCATTGGTGGATCTATTGGCTTAGGATTGAAAAAAAGAAATTTAGCGAAAACTATTATTGGCGTAGGTCATAGGGCTTCTTCTTTAGAAAAAGCCCTTGAATTAAATGCTATTGACATCGGTACTTTGCATATTGATGAAGCTGTTAAAGATGCAGATATTGTAATACTTGCTACATCAGTAAACCATATTATTGATACGTCAAAAAAAGTTATTCAATTTATGAAAAACAACGCCATTCTTACTGATGTAGGCAGTACAAAAAATCTCATAGTTGAAAGGATTACACAAAGTATAAGAAAAGATATTTCCTTTGTTGGCGCACATCCCATTGCAGGATCAGAAAAAAAAGGCGTTGAGTTTGCCTCTCCGGACCTCTTTGAGGGCTGCATATGCATTATAACACCATCGCAGGACCAAACAAAAGCATTGGAAACAATCTCTTGTCTATGGCAAAGCATAGGTGCTAAAGTACAATATCTAACTCCAGAACAGCATGATGAAATACTGGCGTATGTAAGTCATTTACCCCATCTCATCGCATCTTGTCTCGTAAATGCAATCAAAAAAGAACATCTGAATTATGGTTCCAGTGGATTGAGAGATACAACGAGAGTTGCATCTGGTGATCCGGAATTGTGGAAAGATATTTTCGATCAAAATCGTGAAAACATTATAAAAACAATAGATAAGTTTATTGCTGAACTTGCCGGATTTAAAAACGATCTTTTGAATAAGAATAATACTACGATGATACTTAACAGGTTAAAAGCAGCAAAATTATCACGTGACAACACATTTCAAAACAATTCAACAACCTAAAAACACATTTAATAAATTTTATGTATTCAAGAATTGAGATATTTTTTAAAAATGGATTTACTGATTCCTTAGGAAATACCATACGATCAGAAATAGAAACCTTTGGCTTTCAAGGTGTAACAAACGTTAGAGTTCATCAGGTTTATATCATTTTTGGGAATGTAAATAAAAATGATGTGGATATCATCGCCAAAAATCTCTTAGTAGATACTGTTACCCAACGCTACGAATTCACACAGGGCACATCAATTTCTGTAAAATCAAAAATCAGTTCAAATTTATTATACATCATTGAGATTAGCCGTAAACCAGGTGTTATGGATCCCACAGAGCAATCTGTCCTGAAAGCACTTCATGATATAGGTATAAACGTCGATAGTATTAAAACGGCAAAAAGATACATTATTGAGGGGAATTTGTCCCTTGAAACGATCCGCACCATTGCAACTAAGGTTCTTGCAAATACAAAAATAGAAGACATTTTTATTTATCCAGAAATACCAAATTACAATCATAGTACCATTCACTATACTTTTAAGAGAAACATTGTACCATTGTTAAACGCCGATAATGCCCGGCTGAGTGAAATAAGTACACTCGGTCAGTTGTCCCTCAATTTACAGGAAATGCAGTCCATTCAAAAACATTATAAATCTCTTGACAGGGAACCCACAGACATTGAACTAGAGACTTTTGCACAAACATGGTCTGAACATTGTATCCATAAGACATTAAAGGGCATCATAGATTTCGATGGAGTTCGGATTGACAACCTGCTGCGCAGCGCAATCATGAGGGTCACCGAGGAGCTTAAAAAGCCATGGTGTGTTTCTGTATTCAAAGACAATGCTGGTATTATACATTTTGATGATACCTATAACATTTGTTTTAAAGTAGAGACTCACAATCATCCATCAGCAATTGAACCTTACGGAGGAGCTAACACTGGTGTAGGAGGTGTAATCAGAGATGTAATGGGTACGGGACTGGGAGGAAAACCCATCCTTAATACTGATGTATTCTGTTTTGGTTTACCAAACACCCCCCAGGATAGAGTTCCAAAAGGGGTTTTACATCCAAAAAAAATATTTAAAGGTGTAGTTGCAGGGGTAAGGGATTACGGTAATCGTATGGGCATCCCTACCTCTAATGGCTCAATCTTTTTTGATGAGCGTTATATTGGAAATCCACTCGTCTTTTGCGGAACAGTCGGCCTTATACCAAAAAATAAATGTCAAAAAGAAGCCCACCCTAATGACCTTATTGTTGTTGCAGGAGGAAGGACAGGCCGTGATGGAATCCACGGTGCAACATTCTCTTCTGTGGAATTGAATGACCGGTCGGAACAGACGTCCGGAGGTGCGGTACAAATCGGTAATGCAATAACACAAAAGGCATTACTGGATACTCTTTTACAAGCCCGTGATAAAGATCTCTATACCTGCATTACAGACTGCGGTGCCGGAGGTTTATCTTCTGCCATAGGTGAAATGGGTCAAGACCTGGGAGCAGTCGTATATCTGGAAAAGGTACCACTTAAGTACGAAGGGCTTTCTTATACGGAGATCTGGATTTCTGAATCGCAGGAACGAATGATACTTGCTGTCCCGCCAGAAAAAGAGGCTGATATTCTTGATCTATTTAAAGCAGAAAATGTTGAAGCAACGGTCATTGGGAAATTCACTAATGATAAAATATTAAGATTATTCTACAATTCCCATGTGGTTGGTGAAATAGAAATGGATTTTCTACATAAGGGTATACCAAGGCTGGAGCGCAAAGCTATCTGGAATAAACCCGCTTATAAAGAACCGGTTATTTTTGAAAAAGAAGATTACGGAATCGACTTAAAAAAGATACTCTCAGCATGGAATGTTTGTAGCAAAGAATGGGTTATACGGCAATATGACCATGAAGTACAAGGCGGAAGCATCTTAAAGCCCCTTCAGGGCATTCATAACGACGGACCGGGCGATGCATGTATTATTACACCTGTACTGGGATCAAAAAAAGGCATTGTTGTCTCTAATGGAATGAACCCGCGATATGGCGATATAGATCCCTACAATATGGCAGCTTCAGCAATTGATGAGGCACTACGGCAAATTATATCTGTCGGCGGAAGCTTAGAACAGGTTGCACTTTTAGACAACTTTTGTTGGGGTAACACAAATAAACCAGACCGCCTCGGCACTCTTGTAAGAGCAGCACAGGCTTGTTATGACATTGCCATTGTTTATGAAACCCCATTTATTTCAGGAAAAGACAGCTTAAATAATGAATTTGTCAGTGATAAAGAAACAATTGTGATCCCACCGACTCTCCTTATTTCTGCCATTTCAGTAATAGAAGATGTGCAGAATGCTGTATCGATGGACATAAAAAAACCCGGTAATTTGATATATCTTGCAGGTCTTACACGTGATGAACTCGGTGGCTCGCATTACTATCATATTCACGGGTATAAGGGGAATAATGTTCCAAGAGTAGACGCATTTCTGGGAAAAAGGATTATGAATGCAATATCTCAGGCAGCAAAACAAAGGATTATCCGGTCTTGTCACGATTGTTCTGAAGGTGGGATTGTCGTTTCAGCAGCAGAAATGGCATTCGCAGGTGGATATGGTATGGAAATTAATCTTTCTGCAGTAGTTACCGATGTACCGATTCAGAGAAATGATATCATCCTTTTTTCTGAATCAAATACCCGCTTTCTCATTGAAGTACAGCCTGAACACCAGAAACAATTTGAAACATTAGTAAAAGATATTCCCTGCGGAATAATAGGGAAAGTTATATCAGAGCCATTACTCAAAATTAACGGATTAAATAATAATCTAATTGTTAGTGAAAATATTTATGATCTGAAAGAAGCATGGCAATCAGCGCTAAGATGGTAAAATGCTTTATTTTGAACATCTGAATGATTTAAAATTTAAATAATTCAGGGAAGAAATAATCGCGGTGTTTTTTTTATCGGTGAGAAAAAGGCATAAATAGGTCCTTCCTGAATCATTTTACAAACTTCGCAAAAGGCCGGAATCCATATCCCTATATTATATAATGTCCAACAGCTAAAACCCTTCATGGCCTACAGCGCATACATGTAAGGATAGAATAGGTAAAGTCCCTATAGTTTTACTGTACCACATATACCAGTCCAAAGAGATATTTCATTTCCAGCTATTATAGCTCTTGAAAAGGGGTTTTAAAGCCTTTTCAAGGTGCTATAAGGTTATAAAGGCCATTAGGTAATCTAAACTTGAGTTGGCTTGCTTGGCAGGCCGTGTTTTGCTTTTAAAAGCCTTTGAGTCATTTGAATATATCTTTTGCCAATAGTCGCGGCATTATCATATTCAATCCTCTGAAAACAACACTTACACTCAATGTAAGTATCATTGTGCCGTAAACTGGGCAAAACATCGCTCTCGTCTACACGCTTCCCAAGTTCGGGCGATTGCTTAATAGCCTGAAAACTACTGGTAAAGATATTAAATTCTTTATCATTACCACACTTAGGACACACAAAAAATGCATTCACTAATAATTACTCCTTTCTTAAATAAAATTAATATGGACAAAATGTTCAAATAATAGTTCCGCAATAAATTTCCACGAATTAATTTCCTTGTAACTTCTAAAACAAAATGAGTAAATTCGTACCCATTCGTGGCTAAAAAGATGGCCTTAACAAAAATCCCATGGAAGGTTTAAGGGGAAAGAAGATGATTCCCTGTGTCTTAAGAAATGAAAAAGGCTTTGTTCATTTGAACCTTAAAGGATACAGACGAACGAAGCCTTTATTACAAAACTAATATCATCAATACCAATACAACAATAACAAACTTATATCGCAAAAATCACCAACTGTCAATAAAATTCTTGAAATATAAAAGACTTCATAGCATAATACGCCCTCTGAATTTTTATGATCAACATTTCTTTGATTGGTATATAATCTTAACGAAATCAAAATAATCGAGAATGGAAAAATAAACGAACCATGCCAAGAACCAATGAGGCCACAGATACAGATTTAAAGGTTATTGAAAGATTACAACAACTCGGTTGGAAAAGAGGAGGCACATTACTGTATCGGCAGAAGTATGCATTAAGCCCTGAGCATCAGAAGATGTTTGGTGACAAGAGAAGCATAGAGCCGGATATTACACTCACTGATATACATGGAAATATTTTGGCTATTATTGAGGATAAATTTGAGGATGAAAAAGATGCATTGACAAAACTACGCATTCTCTACGCCGCAGTTTTAAAACCAAGATTTCTGTATGCATGTTCACCTGAAAGGATATTGTTTTATGATACTGCCTGGAGAGGACTAGATGCCGGGGAATTCCGTCCGGTTGCTGATTTCATGGCACTGGAAGAGATGCTCTTAAAAATCGAACAGGATAGAAATAGAAACCTTCAAAGAGAAATTATTATAGATAATAGTATTGCGGGTGGCTTTAATCAATCATGCGGAAAGGAGATGTATTTTCAGAGTGAATGTATTGAGACCCTTCTTGCTAAATACCGTGAAGGCAAGCTGAAGATGCTTGTCCATATGGCAACGGGTCTTGGTAAGACGCGCACGATGGTTGCCTTTGTGAAAGCACTTTTACAGCACAACATGGCAAGACGGGTATTATTTGTTGTCGATAGAATTATGCTTGCGGATCAGGCTTTAAATGATGGTTTTCATCTTATAAGCAATGAATTTTCAACAGTACGCATTACATCAGGCAATGTAAGACAGCATAAACACGCCAGCGTCCATATCGTAGTTATAGATACCCTTGAGAACATATACCAGGACATACCTTCTACTTTTTACGACCTCCTGATAGTTGATGAATGCCACCGTTCTATTAATATCAATCGAAAGCTGATATTTGACCATTTCCTCTGTCCACGTATTGGACTAACCGCCACGCCACGAAAGGCAATTGCGAGACAGGAGAACCTGATTACCAGTTTGACCTTGCACGAGGGATAGAGGAAGGTTTTCTTTCCCCGTACACAGTACTATCCATTGAAACAGAACTCACAAAACTTGCAAAGACAAAAGGCATTGAATTCAGCTATGTACTCGACCCTGATACCCGCGCAAAACTGGAACTCGACAAAGAGAAAAAGTTAATGCTTGAGCAATTAAACAGGAAGTACATCACGGAAGAAACTTACTTAAGGGTAGCTGAGGAGATAAGGTTCCTACCCCACGAGACCGCATCGAAAAGGGCTTCGAGAGCTATCTTGGAACATATCCATTTACCGATGAACAGATCAAAATTCTTCATAGGTTTAAGAAATATTTTATTGCAAATGTTGAGAAGAGGGAGCCTATCGAGGTTGAAAAAGTATTTGATAATCCTGTTCGGGCAAGGCTCTTTGGAGGTGATTACGAGGAAATCAATAAAAAGTTCGAAGGAAAACTAAAAACGGTCATAAATGATTTGCAGACAACATTAAAGAATTAGCACGGATTTACACAGATGGAAGCGGATAAGTTTAAAATCTGAAAGAAAATAATCTGTACTACAAATTTATGAGACTTTGCTCTTTTAACAAAATTTTCTTTGTGAACTTTGTGTATTCTTCGCGTTCTTTGTGGTTAAAATCTTTTTGGTTGTGGCTTTGCCACGCTGTAATAATCTGCATAAATCTATAGCTAAAGAATGAGGAATTATGGCAAGAAGCACCGTCCACTATCACGACAACGGCACAAACAGAATCCTGAAGGCATTACACAACAAACTCCGCCCTGCCGGCACCCCTATTGAGCGGGTAGAATACATTATCGAACTCCTTCTGCTCCGCATCTTTGAGGTTAAACTCAAGCAGGAAGAGGTATTCAAACCACTTTGCAAACTTTTTGAAGGTGAGAATTATCGCCTTTTATTCTCCTATCTCAGGGGATTAACGGGTGAACAGGCACTGGCAGAGTTGAACAAAACCATCTTCCCCTTCTACGCAAGTATCCTCATCCATGCAAGAAAGGTAATAAAAGGAAATTTACCGGCAAAACTTCAGGATTACCTTGTCCTGCCCAACAAGAAATGGTTATCAAACTTGATAAAGAAATGGAAGCATTAGAAGGTGTGCGGCTTTTGCGCCAAGAGGCAGAAAAGCGTATTGAGCGGATTATTGCGGAGGTGTGGGGAAAATAATATGGCAATTAATAACATGGATTGGAGTAAAAAACACATTGTGAAAATAAGCAATGAGATTTTTTCTAACGATGAGGTTGAAAAAAAAGATTGGAGAAAAAAGATAGAGCCCTGGCTGACTGCTGTCTTTCAAAGTGAGCATTTTTCTCTATTAGTTGGCAGTGGATTGACAACCGCCGTTACGGCCTTAGCAGAATCCAATTCTCAGGAAATGTCCAGGGTTGATTTTAAAGAATTTAAAGATGAAATAAAGCAGTGGGCAGATAGCTCTGCAAAAAATATGGATCGCGGGCGAGCTAATTTTGAAGATGATCTGCGAGCGGCAATGGAGTTGTTGGCAGGTCTTCAGATTCAGCAGGCTGTTAAAGCCAATGCCCTAAAAACGGAAATTGACACACAGCTATCTGATTTTATAAAAAACATCCTCAAAACTGAAAATAGTTATTATTCAGCAGAAAAATCTATTGAGGCTATCAATTATCTGAAGTCTTTTTTAATCAGTTTTGCCAGCAGAACAGCGACACGTGACAGGCTCCATATCTTTACAACCAATTACGATCGTTTTATCGAATATGCCTGCGATATGGCTGGCATATTCACGTTAGATCGCTTCGTAGGTAAAATTCAACCTGTCTTTCGCACCTCTAAACTTGACTTTGATTATCATTACAACCCACCTGGTATCCGCGGAGAACCTCGTTATGTAGAAGGTGTGGCAAGGCTGACCAAATTGCACGGTTCTATAGATTGGCGGTTTTGTAATGGGCAAATTATAAAAGTTGCTCTTCCTTTTGGAGCCAATGAGGATCATCCTGATATTCCAGAAAATACGTCAGATCACGCTGTCATTTACCCAAATTCTTCTAAAGGTATTGATACAGCTTTTTATCCATATGCAGAGTTATTCAGAGACTTTGCCTCTGCGGTTTGTAGACCTAATTCTGCTGTTGTAGCTTATGGTTACGGCTTCGGAGATTCTCACATCAATCGCATTTTAAAGGACATGCTATCGATACCGTCAACACATATCGTTATCATCTCTTATGACGACGCATCTGAACGGATAGAAAAATTTTATAAATATGTTAATCCGGCACAGATTACTCTTCTCTTAGGTAATCACTTTGGAGATTTAAAAACCTTATCCGACGAGTACCTTCCAAAGGCTGCAATTGACCGCTTAACCGAAAGGATGCAAAAGAATAAAGAAAAGCGGGGAATAACGGAAAGTGAGGAAAGAACATATACCAGAGAAAGTGATGAGATATTAAATGAATAAGAAAGCAAATTTCGACCAATTAAGAAACCTTGTTATCGGAACAGTAGAATTTGTCTCTCCTTCCGAAATAAAGGTTTTACTTGATATAAATGCACCTCAAAGTACGGCAATCAATACCGGTGTTCCTACACTATTTCCTAAAATTAATGGTTTTGTATTAATACCCAACGAGAATGGAGCATTGGTAGGAATCATCTCATGGATGGGTGTTGAATACTCAGCATATCCCAAGCGTAAAGGATTTAAGGACTTTGATGTTATTGATCTGCCTTATCCACTTAGAAAAATTTCTGTCAATCCTCTTGGAATTCTGAAGTTTAATCTCGATAGCTACGAGTTAGAACGTGGAGTCTTTAGCTTTCCCTCCGTTGGCGATGTGGTTGTTATGCCTACTCAGGAACAATTGCAAGCAATCGTTGAAAACAAAGACGAAAGGGCAAGAATTAAAATCGGTACATCTCCGCTTGCTGCAAACGCACCAATAAAGGTTGATCCAGATAAGCTTTTTGGAAGACATCTTGCGGTACTTGGCAATACTGGAAGCGGGAAATCCTGTTCTGTGGCAGGATTGATCAGATGGTCAATAGAAGAGGCCAGGAAAGAACGAAAGAATGGTAGCAACGTAAACGCCAGGTTTATCATCCTTGATCCGAACAGTGAATATTCAACGACATTTGATGACTTAGGTAAGAAGGTTAGAAAATTCAGGGTCAAGTTGGATGCAAAAGAAGATAAATTCCAGCAATTACAAGTCCCTGCCTGGATGTGGAACAGCTATGAATGGAGCGCTGTAACGCATGCAAGTGGAAGAACGCAAAGACCTCTCTTGCGTAGAGCTTTGAGAGAACTTAGAAATGGCAAAACAGAAGGAATTGATGATGAAAATTTACGATTACGCCGTTATCTTTCAAGTTGCCTAGTTTCTTTGAAAAAAACGTTAAACTATAACGAGTACAAAGATGACGCAACAAAGACGGGTTTTTATTTAAAAAGCATCTCGGTAGATTTAAACGATAAAACCAGCGTTATGCCTAAATATAAAGATGATTTGATTTCTTTGACGCGTTGCATAGAAGAAATAACCAAAAGAAAATATAAGGACTTTAAAGATAAAACCACGGGCAAACTTGTGGAGTATTATGTTGCTTTTGAAGAAAAGGACATTGATGAAGCTATAAAAGCATTAAAAATTTTATTAGACAAAGTGGGAGGAATTCTTATATATCAAGGACCCGATGAAGATTCCCCTGTTCGTTTCACGGGTGCAGATTTGCCAAATCATCTTGAGAGATTAGCGCAAGAGCAAAAGATAGAGCAATATACCGATTTCCTAATCATGCGTATTCGAACAATGCTCTCAGATACCCGAATGGCTTCAGTTATAGGGACAGAACCACCTTTAAATTTTACTGACTGGCTGACGGATTATATCGGCAAAAGCAATGCAGAAAATGGAGAACTTGCCATTATTGATTTATCCATAGTTCCTTCAGACGTTGTTCATCTTGTTGTAGCTGTTATAGCCCGTATTATTTTTGAATCCCTTCAGCGATATAGAAGAGTGAATGGAGTGGAACTTCCTACAACCATTGTAATGGAAGAGGCTCATACCTTTATTCGTAGATATAGCGAGAGCAGTGAAGAAATATCGGCAGATAGGATGTGTTGTCAAACTTTTGAACGCATTGCAAGAGAAGGGCGTAAATTTGGACTTGGTTTACTGCTCTCGTCTCAGCGTCCGTCAGAACTGTCTCCCACAGTGCTATCTCAATGCAATACTTTTCTGCTTCATCGCATCGTGAATGATGAAGATCAGAAACTAGTGAGGAGGCTTATTCCCGACAATTTAGGCAGTCTTTTGAATGAACTTCCTGTTTTGCCTACCCGCAAAGCAATTCTTCTCGGATGGGCTACGCCCATTCCAGTGCTTGTAGAAATGAATGAATTGGAAAAAGAGAAAAGACCTGATTCTAAAGACCCTGACTTTTGGGATGTATGGATTGGTATCAAGAAAAGGGAGATTGATTGGCATAAGATTGCAACAGATTGGCAGAATGAGGGGAAAAAACCAGATGGGTCATAGTAATCAGTCTGTGAGTCAATGTGAAGGGTCAGCCCCCATTTAAAAGCCATGCAACTTTTACGGTAAACTACTGAAAGATGAATTGAAAGGATTATACCAAAACAATACAAAGATGAGGGAAAATAATCATGCTCACTCAATCTGAAGCAGACACTTTATTTACAATGCCAAAAAAACTGAAATCAAGCGGTTCTTATACCTTTCCACATGCCGGAAGTAAGCTTGCTGTCGAATTTATGTCTTTAGATGGTAGAGAAATTTTCTTGTTTGACATCAATAGGGCTGGCATTAAGGTAACAAAATGTACTTACCAGAAACGGGCAAGACAGGTAGAAATCTTGCGACGGTTAGATATTGACGGCCCTTCTCATCCAAATCCAACAGTAGAGAACATTCCTATGGATTTTCTTGTTCCTTATAATGGGCTTGAAATACCATGCCCACACCTTCATATTTATATTGAGGGTTATGCGCATAGATGGGCTATACCAGCATCCGAAGATTTAGTGAATTTAAATAGTGATCTTTGTAGCATTATGAAGAATTTTTTACGATACTGTAATGTACAAGATTTGCCTGATATAAAAAGGGGGCTATTCATATGAGTGTTTTGGATTGCTATCAACTTGTCGAAACCTATGCGCACTGGCTTAAAGAAAAGGTAAAAGTGAAAAAGGTCGGGGAGCTTTGTGAACTTACGACTCCTTTCGTCGACAGGCATAATGATTATTTGCAGATATATATAAAGGCAACCCCTTCCGGCTTACTTCTTACAGATGATGGTTACATAATGCGAGATTTGGAAATAAGCGGCCTTGAATTTAACACCGAACGAAGAAAAAATGAACTGAATACCATTCTGAACGGCTTTGGGGTAAAGCTTCATGGAGACTGTCTGGAAGTTGAAGCACGTCCGGATAATTTTCCGCAGAGAAAACATAATCTATTACAGGCAATGCTTGCCATAAATGACCTTTTTGTTTTAACTCCGGCAAAGGTCGCAAGTTTCTTCAAAGAAGACGTGGAGCGTTTTCTTTCATTGCATGATATTAGATTTATAAAAGATATAAATTTTATCGGCAAAAGCGGATTCAATCACCATTTTGATTTTGTCATACCGTCATCCAAAAGAGAACCGGAAAGGATCTTGAGGGCGATTAATCATCCCACAAAAAATAATGTTTCTGCTATGATTTTTTCCTGGGATGACACCAGAAAGATACGATCAGAAAATTCGATTGCTCTCGCTATACTCAATGACCAAGATAAAGAAATTACTCCCGACGCCTTACATGCCTTAAAGGCTTATGAAATCGAACCGATTGTATGGAGTAAAAGAGAAGAATATATTGAAAGGCTTGTTGCTTAAGGAATAAATACAAAAGTTGTAGTATATAAAGAAATCGTGGAAACAGACGGATTTATTATAACGGCATATTATGCCACTAAGCCTTCTGAAAGGAGGATGGTATTATGGAAGCAATAAAGATACTTGAAAAAAAAGAGAATCTTAACTGGGACTACGATGAGGAAGCTGATGTCCTTTATATCAGCATTGGAGAGCCGCAAAAGGCGCTAGGCGTGGATATAGGTGAAGGCGCTATTGTGAGGTATATTGAGGCCACCGGCGAGGTTGTAGGACTTACTTTGATAGGAGTAAAAGAAAGGTTGCTGAAAAGTCTTGGGACAAATTAAGATTGCCATTTGAATCACAAAACTAGAATTCAAATCCAACTGGCGAGAATTCCGCCGAGGCGTTACTTTAAGGGTCAATCTACTACCGTTGTAGAGGAGATCTGTAGGGATATTGAAGAAAGGCTTACGGTCCCCACTCCTCTCGGTTTCGGCAGCATAGTCCGCACAAACTACTTGTTTCCCGAACCCATACCCAGTTCAACCTTATATAACTAAAACTCCCAAAGCAAGCACTTTCTTGTTGTTTTTTTACCAAAAAAATGTATCCTTTAAAGTTTGGTATAATTAATTTATTCCAAATATAGTCCATAGATATTCTTTACATATAAATAATTTATTATTGTAAATATATGCTTGTACCAAAAGTACTAATACTCAGAACTGCAGGAACAAATTGTGATTACGAAACGCAGTACGCCTTTGAAAGGGCAGGGGCAAAAGTCGATGTAATCCATATTAATATATTATTGGCGAATAAAAGGCTTCTCAAGGATTATCAAATACTAGCTCTGCCAGGTGGGTTTACTTATGGAGATGATGTCTCTGCCGGTAAAATACTGGCAAATCAGATTAAATATAACTTAGAAGAAGATATTAAAACCTTCATTACTGAAAAAAAATTGATTCTCGGTATATGTAACGGATTTCAGGTATTAACAAAGGCAGGTCTGTTACCTTCAATAGATAGTCATTCCCAGGAGACTACGTTAACCTTTAATGACTCGAACAAGTTTGAAGACAGATGGGTATACCTGAAAATCTGTTCGCATAAGTCTCCCTTTATAAACGGTGAAAATCTTACAAAGATATACTTACCTGTGGCACATGGGGAAGGAAAATTTATCACAAAGGATGAACATGTCCTTAACAGAATTGCAGCGAATCAACAAATCGTTCTCAAATATGTAAACGACCGTGGTGAAGAAGCAGGCTACCCGTGGAATCCTAATGGTTCCGTTCAGAATATAGCAGGAATCTGTGATTCAACTGGTCAAATCTTAGGTATGATGCCCCATCCTGAAAGATACGTGGAACCAACCCAGCATCCACATTGGACACGTAACAGATTAGTGGAATATGGAGACGGTTTCTTTATTTTTAAGAATGCCGTGAGCTACGCAAAATCAACCTTCTCATAAAATACCATCTTACGAAGAAAGACTCGTAGTTTTCTCTTTATCCTCTTTTGGTTTTTCCTCATGTAAGGATTTATTGATAAGGTCCTCATATTCTTTTCTGAAATATTTTAAAGTAGAGAGTACAGGGTTGGGCGCGCTCTGACCGAGTCCACACAGCGATGTTTCTTTTACTGTATTCCCTAATTCCCAAAGAAGGTTAAGATCACTTTCTGTACCCTTTCCGCTCACTATCTTATCCAATATATCCAGCATCCTTTTAGTACCGACCCTACATGGTACACATTTACCACAAGATTCATTCTGAGAAAAGTTTATAAAATAACGGGCAAATTCTACCATTGAGGTTTTATCATCGACTACAACCAATCCGCCGGATCCCATTATTGAGCCAACCTTTTGGAGAGATTCATAATCTATAGGTGTATCCAGAAATTCTTCGGGGATACAGCCGCCTGATGGACCACCTGTCTGTACCGCCTTAAACTTTCTTCCCTTTGCAATCCCCCCTCCGATATCAAAAATAATTTCTCTCAATGTTGTACCCATAGGTACTTCAACTAATCCCGTATTATTTATAT
>CAZPUD010000006.1:0-18256 GCA_964589115.1 uncultured candidatus Brocadiaceae bacterium | reverse complement strand
TACCTGCCAAAGCAAACACTTTTGTACCCTTGCTTTTTTCTGTACCAATCTTACTAAACCAATGTGCCCCCTTCTCAATAATTACAGGAACGTTTGCCAGTGTTTCGACGTTATTTATACATGTAGGTTTACCCCACAACCCGCAAGTTGCAGGATATGGTGGTTTTGCCCTTGGCATGCCCCGTCCGCCCTCTATTGAAGCAATAAGGGCTGTTTCTTCCCCACAAACAAAGGCACCGGCGCCTTTCTTTATCTCAATTTCAAAACCCAACCCTTTTCCCAAAATATTTTGCCCAAGGATACCGATTTCAGCAGCCTGATCAATAGCTTTCTGTACATACTCTACCGCCATCGGATATTCAGCACGAATGTAAACGTATCCCTTTTTGCATCCTATTGCGTACGCACCGATTATCATTCCCTCTAAAACCTGGTGGGGATTACCTTCCAAAATCGATCTATCCATAAATGCGCCGGGATCACCTTCATCACCATTACATATCAGGTACTTTAGATCTCCGGAAACATTTTTTACAATATCCCACTTTTTTCCGGTCGGGAAGCCAGCCCCCCCTCTGCCCCTAAGACCTGACATTGTTATCTCTTCCACAACCTGGGACGGGCTCATCCTATCAAGAACCTTTTCCAGAGAAGTATAACCACCCATTGCTATATAGTCATAGACACTTGTAGGCTCTATAAAACCATTATAGCGCAGTACAAGCTGGAGTTGTTTTTTATAAAAAGGAATTTCAGAACGATTGGTAATTTTTTTTCGGGTTTGAACGTCTGTATAAAGTAAATTTTCCAACACCCGCTCTTTGATTAGCGTTTCGTCAATTATTTTTTGAACATCAGATTTTTTAACTTTTTGATAAAAGATATTTGTCGGTTGAATAACTACGAGAGGTCCTCTTTCACAAAAGCCCTGACAACCTGTCTTTTTAAGATAGAACTTATCCTCTATACCTTTCTCTTTGATAATCTCATTAAAAGTGTCATATATATCATGACCTCCGAACGTCTCACAACCGGTACCACCACAGACGACGATAGAGATGCGTTCCTTATTCTGACTCTTCCTAATATTCTCTCTTAAATTCCTAAGATCCTCTATTGATCTAAGTTTATCCATTATTTACTCCTCAATATTGTTCTATTATTTCCTGAACTTTCTCTGGGGTAACCTGGCCATAGAACTTATCTCCAAGCGACACATTACGATTTGATTTTACCGGTCCACTGCAACATGCCTCGGATTTTTTACTATTTCCCACAACCACAATAGGTCCTAAAGCACACGTTCCCACGCACCCTACCGATTTCAATGTAAATTTATAATCCGGGGTAGTCTCTCCATTTTTTACACCAAGTAACTCTTCTAGTTTTGCATTGATCTTATCAGCGCCTCTCACATGACAGGCAGTACCAATACAAACCTTTATTGTATATTTTCCTCTGGGTACAAATGAGAACTGAGAATAAAAGGTAGCAACTCCATAAATCCTGCTAATGGGAACATGCAGGCGCTTTGATACTAACTCTAACGCCTCACTGGGTAAGTATCCGTAACTATCCTGTATATATTGGAGTATTGGAATGATATCAGAATTGTTAAGTTTATGATCAGAACTTTTTATATACTCCTCTACCTTTTGCAGTTCCACATCAACAGATTCTTGCTTTAACACGTTTTTATTTGTACCTCCATTATAATAAACTTTGAAAATATCTATTTATAAATAAAAACTGGAGTGTATATTGTAATACTATAATTATCAACAAAAAATTTTAGAGATATCGTCATGAAGCTAAAAGACATATCCACACTTACAACTTTACAACTATAGTAGTCTGTTAAGTAATATTTTATATTACATTTTAAAAATAATTATCATAGACATACAAGAATTTTTTTAAAATAATTAAAGAATAGAGGTGAAGTACCGGAATAATCATACCAGGGCTTTTTCAATCTCCTCAATAAAGATGAAAAATAAAAGAAATTGTGAATACTGATAAAAGACAGTATACTTTTGTTTATTAATTATTTGCTAAAGGTTATAATCATTGAGTATATTAATAGTTTCATATACCGAAAGTATTAAGACTTTTTATTCTAAAGATATTCAAATAGCTGCCTTTTCCGAAAATAAATTTATATGAGAATAATATCTATTACAGGAACCGCTAGCGGTGTGGGAAAAACGACAGTAGCCCAGTTCTTACTTAGGCATTTTAAGAACTTATCAGCCTTAAAAATTACTACCAAACACGAAGGTAAATGCTCCAAACATTCTAGCTGCGATGTATGTGATACTATGACGTTCCCGTACAAAATTGCAACTGATCCAACACAAATCAATCAGCCAGGCAAAGATACTGCTCTTTTTAAAAACGCAGGTGCTCAAAAGGTATTATGGCTTCAAACTCAATCTGAATATTTAGAAATGGGTATTGAAAAGGCCTTAAAGCATTTTGATAAAAATAGTCCGATCATTATAGAAGGCAATAGTTTTCTACATACACATAACGCTGATCTTAGCATTCTTGTCACTACACCAAGAGAACCAAAGATAAAGCGTTCAACAAAACAAATTGTTTCCAAAATTGACATTGCAGTACTTAATATACATCCAAACGATACAACGGATGATATTCTGAAAACGGAAAAAAGACTCCACCTGATTGGCTGTTATGCTCCTGTCTTCATTGTAAACCCGCTTTTAAAAGATTTTATCCCAAATGAAATCTTCCTTAATCACATCAAGGAAATAGTTGGGCAACCAATTCAATCCTGCAGTAAGTAAAATCAGATAAACCAGAGGGATAGAAATATAAGGGTTTGTAGAGTGAATTAAAAAGGGATATTTATTTTGGTAAAACAGCCCAAATACGACACTGTCCACCTGAGCCTCCTTCAATTTTGATTGGAGCTATTATGAGAGTAGTCCCCTTGGGTGGTAACTTATCCAGATTAGCCACGTTTTCAAGGATAAACTTCCCTGCGCCGTTGACAATATGATGAACAGCAAAATCTGAACAGTTTCCCCTGTCCCCGCTAAGAGTATCAATGCCGATGCCTTTGATACGCCTCTTCTCTACAAGAAAACGGGCAGCCTCTTTCGAATAACCAGGGAAATGCATACAGTTATTTTTATCACTGTTTTTGTAATCTTCAAAATCATTCCACCGCTTGCTCCATCCTGTATTGAGTAATATAATCGACCCATCCGGTATTATTCCGTTAGTCTTTTCCCATAATGAAATGTCCGATAATGAAAGGGTATAATCAGCATTATGCTCTACCTTATCCGTTATATTGATAACAACGGCGGGTCCGACCAATTGTTCAAAAGGGATTTGATCTACTGACGGCTGGTTTTGTTCGAAATGGTTTGGTGCGTCAATATGTGTTCCAAGGTGCTCAGGCGTGCTATATCTGCCGGAAAATACCTTATCCTTTTTTATATTGGCAATGGTCTCATACTTAAACGGAACATAATTCCCAACCGGCCAGTACGCATTCTTTTCGTTAAGAGGATAAGTAAGATCAACAACGGAAGCATTGCCTTTTATAACATCTTCAAGAACCCCGGCGAATAAGCTTTGCCACTGAAATAACAGCATTATTCCCAGATTAAATACTAGCAAAAACATTCTCATTTCCTATACCTTACCTTTCAAATTAGTTCCCATTACCAAAAATGGGTTTCAAGCCTTGTAGTACTCAAAACCTGGATGAATAAAGCTAAATTCCTATATGTCCAATTAACGGCTATCGCAGTAAGTTTGGACCTTTATACTAATGTAGCGTGCGAAGTATAAAACATTCGGAATGCTATTTCAAGTGTAAGGTGTGAGAAAACATAAATTTTGCCTGGAGGTCATCAGAAAACCTCAATTTAGTATCTATAATTATTTTTCTATATACTGCGAAATGCTGTCAGACCAAGGACCAGCATAACAATAAATCCCACAATAAAAATAAAAAATAGAATCTTGGCAACACCAGCTGTCGCAGCCGCAATACCTCCAAAACCAAAAACAGCAGCAATAATAGATACAATGAAAAGAACAATAGCCCAGTAAAGCATAGTAGATCTCCTTTCTATAATTTAATGGTAAATGATTATATATATCGATAAAGTTATACCGATATTAATAATGTAAACAGTCTATGAATTTTGAGCCAATAGTGTAAGCACTCAATTGTCTAAATGAAATAACGAATGGAAGATGCAGGACAAGTTAATAACGTTCACCAGAAAGTGCTCTGGACTTTCTCTCAAAACATATACCAATAACTGAGAAACAGTTATTATATTATGTTATTTCTTGCGGATTATGAATTTAACGCTATTTACCTGGGAAAAAGAAATTGTTTACGAAACAAAACCTGTAAAAAAGGTGTAACATGTCACACAATTCATTGTCACAGGCCTGTGACATGTCACAAATATTTCCTAAAAATTAAATTTCTAAAAATACATATCTAAAATCATTGAAATAACTGCTTCTCAAGGATTATTCATATAAATACTTTTTAGCATTATCCATACTTACATGATTAGTTTCTTCTTTCGCATGCTTTTTGCGCTTGAGTTATAGTAATTCGGTCAAAATTCAGTGGAAATTTAATTTTAAATTACGTTCTACTATACATAAGTGCAATCAGTTTCATCTATAGAGAACATCTTAATGCAAAGGGTATAATATGGCACTCCGTCTTATTGAAATCTTTCTCCCTGAGAAGAATAGAAAAAAGGCAGAAGAGTTACTAAAAGAACATTCGATAATAGATGCCTGGCATGAGAAATTAACAGAAAAAAGGGTTCTCCTCAAAATACTTCTCGTGACGGAGGAAACAGAGGCAGTACTCGATCATTTCGAAAAAAATTTTTCAAACGATAAAGATTTTAGAATATTACTTCTTCCTGTAGAGGCATCCCTACCGCGTCCCAAACTTCCAGAAGACTTATTAGATGGCCAAAAGAAAACTGAATCAGAAAAGAAAAAAGAGACTAAAATAGGTCGCATGAGTCGTGAGGAGTTATATTCAGATATAGCAGATTCTGCAAATCTTTCCATAGTTTACATCATTTTGACTGCTCTCTCCTCCATTGTCGCCACCATTGGTATATTACATAATAATAATCCTATTATAATAGGTGCTATGGTTATTGCACCCTTATTAGGTTCAAATGTTGCGTTATCCCTTGCAACTATCCTTGGTGATACAGCTTTAATGCGTAAGGCATTAAAATCTATTATTATCGGATTTCTCACTTCTCTTATTCTCTCTATCTTTATCGGTTTTTTTTTCACGGTCAACCCTGATATACCGGAAATTTCATCCAGAACAACTGGAGGTCTAAAAGATTTTGCACTTCCACTTGCTACTGGATGCGCAGGAGTCCTCGCATTTACAACGGGTATGGCAACTGCACTTACCGGCGTAATGGTAGCAGTAACCCTACTCCCTTTGTTGGTGGTTTTAGGATTATTAATAGGATCTGGCAATTGGTTTCTTGCGCTCGGAACCGCTTTGCTACTCTTTACGAGCGTTGCTTGTATTAATTTAGCGGGGGTCATAACCTTTTTTATTCAAGGAGTCCACCCAAAAACCTGGTGGGAGACAAAAAAAGCAAAGGGAAAAATACGTTTTGCTTTTATATTTTGGTTCCTTTTATTGATATCTCTTTTTGTCGCTATTTGGTTCAGTAATATCTTATAACTTCCAGAGGTTCTTCAGAAATTTTCTGCAGCCATCGGTTCTTACAAAAACACGAATAGATTTTGAAAATTTCGCCAGAGGAAGGGCTCTCATACGTATGGCCATCCTTATTCCAAGCACTGCACCAACAAATAACAAAATTGACATTATTACAAAACTCGCCCTGGCATTGTAAAATTTTATTAACACACCAGTACCCATTACTAATGACAAGGTAAGGATAGCATTTGACCAATCCAGGAAACTCAGAAATCTTCCCAGAAAATTGTTATTTACCTGCCGCTGAATAGAAGTTATGTAAAAGATATGGGTCACTGAACCTGATAAGCCAACAAGAAAGCTTGCCGGAACCGCCTCAAATAACCCCCCTGCCAGGGCAAAGAGAAGGTAGCCCATTCCCATTCCTACCAGTCCAATCCAGAAAAAAACATTTTCTCCACAAAGACGTATCAAAGCGACAAGAACAAGTGACCCCACAATTGCCCCTGTTCCAAATACAGCATCAATCGTACCCAGGGCCGATGGGCCTCGTTTTAATACTTCTGACACATAGGGAACCTGTAAAACAGAGAGAAGATATTCTGTCATCTGTGGAAGTAGAAAAATTACGGAAATACCCAAAATCATAGGAGTTACTCTTACATAGTTAATACATGCAGTAAAATTCTTCCACGGCTCTACCTTTGCTTTCATAGCCGTTTTTTTAGATGATACAAGGGGGAATCGGAGCATAAAGAAGAGGCACAGGGCACCAAAGATGTATGTGCCTGCATCTATGAGAAGTACTTTTTCAATGGAAAAGTATTCCAGGATAACCCCTGCCAGACCACTCCCAATGATCCTTCCCGTTTGTACTGAAGAGCCCACAAGGGCATTGGCCGCGACAAGTCCCTCTTCAGGAACGATTTCTGGCAGCAGGCTAACAACTGACAGGTTAAAAAAGACATTGCTAATCGAGATCAGGATGCAGAGTGTAAATAGTAAAGCGATACCGAGAAGATGCAATGTGCAAAAAAGCATGCCACATAAAATTATAGCTGCATTCAACAGAATAAATACCAGGGTGATGCGCCTGCGATCCCATCGGTCTACTACGGTTCCGGCGAGTGGGGCAAAGAGGATCGTAGGCGCTATGGATACCGCAATTAGTCCGCTCAGTGATACAGGAGAACCGGTAAGCTTGAAAATAGACCATAAGACGGTCATTAAAAAGATACTATTGCCGAAGGTGTCGACCAATGCACCACTAAAATAGAGCGCAAATGCAGGTCTGCGGAGTGCGTCAAGATATCCCAGGGTTTTTGGTGTATGAGTAGGTTCCATAGTTAAGTCTATAATAAAAAATTTCAAACATGTAGCCTCCCCCTTGATCCCCTCACTGAGGGGGACAACACCTGTCCCCGCTGGCGAGGGTAAAGGGGGTGGAACGACGCCATGAAAATTGTGTTTATAAATAGTCGAATGCCTGGCCCGAACGAGCCGGAAAATGAAAATTCCTATACTATTAAATTAGGCTGCCTTTGGCAGCGGCTATGGTTGGTTCAATCTTGTAGATTGAACCATTCGTTTAGCATAGGCCTGTACGTTTTGGTTTACTCCAAGCGTATGAAACATGCCAAACGTTTCGGTTCAATCGTGGACGATTGAACCAACTCTAACCAACTCTAGCCGCTTAATTAAAATGAAAATTCCTATACAATCAAGTTAGATATTCATAAATAGGGAAAGCAGTTTTTCAACTGCCTTCCCCATTTTAATTAAAGAAACAATTACCACATCCCACTACTAGCCTGTGGCTTATCTTGTCCCTTTAATTTCTTAATCTTAACCTTCATTTTACTCACCCCCTTTCAATAATGATGTCCTCACGCTAATCTGCCGCTGGACGTCAGCAGCCAAATATGGTTTGACAGCTTGTTTCCAAGCTCCTTGACAATAACAGCCCTACCATGTAATATATTGTCATACAACGTAATCTATTGAAGGAGATGGTATGCCAACGGTTCAGAAAAGTATAAGGATTCAGGAAAAAACACTGAAAGAAATCGAACAAATAGCCAGAGACACCGGCAAAGAGTTTTCTGTCGTCACAAATGAACTGCTTGATGAGGCGGTGAGGATGCAGCGGTGTCCGGGCATTGTCTTTACCGAAGGAACAACAGGACGAAGGGCTCGCATTGCAGGCACAGGCATTGAGGTCTGGGAGGTTATTGCAACATACAAAGGTGTTGGTGAAGACCTTAAACGTTTGCAAAAGGCTTACCACTGGCTCACAGAACAGCAGTTGAAGTCTGCCACAGGTTATTACAAAACCTATCCTGAAGAGATCGACCTTCTTATAAAGCAGAATGAAGGGTTGACCGAAGAGCATGTTCATAAAAGATACCCCTTCCTTATCAGAGACAACCGTTGAAATATTATCTTGATGAAGACCTGAGCCCAAAGATTGCGGAAATACTCAGAAAACACGGCATAGATGCCGTCAGCGCCCATGAAATAGGCATGGTGCAGGCTGAAGATATAGAACATCTTAAACTGGCTGCCTCTGAAAAGAGATGCCTTGTAACACGCAACAGGAACGATTTTATCTGCCTGACCGTTCAATTCTTTCATGAGCATCGTTCTCATTGTGGAGTCCTCATAATTCCCCATACATTACCAGGTGATAATTTCTCACGTATAGCCAGAGCCATTATGAAATATAATTCAAAACACTCTCATGATGTAAAATCCTATGGTATCGATTTCCTGAAATCTTAGCTCAAAGTTTGTATCATAGCATACCAGACAACCCCCTGAATCCCCCTTTTCTAAGGGGGACTTGAGGAAATCCCCCTTAATAAAGAGGGTGCGGGGGTTGTTTACCCGGCATTTACCTTTATCGAAAAAGTCGCTACCACCGGCAAACTAATTTATAAGGGAAGCACACAGAAAGTCTTGTTTTCAGCTAAATTCAATAATTTTAAGTTCCAACGCCTCTTTGAAAAAATCACTACATACCTGCTGCGATTCGTCCAGGGAAATGTTGAACGTATTACTTGCCTGTTCCATAATAGTACGAATCGTGGTTTTCCCATCACTCGAAGCAAGCAGAAAGGCGGCATCTTTCTCCATCTGCCACCGGTCACCGGTTTCTATATTGTACACAAGAAGCACCTCTTGCGGCGTAAGTGGTTCGGTTATATCATCCTTATTGGACGCATTGGGCGCTTTATCCCGTGCTTGTTGCTGTTCATCAATGAAATCGTAATTATAATGAAGCGTCCCATAAAGGATCCATGATGGCACTTTCGGCCTCAATTCCAGAAGTTCCCCCTCAATTGCTGGTGTCTCTTCTTCTTTCGATACAGCATCAGTATAACCTTCACCATAATGCTCCATATACAGGTAACGATGAGTAGGGATTAGGAAATGCGACGGAAAGTACTTTTTCAACCCAGAAGCAATATCCCGGGATACCTGTTGTATCTCATCCGGCGACATCCCGCTTGAGGTCGTATAGTCAAGACGATACGCCAGCATCCCCTCGTCAGGGTAACTGATCTTAGTAATGCCATAGTGGGCGGAATTTTTTGCCATATCGGATTGCCGAAAGAGTATAAACGGGGTGTAACTAAAATCCTCGATCTGCTTATGATGCCGTATAAGGAAATCCCGCGTCTCATGGGCCTCCTGTAGCGTTTCCGTGGGCAGTCCCACAATTGTCAAAAAGCGTGCCTTTATGCCTGCATGAACGCAATTCTCTAACACTCTTTCGATGGTCTCGCGCTTCGTCCCCTTCTTCACGAGGTTAAGTAGTCGTTCCGAAAAACTCTCCAGTCCAAACCATATCGCCACACACCCTGCCTGCCGTAATTTCCTGAGCAATTCTACCGTAAAACCCGATTCAAACCTGGCACGGCACGTCCATCTAATATTGAGTTTTCGGTCTAAAATACCCTGGGCAAATTGTGACAAATAGGAAGGGGAAAGGATCTGGTTGCGGAAGCGAAAGAACCGTGCCTGCGTCTGGGTTTGTATGAATGTCAGGTCTTCAAGTACATGATTCACCTTCCGGCAGCGATAGCTGCGGCGCGGGGCGCCAATGGAACAGAAAGAACAATGTCCCCAATAGCAGCTACGGGAAATTATATAATCAATAACCCTTTCCGGAAAAAAATATTTTTCAAAAGGAAAATCCTTAAAACACGGTGTTGGTAATGCCTGTATATCCTCTGGTTCCGAAATAGGGTTAACGCGCATCTTCCCATCATACCAATATGCCAGATTAGGCACGTTATCAAGTTTTTCACCTGCGGCAAGGATTTCAGCGAGCCTCGTAAAAGGACGCTCGCATTCGTACAAGATTATGCTATCTATCAGGGAAAAAAGCGGTGAGGCGTCTTTTGCCTCTAAACAGTCCAGGACGTGGGTAAAACTGAATTGGTCTTCCAGACACCCAAAGACGGTAATATGCGCCTTTGACCCTTCTTTCTTCAGTACATGGGCAAGGGTAAGGGCGGGGATGATCTGGTCCGGGTGTATCACATTGAGGCCTATGAGATCAAACTCTTTCTCAAGGATATCATACAACCAACGGGAATAAAGGATGCTGAGGAATGGATGTTCCTTTGTTGCCTGGATCGCTTGTAAAACTTGCCGGAAGGAACGCTCATCATACTGCATTTGATAGTTAAAGAGCGTAATTCGGGTCGGCGCGAAGGCTGTGGAGACCAGTGTGCAGGCCTGTTCTAAAACCTGACAAGCATGCCGGTAGGAGCGATAATTATAGAAACACGCAGGGTCGCGCATAAGGTTCTTCGCCCGGTTGACTTCGTCTATAATATATTTCCCCGTAATAGCGACCGGGGTCAGGGCATGGTACCGGCTCTGTTCCTGCTGCGAAAGATGGTCTTTTGCATCCAAAGATTGCCACTCTTGCAGTAAGCGATGGTAAATATCCTTAAGCCATTCCTTGTCCAGAATCAGGTCGAACATTTCGATACTGAAATCCCGTACGTAGGGTTCAATACCTTTCGTACGCAGATAAGCTGCCAGATAAGCCACCTCTGACGGTGTATTCGGATAATACCATACGGGAGGAAAAAGTAGTGCCGTTTGAAATGATTTCATAGATAGATCTTCCTAACAATGACAAAGTCCTGATTTTATATTTTCTAAGTTCATTTATTACTTGACAAAGATTTCATATGCTTTAATAATATTGCTATGAATACCTTTCATAAAACATACAGGTTCAAAGGGAAAGTCCTTCCCGACGGACACCTCTCCATTCCGGATGAATTAGCAACTTCTGCTGTTGGCAAAGAATTTGAAGTAGTAATGACATCCATAGACGATATTCAACATGCTGTATCTCTTTATCTCGAAGGCAATCTCAAGAAAAAAGGTAAAATAAAAGACCTGATACTAGATTCGGCAAATATTGAGAAAGCTGTAAAAACCGCCTTTGATACAACAAACATCAGCGACATAATAGAAATTGTTCGAAAATAACTACCGGAATGATTGCACTTGATACAGATGTGCTTACCATTTATCATATCTTCCATAATGACCAAAGGTATACCGCCACGAGAGGATTTTTCGATAAGCTTGGCGATCAAATCAAGGCCGTTACCATCTTCAATCTTCTCGAATTTTGTGGAATACTCACCACTGCTACGAGAAAAGAAGACTCTCTGACACTCTTTCATAAGTACCTCACCGCCGAAGATATACAAATACTCTTTCCGCGTTTCATCGCAAACGAAGAAAAGGACTTCTGGGCTACGCTCGTTTCGGAATGTCTGTCCAGAATACAGAGAGGACTCCGACTCGGCGATGCCGTCATTTTATGGACGTTAGAAACAAACAACATAGATACACTCATTACATGGAATACCAAACACTTTAGCGGAAAGACGTCTGTCAATGTTTTAACCCCCTCAGAATTCCTGTAACATTCGGTCGTTGAATGGTACGCCCCGATTGTTACTTTTTTCCAATTATTATAGAACAGTTGGACTCCAGATCGATCTTTTTCATCTGTTTAAAACCTGTGCACTCAAGCCATGCCCTATATTCCCGCTCACTGTATGATGCGCCTTCCTCTGTGCCTATAAGCATATTGAGGTTAAAGAGGGCAGCAAACTGGGGATGCGTTTTGGTCTCATCCAGTACAAAATCATGGATTATAATTTGACCGTCGTCTTTTAAAGCATGCCAACATTTCTTGAGTATTTTTTTATTGTTTTCAGGATTAAAACTGTGTAAGAAATTTGAGACGAAAATGACATCGTAGATATTTTTCCCCAAATTATTCTCCAGGCAGTTTCCCGATTGAGTCGTAACACGACCTTCCATGTTTGATGCCTTGATAAACTCTTTGGTAAGTTTGATAACATGTTCCAGATCGAAGACAACGGCATGTAAATTAGGGTTTGCTTTTGCAAATGTAATAGCATAGGTACCCGGACCACCAGCGAGGTCTAACAACAATCCCGCATCTTTCAAATCAATCTTATTACAAATCTCCTCTGCCTTAACTGCGGCAATATTATGCATTGCATTGATAAAGCCCCTGAGAGAGTCGGAGTCTACCTCTTCAGGAAGATTCTCTGGCAAAATAGCCCTTCCTGTTTCTACCGTCTCACGCAGCATTGCCCAGTTATCCATCATGCTATGAAAATAGTGAATAAAATCGCCCTGATAATAAGGCATTCCTTTTACCAGATAGACACTCGATATACGACTATTATCGTAGCGGTTTTCTTGTTTTTCAAGTAACTCAAGGGAAACCAGGGCATTCAGGAGCATCTCCGTAGCCCGTTCGTCTGTATGTATGGATTGCGAAATCTCCCTGGCGGTAACCTTACCGCTATTAATATGCGTAAACATATCAAATCCTACCGCAGTAAAAAGTACCTGTGATTTCCAGTAGCCGCAGCTAAGCTGGAGTAAATAATCATAATGTGAAAAATTTATATTCATTTTAATAAGGGTGATGTAATATGAATAGCTTTCATAAAACATATAGGTTCAAAGGGAAAGCAGTTTTTCAACTGCTTTTCCCCAGTTTCTTTAAAGAAACAATTACCAGGCCTTGCCGTACCACTCTGGCTTATCTTGTCCCTTTAATTTCTTTATCTTAACCTTAATTTTCCTCACCCCCTTTCATATATTTAAGGTCCTTCCGCTAATCCGCCGCTGGACGCCCAGCGGCCAAATATAGCAGGATTACAATCTACTACATGGTAATATTGAATATCGAACAAGGAATTTCGAAGTATGATGCTTTCTTATCCTTCGACATTCATTATTCCTTGATTTCTATAATAATTAGTCATAAAATACTGTTATTCTTTTGATTTTTGCACTTTTACTGGTACTTCTGCACTTACGATACTTTAGTAAGGGAAATAATATGTCTAAAATCATTGAAGCTATCTATGAAAATGGGGTATTAAAACCCACGAAAGTCCTTAAATTAGGGGAACATCAAGTTGTCAAAATCGCTATTGTTTCTCCTGGAGTACATAGGAAACAAAAGATTCCTTCGGCTGTGAAAAAAATAATCCGTCACCTCAAAAGTACACTTCCTACCCGTACGTCCAAGGAACTTATCAAAGATACCCAGATAGATGTTGACTAATTTCATATTCATTGATACCAACATCTGGTATTATGCTTACGTGATTCCCAAAAAACTGGAATTCGTAAAGATTCATAATCGAGCGGTTCAGTTCCTTACTGAAAAACTGGAAGACGCCAGCCTTATCATAGCAATAACCACTCACCAAATTGCCGAAATCCTCGATGTATTGCGCAAAAGCAACCTTTCCGTTAATATAAGAAAAGATATCCTGGAGAGTTTTAAAACCTCTAAGTTCCATATAGTAAATCTTACTATAGAGTCAATCGAAGCCTCTTTCCATAAAAGCCTTTCCTCGGACATTCACATTTATGATTATTTGAGTGCCTTGCCCTTGTCGGGTATTGTAACAGAAATTTTTTCTGCTGATGACCACTTCCAACATGAACATTTCAAGGCTATTGCCAGAGTAACCAACCCACTTGCCCCATGGATATTGAGGGAGGGAAGTCTCCCGAAAAAAGCATAACCGAATCTCCTTTTGCTGGTTCAGGAACTTCGGGTATATAAAAAGTATTGGGTTTTGTCTCTTAACCTTATCTACTTGAAAAAAACAGTTCTATGGTTAAATGGTTATATGGTCAATTGATCAGCCATCCACTATTTAGCCATTTGGCCATTTAACCATGTATCTATCCAACCCCACAACTATGTAATTTATCTAATGATGTAATTTATCTAATCATGAACCAAATTTTGATTTTATCTTTTTCAACTCGTTCGGATTAGGTCTTTATTAAACTAGGGAAGGCAGTTTTTCAACTGCCTTCCCCAGTTTCATTAAAGAAACAATTACCAAAAACCATTACTACCGGCCTGTGGCTTCTCTTGCTTCTTTAATTTCTTGATTTTAGCCTTCATTTTCCTCACCCCCTTTCATAATATAATGTTCTTCTGCTAATCTGCCGCTGGACGCCAGCAGCCACAAATGTGGTGTTACCTTGTTAAAAAGCAAAGAACTACTGCATCCACCAATGACGGGATTCTTGCTATTGATGACATAGGATGTCCCAAGCCATTTGCAAAAAAACACAAGGTGCAAATTAGCAATATTGCGGATCACTCAGAAGAGAAAAAGTCTGCAACGTCGGTGTCGGCGCCATATTCGTCTCAGAATCAAAGCATTTTCCCATTGACCTAATACCCTACCTTCGATGAATTCCCTGGGGGATAAAACAACCTTCACTTTAAAGATAAGATACAAATCGCCATAGAATTTTTCTACTCCTACTCTGAAATCACAGGTTTCTCTGGCATGGTCTTCGCTTCATGGTATGCCGCAACACACCTCCTTGAATATATTCATACGAAAGTCAAATTCTTCTTTTCTGAATAATTATATATGGTGTCCCCTGAATTCCCCCTAATCATACATAGCACTCGACGCAACACCGCCACTACAGCCATCCAAAACTGCCGGAAGGCTGGAACGAGATGAGCATGACCGCCCTGACCTGCACTGGCCCAGCCGGGGGGACGCTGGTGAACAACAACTGACCACCGCCACCATCGGTTTGGCTGGTCTTGGCGGTCCAAGTGGCATTTCCCCAAGTCGTCAGGATAACCGTCAGTCGGACCATATCGCCTTCGATCACGAGGTCCAACTGCATCCGGTCCTTGTTCTTGGTGTTAAAACGCTGATAGTCCGGTGGGGATGCGGCGGGATTCGACACGCGATCACTGTAAGCTACCAGTACCTCCCCGAAATGCAGGCCATTGGCGATCCCGTTGCTGTCCCTTTTGATCCGTCCGTCGATGCCAAAACCATAGCCGACGATACCTGGCGACCAGTGTCTCGGTCCAGGCGTCATGTCCCCTGATGGCTGGCAAGAAGCCACGGTGATACTTGGCGCGTGATCCGCACCGACTTGGATCCAGTAGTTAAGGAAATCTGTTGCAGCCGACATAATAATCCTCCTTACTCCCGAGTTCAAAGCCTCCACGCGAATCCGCTCGGGGTTCGATCGCGTGGTTACGGAAGGATCTGAAATTCTGGGGACACCACTAATTCTGGGGACTAATTCTGGGTAGAGTAGGGAACTGGCTATATATAGTTTAGGTTGGCCTATCTGTTTCTGCCCCTTTCGTCTGGCAGTGCCTCAATAGCCTCACCATGCTTGTTTCGCCAGTCCTCCCTCATCAAACCGTGCTTGCGGTTTTCCCGCACACGGCTTTCCGATGCCCTTTACCATAAGGCATGCGATTATCTCCATACCGCTGTGGTCGGCACTTTGTAAAGACCATATCGTTCATACAACATGCTGTTTGTGTATCGCTTAAGCCCTGTCTTCCTGTCTCTGATTTTATGACGTCTGTACAGGCTATGTTCCTTTGTTTCCCGTCTCTGCCTTTTTCTATGACCGGTGCCTTGAGCCACATCTTTATCAGGTGCAGTATCTCACCGTCACTAATGCGCTCTGCTACCACAGCCATAAGCTTGGCATGGGGAATGGTGTCAAAGTATTTGGACAGGTCGGCATCTATGACTTCGGTATATCCCCTGTTGAGGGTATACGCTACGTCATCTACGGCATCGTGGGCAGATTTCTTCAGCCTGAACCCGTATGAACATTCGCAAAAGTCGGCTTCAAAAATGGGTTCTATGACCAGTTTTACAGCCATCTGCACTACCCTGTCACGGATGGTGGGAATGCCTAACGGGCGTTCCGTCCGTCTTGGGTATCATTACTCGTTTCACAGGACTTGCTTGATAGGTCTTGCTCCTGAGTGCTTCCTGCAGTTCCGCCAGAAAGGCGGATACCCCTTCTCTCTCCTCGATGGCCTCAAAGGTTACGCCGTCTATCCCGGCACTCCCTTTGTTGGCACGAACAAGGGTGTAGGCATGACTGAGGATGTCTGCCCGGAATACCTTGTCATAGAGGGCGTAGAAGCGGTAGGTTGGTTCTTGCTTAGCTTCCTCTGTAGTGTCCTGATCTTTTCCAGGGTTGTTAGCATTTCTGCAATCTCCCTTTTCCCTCCACTCTTCGGTTGCATGAACAAAGCAGGGTTCCTTCCCTCGGACAGGGTTTTGTTGTCCCTCGTCCTCAAACGGTACCATGAACCCCTCCGACTCCCTGTACAGCCCGCTGTGTTTTCGTTTCCTTATACAGAGCGGTTTATGCCCCTCACACATTACTGCATAGGGTCTCCAGCACTGATCTGTTTATCTTCCACTGCATGCCGCCCCTGCTACCCCGGAAGATATTACAGACTCCTTCCGTTGCCTGAGTCTGCAATCTGCGGCCTTCCTCACGTGTCCACGGAGTCGGCATCTTCGATTTAGTATTGACGAGGCTACTTGTAGGTTCGCTTGCGCTACGGCCTGCGGTTTTGCCAATTGAGAACTTACGACCCCTGATTGCTCAGACGCCGCTCCCTTGAGCTACCGGGGTGAACGGATAATCCCCCGGACGGGACTTTAACCCGTAAGAATAAACAAATGTTACTGCGTACGGTCACCATACTTAATTTTGGAGATTCTTATTTTTCTTTTAAGTCACATTTGGGCCAGGTTTCTGCTTATGGAGCATTCTCCCAAGTAAATTTTCAAGCCGTGTTAAAAAACTGTCAGTGCCAAGAGGTCTTCCGGTTCGCTCCTACGGACTAAATAATACCCTCTGTGTCCCTGCATAATATCTTGTCAACTTAGTCTACTAATTTCGTTAACACTTAGCCAAAAACGATTCATTTCTAAATCTTGGTAAAATCTCTGCTGAAAAACCTAGCATGCTCATTTCATTTGCCTCCCATATTTTCAAATTCAATGGTCGACCTGTGAGAGGGTAATCCTAGTAATGCAGCGCTCCATAACGCTTATAGAGGCTGGGGTATCCCACCATCTCCCGTGGGGGGGGCACACAAATCTCCACCCTACGCACTCTACATCCCAATAACAATACATATCATCCTTCTTTTCCACACACTTTCTCACGGGCAGGTATAACGAACACTCTAACCAACAAGCTTGCGGAATTACCGTAGCCGATGCGCCACCCGACAAAATGCCGTAAGCAGCTCGATAAGTATTTTTCGTTCTATATATTGAAACTTCTGCTGTAAATTCTGGGATAACCATTATTATTTACCTCCTTTTATCTTATTTTAAAATTTAACGGTCATAGTACAGTAATAACTCAGTGATAAGGGATGGAAACTCCTCAGCCACATCCACACGCACAAAGTACTTTTTCGGCAACATTGGTATTACGATTAACGTATGAGAAAATGACATCAACGGTCTTTCACATGCCACTTAAACGTGAGGAACGAACTTCTATCCTAGTCAACAAATAGTTATGAATATGATAGAACTTCCTTATGTTGGATTATTTGGATTATATAGAAATTAGCTCATTATTCCACTTCTCACATCTCAAAATTGAATTCTTTTATTTTATGATATTTGTTTTCTGTAGAGTAAAACATTCAAATGTTACAGATGAGAAAGTTCAACCATTTTAGTTTCTTTTAGATAATATACTCTTGCATAAGCGACTTTTCGTTTAAATTCAAAGTTATGAGCTAAATAGGTAAGAAATTCCGCAATCTTACCATTTGACATAAGGCCATAACAAGCACTACAGACATTATCTTTTATATACCTTGCAGGAAGATATCGATCTAATCCAGCCTCTTGGATTAATGAGATTAACTTTTTAGGACCCCAGATTCTTATTGCATGTAAAATAGGATTTAACTCAGCATTATCAAGTATTTCTTGTAGCGAACTTTTCCGTAAATTACCTAATACCAAAGGATGTGAAGATGGTAAATCTATCACGGGACCAATGCATGCTATTATTCTTCCATCGGGAAAAATTATTGGGGAATTACCTGACAAACAAGCTGATATAGGCGGGTCTTCAGACAACTGATACTTTAATAAA
>CAZPUD010000005.1:0-34045 GCA_964589115.1 uncultured candidatus Brocadiaceae bacterium | reverse complement strand
TTACCGTGATCATGATGGTCTTGATGACCTTCGTGAGAATGCCCTTCATGTGCGATAGAAAGATATTGTGGAAAAGAAAGCAAAATGAAAATGATAAATATTCCTATTATTCCTTTTAAATGCTTCATAATTGATTATTCTCCTTGCCCAAAATTTTAATATCCCTATGATAATAATTCATCTGTTTAAAACTTGAATTCCAGTCCACCATACGCGGTAAATCCAAGGGTGCCAAACCCCGTCGCCTCTTCATAATCATAATCAAATAGGTTCTCAAATCTGATATATGCAGCCATCAAGCGGGTAACATCGTATCGTGTTACCTGATTGACAGTCCAGTAATTGTCCATCTCCCTGCCGTCACTGTCTATTCTATCCCTTACCATAACTCCAATTACATCAATATGGAGTTTCTCAAGAGGTTGGGCACTTATTCCAAGCGTTGCCCTGTGTCTGGGTCTGCGTGGTAATTGTTGATCCTTTTCCTTGTCCGTTGTATCTGTATAGGTATAAGTTCCGGTAAATGAGAGCATTGTGAGGGGCTTATAAGTTAGCGTAGTTTCAATCCCTTCGGATTCTGCTCTGGCTACATTTTCTGCAAGAAAACTACCATCAGGTTGTATTGCGGCAGTAATTAAATCAGTAAAATCATTCTCAAAATATGTGATATCTATGGTTAATTTATTTTTTATAATTTCTTTTTCAATACCAAAATCCCAGCCTGTGCTTTTTTCCGGATCCAGGTCCGGGTTGCCATAGAACGGAAAGAAGAGTTCATTTAAGCTCGGTGCTCTAAAACCCTTCCCCCATGATCCATGAAGTCTTGTACCAATTTCCTCTATCTGGTAAGATGCGGTAGTTCTGTAGGTGAGGTTATTCCCGAACGTGCTATAATCATCGTATCGTAATCCGACCGTCCAATTTAGTGCATCAAACAGCTTCATTTGATTCTGTAAGAAAATAGAATTGTTCCAGAAGGTTTTCTCGTCAAACCTGCCAACGCTCTCACCTTCCTGTACTTCATACTCATAGCCAATAGTTATAGTATCAAAGTCAAAGAGAGAAAAGTCGGATTGGTGCTCCAGCCTCCAAACCCTTGTAGGAATGCGAAACTCACCCGCTGCATCCGTAGGATCAAAGCCTTTTAGTTCTGTGTCATTGACTGAAACAAGAAAAGAAGGAGTCCATATATCAAAAAGAGTTTTACTGATCTTTGTGGAGAAAAGGATCTCATCAGTCGTTTGTCGCCGGTCGGGGTCGTCTACCGGGCCGGTACCAAACAAAAATCCGTCGTACTCGAAGTCTGCATGCATTCCTCTTACCATGGTATCAATCCTTCCATCGCCCATAAAATTCCATCCAAAACGTGAAGAGCCTGTGAAATTCTCATAGCCATCTTCTTCATCTCCGCTGCTGGCAGCGGAGATTCCATGAGTTTTCAAATAAGAAGCACCTACCGAATAATCAAATTTCTCTTTTCCTCCGGAAACATGTATAGATTCCCTGTAGGTGTCACGCATCCCGTATTCCGTTCCCAGTACAACCTTGTTGTCGCCCGTACCCCTTTTCGTAATAATGTTAACAACACCTCCGATTGCTTCTGAGCCATACAGGGTACCTTGCGGACCACGCAAAATCTCAACCCTTTCAATATTATCCGTTGTAAGATTTGCGAAGTTAAAAGCCCCGGTGGTAGGGCTGTTCATCTGTACACCATCAATAAAGACGAGGGTTTGAGCAGCAGAAGCTCCCCTTATAAACAGACTGGTAGTTCCTCCTATTCCCTGTGTCCGGGTAACTTCAAGCCCGGGGGCACGGCGTAAAACATCAAGCAATAATGGTGCTTTGCTGCCCTCTATATCTTTTTGTGTAATGACAGATACAGAACTGCCAATATTCTTCAGTGGTTGTTCTGTCCTTGTAGGGGTAATGACCATTTCATCTGGCATTCTTTCTTCCTGTTCATTCCTCTCTTCTTGCGGCAAATTATTTTCAGGTACTGCGGGTGGAGAAATTTCTTCCTGCGGTAATGATTTGTCCTTAACTGTTGTTACGAGAGGATCCGCTTCAGTCTCTTCCCCGATGTTTTCTTCCTCTTCTAATTGTATTGGTGTTACCGACGCTGGATCGACATCTTCTACAGGTATTTCAGGTTTCGTTTCTTCTACAGGTGTTGGTACTTCTTCTTTATCCGGAATACGAATAATAAACTTTTCCTGTTGAACCTTACCAAATTGAGAAGTAAATCCTTTCACCTTTGCCTGTGATTTCTGCGGTAGTTGTAAGATATCCCTATTACTCAATGCACTTTCATTTACGTTTTCGATATGGGCATGGGGTGTGATCCTCATTTCCCATTGCTTTAGAATTTCATTATCATCCTCATTTGAATAATGTTTACTTTGAATTGAAACAGTTTTGCCTGCTTCCTCACTAGATTCGGCTTTACAGGAAAAACCGTGTAGTATCGAAGCAATTGCCATCATAAAAAATACATATTTCATTTACGTCCTTCCCCTCGGAAATAAGAATTCATAAAATGGTGTTCAAACAGGTCTCCTGGCTTCCGGGTCTTCCTACTCTCTGCACCTTCCCATCCCGTTTTGTAATAGCTTAATTCACCGCAGGGGACATAACGTGGCGTAGCTACAACCAAAAGGCTTTAACCACAAAGTTCGCGAAGGACACGAAGAAAGACATAACCTAGTACACTGTCAACATAATTGTTAATAATAAATTATATAGTATCTGTCATTGCGAGGGCGTTCTTCCCCGAAGCAATCCCTTTTGAAGTATCCAGGAGATTGCTTCGGAAAAGACCCTCGCAATGACATACTATACCTCTTTTAGTTATTCACATACCGTTACAAATTAAATTGACAGTGTACTAAGGGTTACAAACCTGAACCCGCAGGGGAATCAAAAGATTTGTTTTATAATTTTTTTCTTCGTGCCCTTCGTGTTCTTCGTGGTGATAAAAAATACCTTTCTGCGGTAAAACTACCACCAACAGAACAGTGGCATATTGCAGGTTTTGTCGCCGGTTACAGTTGCGGGGCAGCTCCCGTTTTTACGGGATTCCCTGAACATTTGAACGACAAATATTACACGATAAAATCCATTTTGGTTAACCTTTGTCTTCTTTGTACCTCCTCTTCATAAATATACCCTCTTTATATTCAAGGATAGTCTATCAGTTAGATTTTCTATCTGATTCTTCCAGGCGGAATCTGACAGGGATTGACACCATTGATTTAACAGATAGCCCTCCTATCCGTTCAGGTTGGAATCTCCAACGTCTCACTGCCTTTAAGGCCGCCTGATCAAGCAGCTTATAGCCACTACTCTGTTTAACTTCAACCTTAACAGGTATACCTTTCTGGTCTATCTCCACCCTAAGTATCACCAGTCCTTCCTGATGCATTTGTTTTGCAAGCCGGGGGTATTCAGGAGGTTGATTCTGGAAATAACCTGGCTTGATTTTCGTTCTGATCGTTGCTTGAGAAGAACCCGGCATAGTTTTAAATGTTTCTTGTTGTTTTTCTATTGTTGAAGTAATAGATTTAGCTGCATCTACGTCTGGTTGGGACAACGCTACCTGTTCTTCCTGAGGCATAATCTTAACTGCTTCCTGCTGTTTTTCAGTTGTGGACGTAATAGGTTTAACTGCTTCTACCTCTGATTGCGGCATAGTCTTAACCGTTTCCTGTTGTTTTTCTGTTGTGGGCGTAATGGATTTAACCGTATCTACGTTTGGCTGTGCCGGTACCGCTAATTCTTCCTCCAGCACAGTCTTAACAAGTTCCTGCTGTTTTTCCTTTGCAGATGTAATGGGTTCAACTGCATCCGTATCTGATTGTGGCGCAGTGGTCACCAGATCAATATCTATGCTTCCGTTGGCCGATTGGACGCTGTACTGAACGGGTTTAACAAAAAGCTTTCCGCCAACAAAAAACAAAATACCATGAATGAATAAGGCAAGTATAAATCCTTTAATCATACCCTGGTTGCCTGGTTTGACCTTGTTGTAATTAAATCTGTCTGTTGTCATTTTACAAAGGTTCTCTCTGCTTTGTCTGAATGGCGACTTTAGTGATTCCTGAAGACCTCACTTCATCAAGGATTTGAATTGCATTGCCAAAACAGGCTTCCTTGTCCCCGTTAATAAAAACCCTTATGTCCGGATTTTCTGTCTTTAACTGTTTCAAACGTTGGGATAAAAGGCCTGTATCCAGTTTTTCTTGATTTATGTATATATCTCCTGACCTGGTGACGGTAATGGTTACTGCTGTTTCGCGCTCCTGAGGTGTGCCTGTAGCGGCGGAGGGCAAGTTCACACTTATACCCTGATTCTTGACCATTGAAAGAGAAACCATTATAAAGGTCGCCAAAAGAAAAAATATGACATCAATAAGCGGAATGATCTCTATCCTTGCCTTCCGCCTGGTCGATGGCAGTGGTATCTTCATAAGCTTTTATCCTGTTTTAAAAGCAAAAGTTCCAGATGCGTGGTAGCATCCTCAATTTCATGCCTGGCTTCTTCAAGACGTGCATTGAGATAATTAAAAGGGATAAGCGTAATAATGGCGGTGAGAAGACCATAAGCAGTGGTAAAGAAGGCCTCGGCAATGCCGCCGGTGATAACCTTAGGAGCCTCAATCTCACTGCCGCCAAAAAGGCCAAAGGCATGTATCATGCCAGTCACCGTACCCAAAAGACCCAGGAGCGGTGCAAGTGTAATAATAGTATCTAGCACTGGAAGCCCCCGGTTAAAACGCTTAAGCTCCTTATTTGCTGCCTGCAAAAGTGCATTTGAGAATGCCTTGCGACGATGGCGAAGACCGTAGACTAGAGTGACGGCAACAAAATCTCTGCATCCTTCTCCTGCTTGTATCGCTTCTTCAATATTTCCTTTCTCGACTTCGGAAAATATTTTTCCTACCGTCTCCGGATACCTTGATCTTTTTTCACGGATAATAAATACAATACGTTCTATAATCACGGTCAGGGCTGCCAGAGACGCAGCAAGGATAGGCCACATAACAGGCCCTCCTCTTAAAAACAAATTGAACATTTTTCACTCCTTTTTAAAATTAGAACCTGAAAGTTAGTGCCGTACGAACCGAAATAGGTTCAACCGGTTTAAAGTGAATATCGTTATGCGGAGCATCCTCCTCTTTCAAACGCGATGGATAATAATAGTCAATCTCATGATCCCTGTTATCGAGGAGATTGAAACCCTCGACACTGAGGGTCCAATTTTTATTGAAGTTGTAGCCCACTCTTGCACTCAGAAGACTGGTGGATTTTGAGCGGATGCTGTTATCTTCCGTAAGAGGACGGGGACCGAAAAACCGCAGCCGTAGTTCACTGAAAAGGCCACGCTCGCCTGGCTGGTGGAACGCAATTCCTGCAGATATAACACTGTCAATTGCACCGGGGATGTGCCTGCCCTGCACTCCTTCACCTTCGACAGTTTCACGAAACTCGGCATGCGAAAACGAGAAATCGGCATCCAGAGAGAGCCATTCGGTAGGCGTGTAGTAATTTGTCCACTCGACACCATAGCGTCTGGTCGGAGCGCTGGCCTCGGTGCTGCCGGCATCTCCGGAAAAAACTAACTCAGAATCTATATCCAGCAGCCACAATGCCAACGTGCTTTGCAATCCCTTAACAACAGTTGTGCGTACACCGATTTCCGCCCCTTTTGTACGCACCAGCGGATCTGCTGGTTCCACAGTATCTCCTGTCTTTGGATCAACATGTTGTGTCACACCTCGACCAGCATTACTGTGGAAACCGAGGCCGGCGCTCAGGTAATACTCCGTTTTTGCCCACGGACCGAAGATAAGCGACCCTTTGGGACTGACGATCACATCATCTCGCGTGCCGGAGTTGGCAGATAAATCACTATCAACATCGAAGTAGTAATAATCCATTCGCAGTCCAAAAATCGTGCGAAACTTGTCTGCCCATTGCACCTTATTCTCGACATAGGGGGAAATACTGGTCTCCCACACATCATCCACACGGGTTGTGCCAGAAATCCTTTTACCCTCATAATCAACCTTATCTGTACGTTGTCGTTCTACGGTTTGAAATAAGCCGTTTGTAACAGAATCACTGCGTATTTGCAGGCCAACGGTGTTTTCCATATCGCGGCTAAAAATTTCACCGTACCAGGTTTGGCTGGCCTTTGTACCGCCAACCCACCGTCTGTCCAGTTGCTCAAACTGATCGCCTTGTGGGCTGTCAAGAAAATACGTGAAATTGGAAAACAGATTAAGGTCGTAGTAAAATCCATAGAGCAGCACCTTCGTGGAAGAATCCGGATCAGCACGGTGCCACTCCGCCGAGAGACTGTGTCGCTGCGAATTGCCACCATCGCTTGAATCCAAAGAATCAAAACGGCCAAAGTCAGGAATTTTTTGCAGTGCTCGCTTAGCAATTTGATCGGTTGCATTCCAGTCCCCGGCATACGCCATGGCCGTTACGCTATAGCCAGACTCGGCATCACCCCGACTGTAGCTCAATACACCATTTATTTTTTTGTAATCGTCAGGCTCGGTCCAGGGGCCGTCGTTATGGAATAATTCAACGGCATACAGAAGATTTCCACTTCCGACGAGATGTGATGAAGCATACAGGCCTCGCGCATATCCGAAACTGCCACCTTCCACCTGTGCAATATTTTGCGGAAGAAAACTGGCATATTGAATGTCGGCTGCGCCTGCGGAAGAAAAATCGCCGAGGTCTGCATAGTAAGGCCCTTTTCGGAAATTCACATGCTCAATCAGTTCAGGGATCATGAAATTCAAATCAGTATAACCCTGACCATGTCCATGAGTGGGCATATTTACCGGAACGCCGTTGACAGATGTGGCAAAGTCGGTTCCGTGGTCAAGATTAAAGCCGCGCAGAAAGAACTGATTCGCTTTGCCGGCCCCACTGTGCTGGGCGATGATAACGCCGGGAACTGTCTCCAGCACTTCACCGGGACGCGACAAGATGTGCCTTTCCAGCTCGTCTTTACCTACCGTACCTTGAGAGGCCGCACCTGCTATGCCGAGCAAACTATCCGCACGGCCATAGACTAATACCTCCGGCAAAAGAAATGCATCAGCCCCGGAAGACATTGAATTCTCGGACAGTTGGACGTTGTCTGTTAAATTACCGGTATTGTTGTCACTTTCTTCCGCTTGATCGGAAAGGTCTACACCGGCTGAATCTGACATCGAAGAGCCGGCTTCAATTTGTTCTCCGGTTACGCCCTGCCCCGCTGATTGTTTTAAAATTTCCTTGCTGCTATCTGATTCCCTTTCTTCCAAAAGATGCTTCGTTAGGGCAGGCTTCGCTGTCTCTTCGACCGATGCAGTCTTACAATAAGAGTCAGGTGCTAAAGTAATTATCAACAAAATTAAGAGGTACTTCATTTTTATCCTTCTTTTTATCTCCTTTTCAAATCTCAAAGTTGGTTCAATCTTGTAGATTAAACCATACAATAAAAAAAGCCCCTTTTCTTCGTAGCAAGAAGAAAAGGGGCTTTGATTCAAGTTTGAATATCGGCGCTTTACTTCTTTACTGCGAAGAAGTTTTCCGGCAAACCATCACAGGCAGGTCTTCTGACTTGCGGATCATCCTACTTGTTGCACCTTCCCCTCGTCAAAAGTACGAGAGTGGTTCTTTGCAACGTTCGTCACCGAATACAGCGGCGGTACCGTTCCCTTTACTCCAATAAAAAAACCGGAGTCGGGATTCCCTTTTAGCCCGATATAAATATCAGGGCACCTGTATGGAAGGTTTATTATTGTAAAAGTTACATGATATACTCCCTAACCTAAACGATTCAGAAAAGCCAAAATCCGAAGAACACGAAGAAAAACTTTGCTAAAAAAGCACGGTTTTACAAATTTGTATTACAAATGGCACAGATATAATGGTTGGTTCAATCTTGTAGATTGAACCATGTGTTTAGCATTGGCCTGTAGTTTTGGTTTACTACAAGCACATTGAAACATGCTAAACGTTTCGGTTCAATCGTGGACGATTGAACCAACACTGAAACTTTGAATTTGTTTCGTATTTCGTATTTTCTATTTTATATCTGTGCCATCTGTGAAATCTGTGGTTTCCCCATGTTTTGGGCATTCAGCCATTAGAATTTAGAATTTGTTTCGAATTTGTTCCGATTATTTTTGCTTCCCCGTTAAATCAACCATATCGTATATTAAATCCATATTGATATTCCTGCGGACAATATAGGCTAACTCATCATAACGGTGTTCTTTTATGCTGTTGAAATTTGCCCGAAGGCTATTTGACGGCTTTAATCCTTTTCTCAGTCTCAAATAATCCAGGAGTTTTAACCGGAATTCATCATTATCAAAAATACCGTGAATATATGTACCAATTATGTTGCCATCATCGGAAACGCATCCGTCTAATATGTCTACCTTTTCTCCTGCCCGTTCAATAATCCTTGCAAAAGGCCTAAAACCATTATGTCCATTGTATGTTGTCTCCCCCATATGGATCTCATATCCTGTTAACCCATTATTAAGAGAGAATAAACCCTCTTGTTCGAGCACATGAGCCTTTACCTGATATGTATGCTTTTCTCTCGCAAAAGTAGTTGTTGTGTCTAATAGACACAAGCCCTGTATATTATCTCTTGATGATTCCACGCGGTATGGATCATGAATTTGCCGCCCTAATATTTGATATCCCCCGCAGATACCAATTATCATTGTCCCGCATTTTGATAAGTTTAAAATTTTCTCAGAGATACCCGTTTTTTCTAAAAACATCAAATCACTTATCGTACTTTTTGTACCTGGAATAATAAGTAAATCCGGCTTACCAATATCGAATACTTTATCTACAAATCTTACTCTCGCATCGCTCTCATGAGCAAATATTTTAAAATCAGTAAAATTTGATATATGAGGGAGTTTTACTACTACAATGTCTATGTAACTATTGTCATTGAATGTATTATCACCATTATGATATTCAAGTGAAACGGAATCTTCATCATCGACATTAAGATTATGAATATGGGGGATCACGCCAATAACGGGTTTATCTATACGATTTTCAAGCATGTCCAGTCCTGGCTTTAATATATTTTTATCTCCCCTGAATTTATTAAACACAATGCCCTTTATTCTGTTTCTCTCTGCCGTAGTTAATAACTCCAACGTTCCAACGACCCACGCAAACGCACCGCCCCGATCGATGTCTGTTACTAATACTACAGGGGCCGATGCCATTTCCGCCATACCCATGTTGACGATATCTCCATCCTTTAGGTTTATCTCAGCAGGACTGCCCGCACCCTCAATAACAATAATATCGAACTGATTTCTTAATCTGTCATAAGCCTCTTTTATGATAGAAACGAATTCGTTTTTTTTCTGATAATATTCCCTTGCTGTCATATTTCCTATTGGCTTACCCATGACAATGACCTGCGAACCGCAATCTCCTGTAGGTTTGAGAAGTATGGGATTCATCTCTATGGTAGGGGGAATCCCTGCTGCTTCCGCCTGCGCCACCTGTGCCCGCCCCATTTCTTTTCCATCTCCGGTTACAAACGAATTTAAAGCCATATTCTGTGCTTTAAACGGCGCAACTCTGTAGCCATCTTGTTTTAAAATACGGCACAAGGCGCACACGAGGATACTCTTGCCGACATGAGAGCCTGTACCTTGTATCATGATGGATCTGTTTATCATATATTTAGCTAAGCGTAATTTAAAAAATTAGCAATCTTGTAAAAACCTCATGGTTGGTTCAATCTTGCAGATTGAACTATGTGTTTAGCATGGGCCTGTACGTTTTTGACTACAGGGACAGGGTTTGTCCTTGCCACCCTGAAAACTGCATAATAAAATAAAAATCCCTTCTCTGCGGGTTCAAATTTGTAACTTGAACCCTTCATTATGAATCAGAAGAAGCAACTAACTGTGATTTCCAATTTCCGAAGTAACAAATGCCCGGATAGTTTGCGCAGCTACGCTTTTCAGTGCATGAATAAGTTTTATATTCTCTTCCCTTGTCCTTACAGCTACACGAAAATATTTATTACCAAGCCCTACAAAGTTAGAGCAGTCACGGATGGCAATACCATACCCCAGCAACTGCTCCCGGAGTGAAGAAGAAGTCATATCCATAGTATCTATTTTTATAAGTATATAATTCACCGTGGGTTTGTAAGGTAAAAATCCACGGATATGAGATATTTCGTTATATAAAAACAATCGCTCTTTCGACATAAATTCCCTGCTCCTGGAAATAAATTCTTCATCTTCCAGGGCTGCTATTGCCGCATATTGAGCCAGGGTATTTACCGACCACGGTTCCTTGTGCTCCATCATCTTCATCACTAACTCCCTGTTGGCAGCGAGATAGCCTATCCTTAAACCGGGAAACCCGTAAAATTTTGTCAGTGATCTTACAACAATTAAGTTTTGTAATTTCCCTACCTCGTTAATAACCGTATATTTCCCGGGTTCGTCGACAAAGTCTATAAATGCCTCATCCACGACGAACGTTATCCCGGAATGCTTGTTCACCATATTCAGGATAACGGTACTTTCAATCAATTGTCCTGTCGGGTTATTGGGGTTGCACAAAAAGGCTACTCCCCCTTTTTTATCATGGAAATAACCCTCATGATACTGAAAGCAAAAATCGTTTTCCTCACTCAATACATTATGAATAACCTTTGCATGACTGCACTTCAGTGCCTCGGCAAATTCGCTGAAGGTAGGCTGAAATGTGATCCCTTCTGTTGGCCTTAATGTACGGGGAATCAGATAAAACAACTCTGTGGAACCATTCCCTACAATGATCTCATCATCCGAATGTCCGGTTTTTTGTGCAATACATGTTCTCAATTCAATGCAGTCAATATCGGGATAGTGCACAATATCATCGAAATTTTCCAGAATAACCTTCCGGACGTTTTTAGGATAACCCAGAGGGTTAATACTTGCACTGAAATCAATGATACCGTTATTCTTATCCTCTGTACCCGGAGGTATACACTGAATGATGCGTTTTATATTTCCACCGTGACCTTTAAACATAATCCCTTATCTTTGAGCTCAATTTGAATGATTACTTTTCAACATGTTTACCAAAAACCTCCTTGCTTCTCCAATAGTAAGAGGCAAACCATCCATTGGGAGATGGTCATCGTCCCTTAAAGCTTGCATTAATTGGGCAACCTGGGGAAGTTCCAAACAGGCGTGCCGTATTTCATCGATGCTGCAAAATACCTGTTCAGGGGTGTCTGCCTTTAGTATGTTTCCATGATACATAATCGCCAGACGGTCCATATAAACAGGTACCAAATCCACCGTATTTGTCGCCATAATAATAGTAATACCATGTTTCCCGTTTAAGTCTTTTAGCAACGTCATGAGAGAAGTTACACCGGCAGGATCGAGACCACAGGTAGGCTCATCCAAAACCAATACATCAGGTCTCATTGCAAGGATTCCTGCTACACAAACCCGCTTTTTCTGTCCGAAACTTAAGGCATCGACAGCCTTATTTGCATATGGCATCATATCTACGAGTAACAGTGCCTCATTCACCCTATCGGCAACCTCATCCTTAGATAGGCCGAGATTTGAGGGACCAAAGGCTACATCATCCCATACTGATGGTGCAAACAACTGATCATTTGGATCCTGAAACACAATACCCACTCTTTGAAATATCTCTTTCGAAGAGTAGTGATGGAAGGGTTTTTGTTCTAAAAGTATTTCTCCTTCTACTGGTTTTAGCAGTCCATTAAGATGTTTTAGCAGGGTCGTTTTTCCCGACCCGTTTGGTCCGAGTATAGCCAAAAATTCACCCTTGGAAATATTCAGGGTAACACCACGCAGTGCATAGGTTCCGTCATGGTACCGGTATTTGATATCCCTGATCTGCAATATCACCATACCTGTACATTTCCTACATAGATAAGAAGTGGAAAAATAAAGATCATCCCTATGATAAACAGGTATTCCTTCTTTCTCCACGGTAATAAATTACCTGTCGGTATGCTGCCTCCCTCATAGCCTCTTGCATACATTGCCTCATAGATTCGCTCTGCCCTGCCAAAAGCCCGGATAATGAGCATCCCGCCCAGGATTCCAAACGATTGTATTACTTTTTTCCAGGATGTATGGCCCAGTCGTGATTTTTGAGCATTCCACATCGTAGACACTTCATCCAAAAGCAAGAAGATATACCTATACATAAAGGCCAGGAGTTCGATAATGGTATTTGGTATCCGAAACCATTTTAAACCAATACATAACTGCCCTATCGTTGTTGTAAAAGAGAATAAAATTACCAATGAAATACCGCCTAATACCTTACTGCAGGTATAAACTCCGCCTCGTAATCCTTCTTCCTTCAAGGTCACTTTATATCCCATAAGAGAAAAAGATATCCATTCTTTCTGGCCTTCGTGCAACCCCTTCATAAGCAGGATGAGGACTGCAAATGATACGGGAATGAGCATACTTTTAAGTATTGTCACTAGTGGAACCCTTATGGCAGTCAGCAGGGTAAAGGATACAAGAAGGAAAAGGAATGAAATACCGATATTTCTTGTAAATATATTTATTGCAAGCAAGGAAATAAAGTAGAGTAATTTTACCCGTATATCAATGCTTGTTAACCAATTATTTCGGCGGGCATAAGTATCAGAAAATGCATGATGAAGAAATCCCATAATGTCTTTAGCCTAACTTTTGACTTTTTATAGAAATTTAGTGAAAAATGTCGAATATCAAAAATAAGCAAGGGCGTAAAGCTATCAGGAGTCAGCTTTCAACTATCAGGCAGAAGCTGAAAGCTGACTGCCGATAGCTGACAGCTTACCTTATACATCTGCTTACCTTTAAAACCTAACTTATTGGTTAAAAAAACCACAGAGAAAACATTTAATGATTTACTTCTCATAAAAAAGTTTTCGCACATTAAATCCAATTACGAACCCACCAATTACTCCGGCAGCGGTAAATACAAAAAGGAGCAGGTCGCCTTGATCTGTATTAATATATGGATCACGGGGTGGATGACCATACTTTTCAGCATATTTTCCAACAATACTCACGTCAATACCCGTCCAGGCTTCCTGATCTGTCTGTGCTGCTGGTGGTTCCGTTTTTTCCGGATGTTCATCTCCTAGTGAGAATACAGAGAAGGATATAATCAGTATGAGAGTGAAAGAAAGTATATTCACTTTATGTCTGAACAGGTTTTGTATCATCTTTAATAACCCCAAGATCAAACAAAATCGCTGGTCTTCGCTTATGCACGAAGACTAATACAAACCCAACAACAATCCCTTCAACGACACAGAGGATCCCTTGTGAAGTCATCATAAACATTCCAAAAATTTCAGCGGCAGCTTTAAAGAATGAGCCTCCTTTGTTGACCACCAGCAATCCCAGCTCAACAGATGTACCCAAATAGGTAAATAGATCAGAAAATACCCCTGCGAGGAATCCGCACCAAAACAAGGACAATCTGCATCGCTGTGCGATCCGGAATGCAAAGTAACCAGAGAATGAACCGAGAATACCCATGGAAAATATATTTCCACCCAGTGTAGTTAATCCACCATGAGCCAGAAATAACGCCTGGATGAGTAAGGCAATAGCTGCCACAAATACACTAACAAAGGGGCCTAGCAGGACAGCGCTCATACCTGTACCACATGGGTGAGATGTAGCCATCCCGTTCAAGGCAATGACCGGAATTGGGAAGCATGAAAACACAAATACCGCAGCACCCAACATGCCTACCATGGGCAAATAGCTAAGTACCTTCCTCTTCTTCTGTTTTACCTGATATATGCCAATCCCTACAAAAGGCACTGACACGGCAAACCAGGTAAAAATCCATTGTGGAGGTAAAATCCCCTCTGTAATATGCATAGCAAATACTGCATTCTCAGATGCAAAAGACAACATAGAAAAAACTGCCATAAATACTATTGTTATTCTTAGCAACGTATTACCTTTCGTGAAACAAAAAAACCCATACCTTCGATAATGGAAGATATGGGTTTTCTATTTTATTTATAATAGGGGTAGGTTTCAAACCCACCCCTACAAGATATAATATATAACCTTCACCTTCTTTACCATCGAAGACTACGTGAAGCAACTACAGGCAGGTCTTCTGGCTCCCGGATCATTCTACTTATCACTCCTTCCCATCCTCATTTAAAGGGGACAGTGGCATTGTGATTTTCGTTCCCGGTTACAGCGGCGGGTCCGCTCCTTATCCTGCTTTAATAAAAGCAGGATGTGGATTCCCTTTTTTCTCTCTAATATTTATAAGAGAAATACCTGTAATTGATTTCATGAATGAAAAGAGCGATTCTCTTTGTGAATAATGAAAAACGATTCTACTTCATAGAATAACGATTTGTCAAATGAAATGTTCTTTGTCATTGAAACAAGAACGAAGTAATAACTATTCTAAAGAGAACAGGGAAGGCATTCTCTTTTTCCTTTGATTCTATATCATGGGCATTGTAGAATACCGCCTGAATTTACTTTAAAAATTCAAGTTAGGCTGCTTTTGGCAGCGACTAAGGTTGGTTCAATCTTGTAGATTGAACCATTCGTTTAGCATAGGCCTGTACATTTTGGTTTATTCCAGGCATATGAAACATGCTAAACGTTTCGGTTCAATCGTGGACGATTGAACCGACTCTGAAACTTTGAAATTCCTATACGTTAAATTATTGCTATAACACAGGGATACGAGGTATTGGGAATCCCTAATACATTATTGTTATAGCTTATTATCCACATCTTCTTGAAAATAATAAGGGGAGGTTAATGCAAGTATGAGATTAGAAAGAAAAATCGGTAATATATTTATACTAGGATTAATTCTTATCGCAATTGTAGGTTCAGGTTGTGCCATGTTTAAGAAAAGACCTCTTCTCGTACCGAGAGAGTCAGGAGACACCTTAGTAGAGATTACAGATCCCAAACAACTTCCTTATTTTAAAGATGACTACAGCAAGAACACCTTGCTGCGTTCAATCGATAATAGCCTGGAGTATTTCAAAAGGGTCAAAAGCAATCAGTACGGTTTCTCTATGTCAGATTTTTCACATAGAAATCTGGAAGACACCTTGAGAGCCTTTCGAGATAATCTTCTAAGTAATAACAGCCCCGAGGAATTTAACAGATTTGTTATTGAAAACTTCAGAGTATTTCAGGCCATCGGGAAAGAGTACGAAGGCCAGGTACACTTTACCGGCTACGGAACCCCTATTTATGATGGAAGTCTTACTCCAACAGAAGATTTCCGTTACCCCATTTATAAAAAACCAGCCGATTTTAAAAAACCTTACTATACACGACGTGAAATTGAAGAGCGCAATCTGTTGAAAGGAAATGAGATTGTTTACCTGAAATCTAAATTAGATGCCTATCTTATCCATGTACAGGGATCGGGACAAATCAGACTGCCGTCCGGTGAAAGAGTTTTTGTTGGCTATGCGGCTGATTCGGGTCACAAATACAGCAGTATAGGGCGCATGCTGGTTCTGGATGGGAAGATTCCGGAAGATGAATTAACACTTTCCGCCCTTATCAAATATTTTGATCAACATCCTCATGAACTGGATTCTTATTTGAAGAAAAATGACCGCTATATCTTTTTCAAAAAAGTAGATCATGCTGTTCCTCACGGCTCTATTGGGGTACCGGTCACTCCTATGAGGAGTATCGCTACAGATAAAAGGGTTTTTCCTGCAGGCGGTTTGGCCTTTGCTGTCATAGAACGAAGGAAACCAAAGAAGTTTGGATGGCTGCGGAAAAAGGGAGAGATTGAAAAGTCCTTCTTCGTTTTAGACCAGGATACAGGAAGTGCGATTCAAACCCCGGCGAGGGCGGATGTGTATTTCGGGATAGGAGACCAGGCCATGTTTGAGGCCGGTAATTTGAATACGCACGGCCAGCTTTATTATCTGCTGGTTCGGGATAGCCGCTATTAGAAATGGAGGAACAGAGGAGTGGAACGGGGCAGATTTCTTTTCTTGACAGAAATTGTATCTATTAGCTATAATTTCACCTTAGATACGATTATAATTTAATACTGAAAACAAATAATCAAAGGAGGACATGTTTGGAAAATGTATTAAACAAAGAGATTAAGGAAATCATCAACACCTGCCCGGAGGTGGGGCGTATCCTTGAGGAATACGGTATTGGCTGCGTTCCCTGTTCTGTTGGAAGCTGTCTTTTAAAGGATGTTGTAGGGATTCACAACCTTGACCCACAGCAGGAAGCCACTCTGATGTATAGAATTGAGAAGGCTATTTATCCGGACAGAAATATTCCGGAACCTGTAGTAGACGTAACTAAAAAATCTGAACCAAAGAAAATAAGTTATTCACCACCCGTAAAAAAACTTGTAGATGAACATGTATTAATCAAGCGTTTACTGGCATTGATTCCTTTGATTACTGATTACGTTGAGAATAGCATTAAGGTGGATAAGGACCTGGTCTTACGATGTGTAGACTTCATTCGTACGTATGCCGATAAATATCATCATATGAAAGAAGAAGATATACTCTTTAAGTATATTGATAACAATGCGGAGATTATACAAATCATGTATAAAGACCACGATACGGGAAGAGGGCATATCAGGCAAGTTGTTGAGGGTGCAGAGAAGGGTGACAAGACTCAGATAAAGGAACATCTGTTAGCCTACAGGGACTTATTAACGCAACATATCAAAAAAGAAGATGAAATCCTTTACCCATGGATTGATCGTCAGTTATCAACCACGCAGGTAGGTGAAATGTTTGTTAAATGTAACGAGGCAGACGCCTCAGTTGGAGACGAACTGCCCAGGAAGTATGAAAAGTTTATCGTTGAGTTAGAGGAAAAATTTTTACAGGAGGTTACAAAATGAGTGGATGTCCAGGATCAAGAACAATTGATTTTAGTGAAAAGACAAGCCAAGAGGGTAGTGAAACAGGAAAACGACCTTCACAGCTAAGGCAGTGGCCAATACAGCTGCACTTAGTTTCACCTATGGCACCTTATTTCCAGGGGAAAGATATCTTACTGGCGGCAGACTGCACGGCTTTTGCATTAGGCGATTTTCATAAAGATTATCTTAAAGGGAAGAGCATTGCGATCGCCTGTCCTAAGCTGGACTCAGACCAGGAGATCTATGTAGAAAAGATCAAAGCATTAATCGATGATGCAAAAATCAATACCATGACCGTTGTCATAATGCAGGTACCCTGCTGCTTTGGGTTAGCTCAAATTGCAAAAGAGGGACTGGAAAAGGCTACCCGTAAGATACCGATTAAGCAGGTTGTTATCGGCCTTGAAGGCAACGTCTTGTCAGAAGAATGGATTTAAATACTTTACAAGTATTATATAAATAAAGCAAAAAATTCCCTGGGGAATTTACATTTCCCAGGGAATTTTTTTATCATAGGTTTTCAATAAGGTTATTTTCTGCAGTCCTAGTTTAATCTGTAGAAAATTCAATATTTTGAGTAGCAGGATAACCCTTTAGGATTGCTATCCCCATGTAGTTGTTCAGACGGGGAAGCAAGGCTAAAGCCTTGCCCTACATCCTCATAAAAGATAAAAGTGACCAAACATCTAATCTACTATTTTAAAGATAAGGCGTTGAGCCTTTGTACTCTTCCCACGCTTTAAGTCTACAATTATTTCTGTACCCGTACCCATAAACTCATAAACCAATTTTCCACCTTCTTTTTCCGAGTGGCTGTGAAAAAGAATTCTCCCTGAAACAGGGTTGCCATCCAGACTAGCGGCAACAACCTTTAATGGTAAGCAACAGGCAGCCTGGAAAACCAGGCTCTTATCAAATTTGAGAAGCTTGGTGTAATGAGGTCTTCGAGTCCCGTCTTTTTGTCTCATGCCAGCACTTAATGTATAGGAAGGGTTTTTTGCTGTACCCCCAGGCTCTGTTTCGATCAAATACTTCTCTCTGGCCTCAATGATGTTTTTTGAGCTCAGGTTATCGCTTAAACCTGCAAACTTAAGAATCGCCCTGGCATCCTCAGAATCGTGCAAGAAGTTCTCATCCGATACACTGCTTCCTGCTCTATCTTTGTGACCTATCGCTCGTGGTGCGGTTAAATTAATTAATGGAAGTCTTTCGTAAGGTGTACTCATGGTAATTATTTAAAAAATTACAAAGGCAGATCTTTTGTTGAGGAGGTTTACATGCTATCCTGCCTCCGCCTGCTGCAACCCCTGACTGTAGCAGGATAGAAGAGGTTAACATATATTTAAATTACGAGTAGTATGGGTTAAGGTATGGTTTTACGCCGAATCAACCAATAATATTTCTAAAGGGTGGATTCGCTATCGTTTAATCCACCCTACCATAAACCTGATTAAATAAAATCAAAATTCTTATACAATAAAATTAGATAAATCCTTCTCGTGGTTTTGATATTTTCTAACTATAGTTTTTTTGTTTACTTCTTTCATTAAATCATCGATATCTTCTTTTTTAGGCTCCGTAAATGCTTCGCCTACCTGGTAATGGAATATCGTGTCAACACTTTCCTTAAACATATCCTCCATTGATTTTGTCATGTCTAATAACCTTACATCAATATTACTTAATAAATAAGTTATTTGATCAAAAAGTACACTTGTTGCCACTCCCGAGTGAACAAATGAGTGTTGATGTAAATAGTTTTCAATAGCATGCATAAATCCCTGCATTTGAGAAATCTGATTTTGTATAGTTAAAATAGCCTTTTCCAGATTTTTTCTTATTAACTGGGAATTTTTTAAATAATCAATATGTATATCGGGTTCTTTTGATATTCTTCTCTCCGCACTCCTGGTATGGAGTGAAATAAGAAAATCGATATCTTTTAATTCATCTATCAGCTTGTCAAAATCTTTTTCTACCGTTTCAAATGCCGTCATATTCTTATAATAACAGACACTTTTCACCTTTTCGTGAAACTTTTCTATCTGCACCAGAAAATTACCCAATTCCCTGGCACTGTATGAAAAAAATTCAGGGTCGTTTTTAAAGGTATTGATCTTTTGATACCGGGATTCTTTCTCAATAATATTCTGGATGCATGCTTTTATGCCGATGATCGTTCTAAAGACAGGATTCTGATTGAGCTTTGATATATCTATGTTTTCTTTCTCAAGGATTGATCTGTTTTTGCCGGAAATAAAATCCTCAAGAGACCGGATCTTGTTTATTATTTCCGTATATGCATTTTCCTTCAACGGTTTGTTAAAGAAAAGTTTTTGTAAATCTGTTAAGATACCATAAACCATTTTCCGCTCTTCCCCGGTTTCTAAAATTCCCAGGTTATTTAAATCTCTGTAAAGAATTTCAAACTTGTTATACTCAGCAAAAATAGATTTAAAGGGATCATGGGTATCCATTTCTTTTTTATTTTCTATACTTTTTATCAATTTTTCCAGTTGATCGAGGGTATCTGACAGATTTGTCAGCTGCGGTACACTCCTTCTTGCCTCTAAATAAGCATTCCTGCCGCCAGATGTCTTTAACCCGGATAGTTTCTCCAGATTTTCGTTGAGCTTTAAAATAAGCCTTTGAACATCTTTTTCCTGTTCTGTCTTTAAACTTTGATCCTGGTGAAATATTGGCTTTGTTGAGATCTCGATTGTCACTGAGAAAATTGATTCAATACATTTTTTTACAAGTGTGGCAACTTTATTTGAAGATTTTCCTGCAAGGCTTATTGTATCCTGATGACTGTCCGTGCTGTCTGTACCTCCGTCCCGTACCGTTAAAAAGTCGAGATATGCAAGCAGCTTGCTAAAGGAATTCAACATTTCCCGGTAATCATCCTGTATTACAGGGTGATTTGAAATCGTCTGCAGTTTCTTTAACTCGTTGTAGTTTGCCGTTAAATTATATTGTTCATTACGAAAATCTGATTTGTGTTTAAATAGCTTCTTGGTTAATTTAGCGATAAACTTCTCAACGCAGTGCGCATAAGCCAAAAAGAGATTGTATTCTTCCAGAAGCTTAAACTGATTATTGAGTTTATTGGTTGCAGAATAAATATAGCCTGAATATGCCGGGAGTGTTTTCCAGTTATTGTTTTCAACTATATGCTGAAGTTTTATCAGATCTAAAAATAGCGTTTTATTGGATAATATAGGATTGTCATCTGAGACTATAAGATTAAAAATATCGGCAAAGAACCCAAGCTCATCAATTTTCTCTTCAACCATTCTAAGATCATCTTCTTGAGAGTAAAAGGTTCTCAGTTTCAAATAATGTTGTTCTAAGTCTAACTTAAGAATTAAATAAATAGAGTAGAGATTTGCATAAATCTCTTTTAAACCTGTAGTTGTAAACACCTTGTTTTTCGTCTCGATTTTATTAAACCGGAGTTCCCGCCCTATTCTATCTGACGTTAATGGCGACCCGTTAAAGACCAAATACTCACCGAGCCTTCCTGTGTACTTTTCATAAGATTCGGCAGAGGTGACATAATTGCAGTGGATATAATCCGGTGTAAAATTATCAAGCTGGTCCCGCTCTGTTACATCAATTATCAATAAATTACTTGCACCCTTAACGATTCCCTTTTTACAATGCAGAACAAGATGTGATTTCATTAAATATTGAATAAGCGCTTCAACTTCTGTTAACGTAGCTGTTATATTCGCCTCTACAAAACCGTGCTCTCTGTGAGTGGAGAGATTATCCATTCTGCCTTTAATGAATAAACGCTTGGAGATGATTTTTAAAGTCTTCTCAAAAGAACAGTCAATAACCCGTCCTTTAAACCTGACAGTGAAAGGTTTCAGTGGTTCTTTACCCGCTTTTTCCCGTATACTATCCTTAATTCTTGCTATCTGTGAACGAATAACCTCCGAAGTGTGGTACTTCTTTTTTAATAACTCATGAAGATAATTTTCTGTAGTTAAAGTTTTATTTTTCATACCACACAATTTAATAAAACTTTCAGGAACTGTCAAAAAAAATCTTATAAATATTTGAAATAATTACTTATTGACCATTTTCGCCCCAAAGAAGCTCAATCTCTCGGCAAATTGAAAGGGAAACATAAATCGATAGATAATGTTTTCCTATAGCACGCCAAACCGGTTCTTCAATGAATAATTCTAAGTTTATCATTTTCTCTTACGGATAAAATTGCCTAGAAAAAATAATATGGTCTCATATTTTTAATAATACTCAACCATGAGTTGATAACTGAAAAAGAAGGCCAACATGATCAGAGGGTCTGTTTCCATTTTCATCGTGGTTATTTGCTACGATCTCAATTGCCTTAACTTGTTGTTCTAAACTGTTATGAATCCACGCATAGTCAATACGTTTTGTCAGGTAATTCGATTCAAAGGTATAACCGTTGTCATCCGGATGAAGCTTTGCCCAAATATCAATCCACCCTTCTTTACTAAGCTGCCTTATGACTTCTGTATCGGGTGTCATATTCAGATCACCTATGAGCAAAGATTGCTTGGTGAAAGAATTTATATATGGAAGCGTCTCATTTAAGTTTTTGAGGGCTTGTTGATAAATCCACGAAAAATGAGCGTTAAAAACATGAAATGGTCCGGTAGGTAAGTCGAACAGGGCATTTAACAGGATACGTTGACTTGTATCTTCAAGGCCAGGATGCAGGGTTAGCACGATATAGTCAGTCTCAACTACTTCAAAGCGGGAGAGAAAGGCTAAACCATCTGAACTCCCATTCTCGTAATTTACAGCTTCTTGAAATACTACATACTGATATTCAGGAAGTAACTCAGCAAGCTGTGAAGCCTGGTCTACACCGTTGTTTACGGCTGGCTCTCTCTTGACTGCCTGAAGTGCAATTATATCAGGACTTGCGTTCTGAATTACTTTTTGAATAAACCCCTTGCGAACAGACCACAAACCATGTTTGCTACCATAATAATTAATATTAAGGGTCATAATCTTGAGCATTATACACCTCCTTTGGAATAGTCACAACAAAGCACTGCAATCAAACAGGGGCGTTGTAACAGTGTAATTTTTTACCTGTGAAGCAGTGATGTTTTTTTTACTCGTACAGGTATTGCAGTTGGGCTGTCAGGTTGTCCATCTATCGGTTCAGGGGTAATAAATGATGTTTTACCTTTTAACAGTAGAAATGGTCTTTCAATGAAATAATATGAAAGTGCTGAAAAAATGAATGTAATTGCTGTACCGTAAACAAATGTGGTAATTTTTGTATACTCATAGTAACGCATTATATTGAATATAGGGTAATGCCAGAGATAAAGACCGTATGATATTTTCCCGATCCATACGATAAAATGTTGGGTTAATACCTTTTCTATAAAAGAATTTCCTGCAGTTGTTGTTAATTTTATTATTATAACTGCAGCACATATAGCGATAGTTAGATATCCTAAACAAAACATCTTTGGACTTGTCCATCGTGATAATATGGCTAATGCTATGATTATCATTAATGAAATGTAGAACAATACATGAATTACCCATGATTTTGCTAAAATCCAGTGGTACCATTTCGAAGATAATATAAAAGAACAGAGGCATCCTATCAACAGCGCATCTGCCCTGCTATCGAGACCATTATAGATCCGATCATAATTAAACCCGTACATCATAAAAATAACCCTGCATGCAGTAGAGGCTAAAGCCATTATCAAAACTACAAGCGCAATAAAGTGGTAATCCTTCAATATCTTCAGCAGCACAAGAAAGATAAATGGCCAAATAATATAAAATTGTTCCTCAATTGAGAGCGACCATGCGTGTCCTAACCAATCGGGACGTTGAAGGCCCATAGCCCTTGTCCAGTCAGCGGAATAGAATAGCACAATAAACGAATCAACAAAATTGTTCACTGCAATATCTTTTTCCATGGCAAATATACTAAAAATATTAAAGATGAGCAAAAGGGCTATCAATGCAGGGATTAGCCTAAGTACTCTTCTCGTAAAGAAATTTACTATATTTATTCCGCCTGTTTTCTGTTTCTCTTTTATTAACAATGAGGTTATAAGAAAGCCGCTGATAACAAAAAAAATATCGACACCGATAAATCCACCCCTCAAAAATGGAATGCCTCCGTGAAACATGATTACAGCGATTACAGAAAAGGCACGGACTCCATCTATGCATGGCAGATAAGTAATTTTAAAACCATCTTCATTTATTTGATTTCTCACTGGAGACATGGAAAAGCCCGTTTTATCTTTGTTAACCTGAACACATAGTATATTTTTCTCCGATAAAATTTTTACATAGAAAATAATATGCCAATAATGTTTATTTTATTAATCCATAAAAAATAGTTTATTATTTTTTCTGAAAGCTCCTTGTATTTAATTAGACATGTGGCAACTTTCTTGTAACACCTGTGTAGGGGCGAACCTTGTGTTCGCCCAAATTGGAAATGGACATAAACGTTTTAAATTGTGCTGGACAAGGGTTAACACAAGGTTCGCCCCTACAAAAAACATTGAAATTCCTAAACATTAAAATTAGGCGTCTGGCAGCTTTTTGGATAAAACATCTTAAAGTAGGGGCTGAAAATCTTCAGTCCCTATCAAGGTTAAAACCCTTACATGTCAAAGTCTTGAAAGTGTGACATTACACAGAAGTGTGACAGAACGCATGTGTGACGGGACACAAAAAGGAAAATAAGTGCAGCCAGATATGGCATTACCCAAATGATAAATTCCCTGGCAAACGGCGCTCACCTTACTGACAAAAAAGGAACAGACTTTAGCATCTTTTGACAAAATATATGATAAGAAACCCGATCTTAAAAAACTTTGACAAGAAAACTTTTTTGAATTAAAATAAGCCTAAAATTTAAACCATATTCTCAGGGAGAAATACCATAGATACAGAAGACAAACACCTCTCACGCAGAAAATTCTTGAAATATTCCGCTCTCGGTACTGTTGGATTTGGTTTGGGCCTTAGGGGTTTTGAAGGTTTGCAGCAAGTAATTGGATCAGATAAGCGGCCTTTCACCAATGAAAAGAGCAGGGTAATTGCAGTAAAGAGCAGTGGAATTATGGAGAGTGGAAAGCCAGAACAAGAAGTCGTTCAAAAGATGGTGAACGAAGGGATGTTTACACTCACCGGGAAAAAAACAGTTGCTGAAGCATGGCGAATGTTTTTCACTCCCGATGATACTGTAGGTATAAAGGTTAACCCCATTGGGGGGATAAAACTTTCAACACGGCCCGAAGTCGTTAACTCAATCGTTCACGGACTAAGAGCCGCCGGCGTAAAGGAAAACAACATAATTATATGGGACCGGTTTAGTTATCATCTGATCACGGCCGGCTTCCCTGTAAATAAAGGAAGCAGCGGAGTTCGCTGCTATGGTACAGAACCTACTGCCGGATATGATAAAGAAGTATATTATGAATCACTCGACGATGACTACAAGCTGAGGGAGGAAGATGGTGCACGGTCGCTCTTCAGTACAATTGTAACCCAGCACGTTACCGCCGTTATTAATGTCCCGGTAATGAAAGACCACGGGATAGCGGGAGTAACCTTATGTCTTAAAAATCTGGCATTCGGTTCCGTTAATAATACCCCAAGATTCCACCCATCACCATACTTCTGTGATCCTGCGTCTGCAGAAGTTTGTATGCATCCTGCACTTAGACATAAGGTACGTTTACATATCGTTGATGCATTGCAGGCGTGTTTTGAGGGTGGACCTGCAAGTATGAAAAAATGGACCATGTGGAACGAGGAAAGGCTCTTTTTTGGAACTGATCCTGTAGCAATAGACAGAATAGGGCTTGAGATCATAGACAAGAAACGTAAGCAAAATAATTATGCATCAATATATAAAAAGGCAAGGCATATTGTTACCGCCGGGGCGAATGGATTGGGTGTTTACGATAAAAATAATATTGATTTCATAGAACTAAATGTATGAACCCTTTCTTATAGTTAGGATTTATTCTTCTTCTCATCTTTTATCTCTTCCAGAAGTCTGTCCAATATACCTCGCAATAAGCGGGGGTCGATGTACCTGATGCCGAGTTTATCAGCCCATTTAACAATACCCATATCGGCTGTCATTACGATACCATCCATTTCCTTAGCCAAGAGTATCAAATCGACATCTTCCTTGCTGTCAATAATACCCTCACGAAGTGCGGCACGATATTTCTTTCTCAGATTGGCAATGGCTTCCGGTTCGGTTTCCGGGGACGTCCCCCTTACCGCTTCTTCTGCCACCCGCAGACCCTTATCAATTCTAAGCCGTACATCTTCAATGAGCTCATACAGCAAAAAAGCAGGTACAGACAGTTCATATCGCTTTGGTGGTTTTTGGAATATGCGAACTTGTAAGTCGGAGGGAATATCCTTTTCATCAATAAAATTGAATAGTTCCTGATATATTGTAGGAGGCATACAAAAGGCCGGTCCTTCTAATTTGCTGATAATCTCCAGGAATGTACATAATGCTTCTGTCGGACTAGCACCAAACGATTGGTAAACATCTGGATTGGTGAAAATGCTCGTATCAATAATAATTCGTTCATTCTTAATATCTTTTTCCATACAACATCTCCTAACCCGAATGAATCGGAAGAGACAGATCATTGGGATTTACGATTTTTGATTTACGATTTACGATTTGGAATTTAGGATTTAAAAAATCGTAATTCGTAAATTTTTGCCGAAAATGTTAAAAAATAAGTTATAAGACATTAACTGGATTTCATCTTTTTTGGTCTGTTCTGGTTAGACTGTTTTTCATACAAGGCTATAGGAATTTCTTTCTTCTTCTGTAAGTAGAAATACCATACGAAAGAGCTGTTCTTCCGATTGGCTCATTTCTTTATCCCTCCTTTTCATCACAATTTTTGCTACATTTAAAGCCTTCTCTAAAGTATATGTGGACATACCATTATTTGAATACCATGTAAAAGACGGAAGGTATTTTGGAGGATATGCAGTGGTGATGATATTACAACCGAAACCAAACATACTGCCTGTCATTATCATTGTATTAATAGCTGTTTTTGTATGATCTCCCATTGCCATACCAAGGAACATATGGTTTGTGTTTAAAATATTTCCATTAAATTCAACCCTTACATTTCCATACGTATTAAGTAAGTTGCTGTTTACTGTATTTGCCCCAATATTAGCCCATGAGCCAATGTAAGAATCGCCAAGAAAACCATCATGTTGTTTATTGCTGTAGCTGTGGAAGATAGTATTTGAAATCTCTCCACCTACCTTGCATAATTCCCCGGTGTTTGTACCACTACGTAGTCTCGAATTAGGTTGGACCACAGTGTAATCGCCTATACAGGCAGGACCCTCGATGGTAGTATTCGGTGCTATAGTAACATGATCACCTATATAAATTGGCCCGCTCTCAGCGTCAAGCACACTGCATGGTTTGATCCGGCTATCTTTACCAATAAATATTTGATCTTTGTTTATAAGATATGCACCGTCACATATTTCTCCAGAAACAGAGCCCTCTTTGATAAATTGTGCAAAATCCCTTTCTATTCCGGATCTATTATATTTAATAATATCCCAGAAATAATGAATAACGGGTACTTGTATCTCAACTACAGGGATAATATCTTTTAATAATTCAACGGACTCTTTTGTTAAAAATGTTTCAGGGGATACTTTTTTAATATTTTCTCCTCTGAGTCTGGCATAAATAATGGTATCATCCTGAATCCCAATTTCTTCACTGCCCTCTACAGGGATAGGAGAGTAAAGGAGTGCCCGGCCATTTAAAAATAGATATGTGTCATTTGCTGGAGGTAAATCATTAACACGGCAGGGATAACGTTCCCTTAGTACATCGCATAAGTAGTCCCTGCAAAACAGGGTAACCGCTGCATTTGGATAATACCTCATTGTTCTTCCCAAAGCAGTAAATAATCCACATCGGAGTTCGAAGACGGCCTTAGTATATACAAGTGGGATCAGTTGTGAATTTTGGCTGTCTTCGAATATACAGATATGCTGCATGGAAAATCCCCCACCATATAGAAACGTATAGTATGCTAAACGCCTTTAGCATACTTAGACCTGTGGTCTTTGTCAAGTGTACGTGTAGCTTTCCAATAAATGCTTAAGAATTTCGATCCTGATTTAAAGCTAAAAATTTATTTATGTCCTTGACAGAAAATGGTTCTCATAATAGAATCTAAAAAATTTCAAATAAATGAATATTTTTACCGTTAATTCTTATGAGTAGATCACAATTTCCAATATTTTCAATCCCATTGAAACGGTTAGGAGGGTTCTTAACTGATAAAATATGCTTTAGGGATGCAAAGGCTCTGACATCTCATCCGGGTTTAGTGCTTCAGAACGATAACAATGATGAATGCCGGTTGTATGTATGGGACAAGTTTTTAATTAAGCATGAATATAGAATTTCTAAAGAAAATGGTGAACGATTCGTCGATGTAACGAATGATAACAATCTTATTCACAGGAAGGGGAATATTGTTCCCGGAGCAATGACCGTTTCCAAAATCATCCTTCCACTTGAGGTACTCATATCGGAACTGGAAATATCATCTGTAAATATAAAATTTACCGGTTCTGCTTATTACAGTAAGAGGATGTGTAATCTTTTCTTATGGCAATTTGTAAGCAGTGACTATATTCAAATTGAAGTAAAAACCTATCAACAGGACAGAGCAGTTGCTACTACGATAATACTCGGAAGATTGAGAAACACCAATAAACAGGTTAAAGAGATTAACGAGTCTATGGTAAATAAAGATTGCTTTGCCAGGGTGCAGGCATATTTTGATAGTCTGGGTATTCAAAGCGATTTTTATGTGAATAAAGAGGGGTACAAAGACTATACATATCCTCTTGCATATATTGCCTCATTACCTTCAGGAGAAATTGTAAATCAATTATCCGGGCAGGGAGGTATGATTAATATATTGAGAATGGACTTTGGCAGCTATGAAAGAATTCCCATTACCGGCGATAAAGGCCCTGAAGTGAAACTTGCAAGGGCAAAGAAGCGAAGCACCTTTAATAAAATCCTGACAGAGGTTGCGGAAGGACTTGTTACTTATTACCGCGGTCTTGCAATTGTGAACCCCATAGCCAAATTCCATAACTCTACAGAACCCGTTCTGGATGCTATGAACAAATTTATCAATACAAAGCCACCAGAGCAAGAATTTACAGCACCTACGTAGCGTCAGAAATGGACGTTACACCCGCTACTGAAAACACACAACAAAAAGCTCCTCCTCCACTGCAATTGCTGCATGGAAGAAAACAGCACCTGAATATCCTTTTGGCAGAAGATTATTATTTTAATCAAAGGATGATAGCAAAATCGCTTGAAATGCACGGTCATAAAGTAATCATAGCAAAAAACGGCAGTGAGGCTGTTGAATTATGGCAAAAAGGTTCATATGATGTTATCCTTATGGACGTTCAAATGCCAGAGTTAAATGGTTTGCAGGCTACTAAAAAGATACGGGAAATGGAAAAGGCAGGAGGAGCATATACCCGCATTATAGCCATTACGGCTAGTACTTTGAGGGAAGATGTGAATATGTGTTTTAAGGCAGGAGTGGATGACTATATTCCTAAGCCATTAAATATAAATAATCTCCTTAAAAAACTTGATATCCAATGTACCGGTGGAACGTACAGATATAAAATTAACAACTGTAGCGATGGAATTGGAGACCTGTTTAATCATGAAAAAATGACAATATTAAAAGCAAACAGGAAAATGTTTGTGAGATATATACGATTACTTCTGGATGACTTGAAGGCGGAAATCATTAATATGGAGATCGCAATTAAGGAGAGAAATCCGGAGAAACTGAAGGAAGCCTCGCATACCGTGAAGGGGATGGGAGGATACATCGAAAGTAATCTTAGTCAGCTTGCCTCCAAGCTTGAAGAAATGGGGTCAACAGCCAGGCTAGAGGGAGCGCTTGAGAAATTTACTATTTTAAAAACAACATATCATACTATGTGCAAAAAAATAGAAAAATATTTGGAGAACGCACATGGATGAAGTGACCGTACTCATTGTTGATGATAAAAAGAGTGACCGGTTCCTTTTAGAATTTCATATCAGGGAGTGGGGGTTTTTCCCCGTTGCTGCTTCCAGTGGAAGCGAGGCGATAGAGATACTCAAAACAAACCATGTTGATCTGATCTTGTCGGATATGATGATGAATGGCATGGACGGACTACAGCTTCTGAATGAAATAAAAGCAAGATACAACGGTATCCCTTTTATTATAATAACTGCATATGGAAGCATTGAAAAAGCAGTTACTTCTATCAAAAGAGGCGCATACGATTATGTCCTGAAGCCTTTCAACCCTGACGACCTTCTTGCCACGATACAGCGCTCAATACAGCATCAAAGGCTGAGCAGAGAAAATAAAAAATTAAAGGAACACCTGCACAACCGGTATAGCTTTCAAAACATCATTACAAAATCACCGGTAATGATGCGCGTCCTTAAACTGGCGGAAAGAGTGGCCAAAAGCCCAATGACAACTATCGCAATTTACGGAGAAAGCGGAACGGGAAAGGAGATGCTGGCAAGGGCAATCCATTTTGCAGGTGAGAGTATGGAGAATAAATTTGTTGCTATTAACTGCGCCGGTATTCCTTCCACTCTTCTGGAAAGCGAACTCTTTGGACATGTAAAGGGTGCTTTCACCGGAGCAGATAGAGACCGCGAAGGCAAATTCGACCTTGCACGGCACGGTACCTTATTACTTGACGAGATTGGAGATATCCCCTTTGATATTCAGGCCAAGCTATTGAGAGTATTGCAGGAACGCATCTATGAAAGGCTTGGTTCAAATACACTAGTCAAAGCAGATTTCAGGGTAATAATTACCACACATAAAAATCTTGAAAATCTTGTAAAAGAAGGGAAATTCCGTGAAGACCTTTACCATCGTGTAAATATCTTTCCTATCGTGCTGCCTCCTTTAAGGGAACGGAGGGATGATATACCCCTTCTTGTTGATCTTTTCCTGGACCAATTCCGAAACGAGCTTGGCAAGAAACTCCCCGGTATTTCCCATGCTGCAATGGACATCCTGCTAAAGTACCACTGGCCTGGAAACATCCGTGAACTTAAGAATAGCCTGGAACGTGCAGTAATAATGACCGATGATGAATTAATAAGACCGGAACATCTGATTCTTGCTAAAAGGACAGCCGATTCCGATGAATGTGGTAAATTCCATATGCATATTACCTTAAATCCTGATGAAATCTCTATGGATAGTATCATTAAGCAGGTTTTGGAACTTGCACTCGAACGGTGTGGCAACAACAAGTCTCTTGCAGCAGAATTTCTCAAGGTAAATCGAAACATCTTCTATCGCCGCCTGCTACAGCAGTCAGGTAGCCAGAGAAAAGTGGAGTAATGGAGTATTGAAGTATTGGAGTATTGGATTGTTGGATTGTTGTAAAAGTTTCATTACTCCATTATTCCATTACTCCGATACCCCATATAATATAAAACCCAAACTGTCTCTTTAAGGTACACTGCGTCCTGAAAAGAGACACACCGTTGTGTGACATAAAGATACACCTTACCTTGATCTTAATAACCATCCTAAATTTTTTTTGCTGCACATAATTTACCTACCAGGCATAAGGTATTGAGAAAAAGCACATTAAAAAATTCCCTTTTCGCTATAAAAATATAACCCAAATTAATTTGAGATAATTTCACCAACTGGCACTGATATTGCTAATGGATGATCCAACATGTATAAAATAACTGACGGTATTACCGTACAAATACTTGGTGATTATGGTCCATTTTCAAGGATGGGAAAAAGCATCGGGTATAAGGTAACAATAGGGAATTCCAGCTATCTTGTTGATTGTGGTTCACCCCTTTTTCAACAAATTGGCGGCTATAACATAAAGAACATCAAGGGTTTGATAGTCACCCACTGCCATGATGACCACAAGAGATGGTTTACTGATCTCGCACTCTTTTATCGGTATGCACCTTTAATTTCTCAAAAGATTTTATTTCTTACTTCAGAAGGAGTCAATGAAGAAATTGCCAGGGCATCGGGTCCTGCCATAGACAGAAGCCTCTCCCACGACTCGAAAAGTATTATCGATATTGCTTATGAAGAATATGTTGATTATAAAATAATCGGCCCAAAGGCAAAGTACAGGATTGTCACTAAGAATAAAGGGCAGGGAGGATTGCGCTTCATAATATCAGACAGAAATGGTAACACCATAGGCCCTGATAGGGCGAAGATTATTATCAGCAGCAAGACCAGCAGGCCAAGATTACTCTTCAAAGACCCCAATTACCAGGAGTGGATTGAACCGGAAAGCTTTTATCCATTCTCATCAGAAACATTTTATGAACAGGACAAACATATCTTCAAAGACCCGGAAGGCTTTACCATTGAGGCGATTAATGCCCACGTCTGGCATGGAATTTCAGGGATAGGGCTCAAATTTAAAACTGACCGGGAGTCTGTGGTATTCAGTTCAGATACTGTACACGACACCGAAATCTGGAAGCAGTTATATTCAGAAAAAAGACAGCAAAGAACCTCTTTATCGGAAAAGGAGTTTGATCTGGCTTCCGTTATTTATGGTGATATAAACGATTATATTGAGCGTGCATGGAGTGAAGAAAGATTCCTGGATGCAATAAATACATTTCATAACTCCATCGTCATCCATGATATTGCAGCAAGGAAAAGTGTTGTTCACACCGATTACAACAGGCTGGAAAATACCGTTCTGGTAAAAGATAAGACGATCTTGACCCATAGCCCTGACGAAATAACCTCGGAATGGGTATTAGCCAATACAGAGAAAAGTTTTAAGATCGTGGGAAATACTTTTTATGAGCTGGTAGGTGATACGTTTTATCCATGCAATGCAGATATATATCACAAGGAGACAGGTAAATATTATGTAGGCTATAAAAACGCGGAGGGTAAGCATACGGTGTACGAAAAAGACGGTCTTTTGAGTCTTTCTCAGGCGGAAAGACCGAACCTTGGTAAACCGCTTTACCGCATAGATTTGTACGAAGATATATCAGGTAAGTACTTTCCAAAGCTGGAAAACACAAACACAGCCTATCTTGAACGGAAAGATGGAAGGATTGAACGCGTAACGTTTACCGATTCAGGCAGTGTTGGAAGGATTGAAGAAAACCAAAGGGATATATTCTCGAAAGGCGGTAAAAAACCGCTGAAGGCCTAAATAATGGAGGATACCATGTCACAGGAATCAGTAGAAATGTTTTTAGGACGCCTCATAACGGACGACGACTTCCGTAAGCTTGTCAGCAGGGCATTTGTAAAGGCGTGCATCGATTATGGGTTCAGATTGACGGAAGAAGAACAAAAGATATTGCAGGAAATTGACTTTGACAAGTTTGTACCTCTTGCAAAAGACATGGATAGCAGGATTAAGAGATGTTGCAGGGTTTTGAGACAATAAGTGAATGAGTAGATAGGCTTCTATCCGGCAAAGATTATAAAGGAGTTTTCTTTGTACGAAAAATACTGGGGTTTGGATGAATTACCCTTTGAGAATGTGCCAGACCCCCGTTTTTTACACTACTCTACACAGCATGATGAAGCCCTGATGAGACTTCTGTATGCCGTTAAGGCGCAGAAAGGGGCTGCTATGTTATCTGGAAATGTAGGATGCGGAAAAACTACCTTAAGCCGTGCTTTTGTACAAGAACTCTCAAGTTATGAGTATGAAGTTGGTATTATAGCTAACCCTAGTCTGGCGGCACTGGACTTCCTTAAAGAAATTCTATATCAGCTTGGTATTGAAAAGACATCTGAGTCAAAACCAGAGCTGCTGCGTATATTAAATGACGCCTTGCTTAAAAATCTGGAACGAAAGAAAAAAACTGTACTAATCGTTGATGATGCACAGGCAATAGAAGACGTTGCAACTTTCGAGGAGTTGCGTCTCCTGCTAAATTTCCAGTTAAATAATCAATTCTTACTAAATTTGGTTCTTATAGGGCAACCGGAACTGAGAGATAAGGTAAAAGGTATACCCCAACTGGATTCAAGAATATCAATCCGGTACCATTTAAGGCCAATGGATTTAAAAGATACCGCACAATATATATTATTTAGATTAAAAGTAGCAGAGATGCAGAGAAATATTTTCACAAAGGAATCAATCGAAAAGATATATGAGTACACGGAAGGTGTACCGCGCAGGATAAATAATATCTGTGATCTGAGTTTATTGGTTGGTTTTACCAAAAAACTAGAGCTAATCGATTCAAAAATTATACAGCAGTTAATCGATGATGCGAAATAGTGGTTTTATTTTACTATTATTATTGTAAAATACCCAGCCAATCCCTTAACAAGAACTGAATCCGGCCAATAAGGAGCGACAGCCTGCCCATTACCGTATATCCGAATGATGCACCAAAGGAAATCATCAAAAACCATATCCCGACCTTTGATAACCTACCAATTGTTCCTGTATGCTCAATTGAAAAGATGAAATAAATGAGAACAGAGGTAACCCCCAATAAAATCAGGAGTGTATTAATACCCGAAAGTAAGGTTTCTCCACCAGAAAAGACCGGATGCAATGATGGTTTTATCTGTTCTAAGATAAATGCTGAAATAACCCTGGGGATGCTTACACCTGCACCAAGACCAACCACAAATGCAAATGTCCACCGGCTTAACCAGGATAACTTCGCAGAAAATCTCAGGAGCATAAAAATGCCCAACAAGGAAGGGATGAGTAACGCATACTGAGGGGCCTTTGCCGAGGCTTTTGAAAAAATTGGGACAATTAGCGGATCGTATAGATCGGGCTTCAAAAAATTGAACCACGTAATGATAATTGTGTAACCAAGCGACACCCCAACATAAAGATTTTCTGCTATTTTGAAGGCAGGGTTGTCTTTGTAAAGGAAGCTGTAAACGGCAAGTGTAAGTCCCGCACCAAG
>CAZPUD010000004.1:0-39758 GCA_964589115.1 uncultured candidatus Brocadiaceae bacterium | reverse complement strand
AAATTTTGTATTTTCGAATTTGTTTCGTATTTTGTGCTTAGTATTTCGGATTTCTTTTCGCAGTAGCGCCGATCACTTGTGGTCAGTATGTGGCGGGGAATAAACCACCCGCTCTACGTGTTCTTGTTTATTTGGGTTGGGTATAAAACTTATGGAAACTAATGAAAATAATCTTGTGGAGATGTCTGTCATTGGCGAAGTGTCCAGTCCGGTAAGTGGTTCACAGCCCTACAGCATAACACCTGAAGGAAAACCAATGGTACTGCCTGGTATAGGTGGAATTACTTACAATGTCAAAGTTGGTGACAGCGCCGTTCAGTGGGAGGCAGACCATGTTGAGCCATGTGTATCGGTTAAAAATAAGGATAGGGAAGAAAATAATGCATTAAATTTACTGTCGTGTATTGGAAATATTGCGAGGGTTATTACTGGTGATGCAAAAGGCGATACAGGCATTGTCACCGGGAAGCATGGTGGTATTGAAAACGTACTTGTCGATTTTGAAGATAAAACCCTGGCAAAGCTTGTTATTGGTGATAAGATACTTATCCGAGGCATCGGTGTAGGTCTGTCATTTGCGAGATATCCACATATTAAACTCATTAATATGTCTCCGAACCTTTTAAAGGCAATACCTATACGCCAGGATAAAACGAAAGATATATTGCATATTCCCGTAACACATGCTATTCCTGCTGCAATTATGGGATCAGGCCTTGGGTCTCAGCACTGCTACCGGGGTGATTACGATATACAACTCTTTGATAAGCAAAGTGTAGAAAAGTATCATCTTCAAACGCTGCGGATGGGGGACATTGTGGCAATTATGGACGCAGACCATACATACGGAAGGATATACCGAACAGGGGCGATAAGCATAGGGGTCATTGTACACAGTAACTGTGTAACTGCAGGGCATGGACCTGGTGTGACAACTTTATTGACATCAGCAGAAGGTAAAATTATCCCGTACATAGATAGTTCAGCAAATATTGGTAGGTATTTAGGCCTTGGGCGGTTTAGAAAAAAATCAGCGAAAAAAGTTAGCAAGTAATCCCTTTGTGATAATATATAAAATATACTTGACTTTTTTTCTAAACTAAATATAATTATAAACTTTCGAAGTCTTTAATATAACATAACCTTTTTTGTTATTGAATCCATTTAGAGGAGAGGAGAATATTTGTCTATTGTGAGCATTCAGGAATTAGTTGATGCGGGATTCCATTTTGGTCATCGAACCAGCCGGTGGAACCCAAAAATGAAGCCTTTTATCTATGGGAAAAGGAATCTGATTCACATTATTAATCTCAGGGAAACGGTAAAAGGGCTTATTACAGCATGCAAGTTTTTGACTAACATAGCCCAAACAGGCAAAGAAATATTGTTCGTAGGTACGAAATGGCAGGCCAGGGAAATTACTATACAGGAAGCGAAGCGTTGTGGAATGCCTTATGTAAGCGAACGATGGCTGGGTGGTACATTAACAAACTTCGATACCATACGAAAACAGTTGGACCGGCTGGAAGAATTGGAAAATTTGGAAAAAACAGGTGCCATTCATCAGTTTAGTAAAAAGATGATTTCCTCTCTCAACCGCGAACGAAAAAAGTTGCTGACAAATCTGGAAGGCATTCGCAATATGACTTCCGTTCCGGGAGCCCTTGTGGTTGTCGATCCAAGATATGAACACAACGCTGTAAATGAAGCAAGAAAATTAGAAATTCCAACTGTATGTCTTGCCGATACAGATTGTGATCCTGATATGGTTGATATCTGCGTTCCTGGAAATGATGATGCGATACGGTCAATTAACCTCTTTTTAACAAAAGCGGCAGACTCTATTTTAGCCGGAAAAGAGCTTATGACTACGCTGACAAAGGTTTAATTAAGGATATTGAAGTTGAGCAAAAGACCTTCTCTTTTCCCTAAAGAATAAATATACTTATCCATTTAATTTGCAAATCCAATTACTGCCTTTAAGGATCATATCACAAGGACTCCTGTCCTTTGGTTGTTTTATATAAATATTATCGCATGGCAGAAATAAAGGCAGTTATATACTTATGTATGGAGGATGTTCATGGCGGTAGATATATCAAGTATCACAAAATTGAGAGAACAAACCGGGGCTGGTATACTAGAATGCAAAAGTGCCTTGGCCGAAGTTAACGGTGACTTTGAAAAAGCACTGGAGATCATCAAAAAGAAAGGGATTACTAAGGCTGCAAAAAAGGAGGAGCGTGTAACTACCGAGGGCAGAATTGGCTCATATATCCATACAAATGGGAAATTAGGTGTACTTGTGGAACTTAACTGCGAGACAGATTTCGTAGCTAAAAATGAGGTTTTCCAGCAATTTTTAAAAGATATCTGCATGCAGGTAGCCGCTACAAAGCCGATGGTAGTGAAGAGAGAAGATATTCCTGCCGATATTATAGAAGAACAAAAAAAGATCTTTAGGGAAGAGGCAAAAGGAAAACCTGAGAATATTATCGAAAAGATCATAGCCGGAAAATTTGAAAATTTTTATAAGGAAAAGTGTCTGCTGGAACAACCTTTTATAAAGGACGATACAAAAACAATCCAGGATTTATTGATTGCAAATATTGCCAAAATAGGGGAGAATATCAAAATAAAACGATTCGTCAGGTTTGAGGTGGGAGAGATTTAAATCCCGGGAGATGTTTTGTTATTTTCGTTTCTATGCAGAGCAATATTAAATATAAACGAGTACTATTAAAGGTTAGTGGTGAAGGTTTTGGCGATGAAAATGGACGAGGCATCGAAACGGAACGGTTTGTAACTTTAGCCAAAGAAATACAGAACGTTTCTGAAATCGGGGTTGAATTAGGAATTGTCGTTGGCGGTGGCAACATTCTCCGTGGTGCCAGGATTGGTAATACTGGTAAGTCCAGGATACAGGCTGACCAGGTTGGAATGATTGCTACTGCAGTAAATGCATTACTCTTACAAGATATATTAGAAGGGTTTTCTATAAAAACGCATGTAATAAGTGCTGTTGAGATTAAGGATATTACGGAACCCTTTATTGTACGGGACTGTTTACATTATCTGAAAGAAAAAAACGTTGTTATCTTTGCAGGTGGAACAGGAAATCCTTATTTTACCACTGATACTGCAGCGGCCCTGCGTGCAATTGAGATCAGCGCGGATGTGATGCTGAAGGCAACAATGGTTGACGGTGTGTATACGGATGATCCTATGAAGAATTCGTCTGCAAGACTGTATGAAAGGCTGACGTATATGGACGTCTTAAGCAAGCGATTAGGTGTTATGGATCTAACAGCGATTTCCTTGAGTATGGAGAATAGATTGCCAATTATTGTTTTTAATATAACGAAGCGCGAAAACATTAAGAAGGCAATTTTAGGAGAACCAATCGGAACATATATCGGGGAATAAAGAATATGGGGAAAGAATCAATATGTAAAGAAGCAAGGGCTAAGATGGAAAAGGTTGTTGCATACCTGCAAGAGGAGTTGAAGGGTTTAAGAACGGGCAGGGCAAGCACCGGGTTGGTAGAAAATATAAGGGTGGAGTGTTATGGAGATGTTTCCCCTTTAAAGCAACTGGCTGTTATCTCTACTCCTGATGCACAATCTATACTTATTAAACCTTACGACCCTTCTATAATCTCGAGTATTGAAAAGGCTATATTAAAATCTGATGTAGGGCTAACCCCCTCAGTAGAAGGAAAAGCCATGCGCCTCGTAATTCCACCACTTAATGAGGAGCGACGGAAAAGACTATCAACGCATGCAAAAGAGTTTGGTGAAACAGCAAAAATTTCTTTGAGGAACATAAGACACGAATCCATTAAGCAGGCTGAAAAGGAAGAAAAAGAAGGCATCTTAACTGAGGATGATACAAAGCGTACCAAGGATGAAATACAGAAGATTATTCATGAGTTTGAAGGAAAGGTTAATGATTCAGTAAAAAAGAAGACTGAAGAGATACTTAAAGTATAAAAGAATCGTTATTTTTATGTGTACAAATAAAAAGAATTCGCTATAATTGGGGGCATAGCTCAGCAGGTAGAGCACCGCCCTTTTAAGGCGGGCGTCGATGGTTCGAATCCATCTGCCCTCACATTTTATGGCCCCATCGTCTAGTCTGGTCTAGGACAACAGATTTTCGATCTGTGAACTGGGGTTCAAATCCCCATGGGGTCATTTATCAAATAAAAAAGCCATGAGATTTTAAAGTCTCATGGCTTTTTTGTTAAATAGTAACATTTATAGTTGGTCCAATCGTCCACGATTGAACCGAAACGTTTAGCATGTTTCATACGTCTGGAATAAACAGAACGTACAGACCCATGCTAAACGAATGGTTCAATCTACAAGATTGAACCAACCTTAGTCGCTGTCAAAGGCAGCCTGATTTAAATTAAAATTCCCATAAAATTAAATAATAATCTTCTTTCCTTCACCGAGCATTGCCTTCGTTAATTCTTCCATAAGATCATTCAGCCGGGGTACCATTGCCATCGGATCAAAGACTATACCATCCTGCATTAATGCATTTTCAAAAAGCTGATTTATGATTTTTTCAATTAACATCTGGTAGGTAGGGTTCTCGTTCATCCGAGCAAGATTCTGGATCATACGGTTCTTTCTATTAATCTCCATGATTTTTTTGGATGCCTTATATTCCTTATCTACCATTTGTATAAGCTTCTGAACATGAACACTTGGCATACCATCAGGATTTACCAGACAACATGGACTCTCGCTCAACCTTTGTGATTCCTTTACATCAAGTACCTTGTCCGCCAGCGTAACTTTCATGGTCTTCAAAAGGTGATTAAAGATTTCTTCATAATTTTGAGGTTCCTCAGAGGTGTCAACAATCTTCTTATCGGCGTCTTTCAGTAAGTCTAAATTTGCCTGATCGACAGAGCGGATAGGTTTCTTTTCAAATTCTATGAGGCCGGAAAGGAGGAATTCATCATGCGGATCTGTTAAATACAATACCTCAATACCCTTTTTGCGGAATATCTCCAGATAAGGGCTCTTTTCCATCGTCTCCCGGTTTACCGCTGTTATATAATAAATTTCTTTTTGGTCGGGCTTCATCCTTTCTACATACTCTTTAAGAGAGATCAGGCCTTGTGAGTCACTGCATACAGAAGAGTTGAATCTCATCAACAGTGCTAGTGTATCCCGGTTTTCAAAATCAAGATGTAATCCCTCTTTCAGAATCCTTCCAAACTGTCTCCAGAAGGTTTCATATTTCTCCTTTTCATCTTTGGCCAAATTCTGCAGTAGTGTTAAGAGTTGTTTCACGAGGATACTCTTCATTTTGTGGATAATCCTGTTATCCTGGAATGTTTCCCTTGAAATATTTAAAGGGATATCAGCAGAGTCAACCACGCCACGGATAAACCTCATGTATTCAGGAAGAAGCGTCTTGCAGTCCGATTGGATGAGGATCTTGTTAGAATAGAGCTGAATGCCGTGATCCAGCTTCTTATAACCATAAATTTCATAATTTGTGGACGGGCAATATAAGATGCTGTAGAACTGTATCGGAGCCTCGGCGGATGTATGTAACCGGAAAAGGGGGACTTCTTCGGTGTTTGAAATAAACTTATAAAATTCATTGTATTGTTCTTCTTTAATATCTTTTTTGGGTTCTTTCCAGATAGCGGTAATCTGGTTAGCCTTTTCGCCGCAGACCATAATAGGAAAGCTTACAAAATTCGAATATTTTTTAATAATTGATTGTATTCTGGACTTTTCAGTATACTCCTTCTCTTCATCTTTCAGATGAACAACAATCTCTGTTCCACGCGCTTCTTTTTCAATCGGGTGTAAATAGTATTTTCCTGTACCATCTGAATGCCACTCAAATGCCGGTTCATCTTTCTTATAAGATTTCGTTCTAACCTTAACCTCATCGGCTACCATAAATACGGAATAGAAACCAACGCCGAACTGGCCAATGATGCTTGAATCCTTCTTTGCCTGCTCTGATAAATTCGCTATAAATTCCAGCGACCCTGACTTTGCAATAGTACCGATATTTTGGATAATTTCATCTCTTGTCATCCCGATACCCGTGTCACGGATCGTCAGGGTTTTATTTTTCTCATCTACATCTATATTGATTTCAAGAGGAAGGTCTTTTCCTTCGTATTCCTGGTCTGAAAGTGAAAGAAATCTCATTTTGGTAAGTGCATCTGATGAGTTTGAAATAAGCTCCCTTAAAAAGACCTCCTTATGGGTATAAAGGGAATGTGAGAGAATGTTAAGTAACTTTTTTATTTCCGCTTGAAACTCAAAACTCTCTTCTTGTTTCACTTTTTCACTCATAATGAACTCCTCTATTAATAATCATCCAACAATATAATCCTAAAACTTTTTTACAAACCTAAAAAGTAACAAATCTGAGGAAAATTGTCAATATGATGTAATGTTAATGGACAGCTTGCCTCAGATAACACGTTTAAAATCACATATTCCCGCAGCAATAAGGCCGGTCTCTTCTAGTTTTAACAATAATTCTTTGTTTTCTTTTGCCAATACCTTCAGTCTTCTGCGTTTATGGGGTTTTATTTTGGCTACTTCTAACACTAGCGATGCAAGTTCAGCAAAGTTTATAGTAAAGGGGAATATATTGCTCCTATGGAGCTAAAATATGTATGAGATGTTGTTTCTATTTATATTATGCTCCTCATGGAGCACTTTGGAGAACTTTTCAGATAGCCTCTAAGGATTTGGTTCGTCCTTGACACCGAAAGCATCCAGTGATAAACTTCTACACGAGTCCTAATTTAAAATTTTAAAATTCTATTGAGATCAGTTACTATGAACTTTCAGGAAATTATCTTAAAACTCCAGAACTACTGGGCTGATTATGGTTGTGTACTGTGGCAACCATACGACATTGAAAAGGGGGCGGGGACCTTTAACCCTGCAACGTTTCTCAGGTCACTAGGACCTGAACCCTGGAAATGCGCCTATGTAGAACCCTCCCGGCGGCCTACCGATGGCAGATATGGTGAAAATCCCAACAGGCTGCAGCACTACTACCAATTTCAGGTTGTAATCAAGCCTGCACCTGATGATTCTCAGGATATTTATCTGAACAGCTTAAGGTCTCTTGGTATCGATCTCGTTAAACATGATGTGCGGTTTGTTGAAGATGACTGGGAATCCCCAACCCTTGGTGCTACCGGTCTCGGCTGGGAAGTGTGGCTCGATGGTATGGAAGTTACACAATTCACCTATTTTCAACAAGTCGGGGGTATTGAACTCGGACCGATAACCCTTGAGCTTACCTATGGATTAGAACGCATTGCCATGTTTATCCAGCAGAAAGAATCTGTTTTTAACCTCGAATGGGTCGATGGTTATACCTATGGTGATATTCATAAACAGGATGAAGTACAGTTCTCTACGTATAATTTTAAAGTAGCAGATACGGCCATGCTTTTTCAACTCTTTAATACCTACGAGAAGGAATGCCAGAATCTTTTAAAAGAAGACCTGGTACTGCCGGCGTATGATTACGTCCTAAAATGTTCACATGCCTTTAACCTTTTGGATGCACGGGGAGCTATCGGGGTTACACAGCGTACGGGATATATTGCCCGGGTAAGAAACCTTGCAAGGCGCTGCGCGGAAAGTTACGTTCAGTGGCGTGAGGCGCTGCACTGGCCACTGCTTAAGGACAAAGCAATTTCAGTACGTTAAGACGAATCGGGAAACCAAAATCCGAAGCACGAAATACGAAACAAATTCAAATGGCCAAAATTCAAATAAAAAAAGCATTTTTAATACCACGAAGGACACGAAGAAAGACATAACTTGGGCGGGTTCAAGTTTGTAATTTGAACCCTATGTTTTATGTTGCCGATTATGTCTTGATTACACATAGAGTGGTTATTCACATAAACTCGTGAGTTCAGGGTTGTAAACCTGAACCTACAGGGGCAAATACGAGGGACGAGAGGCGATGAATGACGGACGGTTTTTCATCTCTCATCTATCATCACTTGTGTTTACCTAGCCCTGTGAAACTGTGTAATCTGTGGTTCCTGTACATTTTGGACATTCAAATATTAGAATTTAGGATTTGTTTCGAATTTCGATATTCGAATTTTTTCCGATTATTTTGCTAAAAATGTTAAAATTATTTTTGGAAGATATTAATTCCCCTTCAGACACGCCATAAAAATATCCTTTAACTCTTCAATCACTTGCAATGCCCTGTAGGATGCGTTTGTTGCAGTTAAATAATTCCTGTTCTGCTTCATCAGTGCATCGGCCTTTATCAATAAGGAGTACTGCCTCATAGTAAATACTACTGGTTTCATGGGTTTGTATGTTGTGTCAAATTCCTGTACGAGTCTCTTATTTAAGTCTTCGAGTCCGTCTCTGTTTTGTGCAGATATATAACATAAGGTCTGGTCTACGCCGGACTCAATCTTCTTCCTGTCTAATTCATTAGGTAAATCACACTTATTAACTACAGGTATAATAGCACGTGTACTTGCCTTTTGGTAAGGACTTTCTGTCATTTTTGTATCCAACCACGAATGTAAAGTACCTAAAATCCTTTCATCCTCATAATCAAAAGGTCTTGAGTTGTCAAATACAACCATTACCCTGTCTGCACGCTGTAATTGTTCCAGTGCTATTTCTATACCCATCTTCTCCAGCATATCATTAGTATCCCTTATACCTGCCGTATCTGTAAGTTCAAAAGGGATACCATTGACCGAAATAAATTCACTCACATAGTCACGTGTAGTTCCCGGTTCATGATGTACGAGCATACGGTCTTCTTCCAGAATCGCATTGATGATTGTAGATTTGCCTACATTCGGTTTACCCAGGATCACTAAAACTTGCGGTGTGGTTAATGCTACACCAAGATATCCTGTTTCCAATAAACAGCAAATATGGTTCTCTAATTGATCTACATGTAGCATTTTTTTATGATAAAATAATTCATTATGTAACGACCATCCGATCTTCTCAATAATCTCCAATCCTTGTTTGAATGTCCCTGATAAAGCACCCGCATATTGGTCAAGGAGTACCTTTACCCCAAGCTTCGTGTGCACCCGGGTAATCTCCTGAATTGCCTCCTTTTGAATGAAGTCTATTTTATCGTTCTCAATGGACTGTGTTATCAGTGAATTCCATTCTACACCTTCGGCACCAAAAGATTGTATACATTCATAAATCCTCATCACAACTCTGGTACCACCGTGGCAGTTTATCTCCACCGTATCTTCACCGGTAAAACTCTCGGCCTTTCTTATTACATGCACAATAACCTCGTCTATTTTCTTCCCTTTATCATAGATATGGCCATAATATAACTTTTGACTTTTTGCCTCACTAAGGTTGGTAATTCCCTTTCCTTGAAACACCTTATTTACGATACTTAATGAATTTGGGCCAGATACAATAATCTTGCCAATGCCACCTTCACCGAATGGTGTTACGATTGAGGCCAGAGTTTTCTTTCTCATAGATGTATCTGGTTTTTGTTCTTTTGTCTTTTCCATAAAAATAATGATATCAAAAGGATGCATGCAATGGTAGGTCTAAAGGGATATCTAAGTTTCAAATTTACAATCATGAAGAAACAAACTATACTTTTAGATAAATATTTCAATATAAATTATTGTACTTTTTCAGGGATGTTGCCATGTGTAAAATGATAAAAACAATAGATATCTTTCTTATTTTGTCTTTTATTTTTGGTATATATCTGACATGTGAGGCACAATCTTTCTCACAAATGTTCAGAGATATTCTTACGGAACAAGGTGCGCAGGCAAGAAAACAACAAATAAAATCCGTAAATTACGAACTTGAATTTTGTTTCCAGAGGAATGCAGATGGTTTTGAAGGGAAAACAAAAATAGAGGTTGATCTGAATTCCCGTGAAACCCCTTTGAGGATAGATGCCACATTGACTGAGATTAAAAAGATTATGGTCAACGGCCAATACGTCCGGGACTTCATTCAGCATGAAGGTTTTTTAGAAATACCCCCGAAGTACCTCCAATCTCAAAATGAGATTTGCATTGAGTATAGCAAGAAGTACAAACAAAAAGAATCCGGTCTTTTCTATTTTAAAGATCCCACCGATGCGAGGGAATACATCTTTACCAGTTCTGAACCTTACGGTGCCCATGCATTTTTCCCCTGTTTCGATCAGCCTGACCTAAAGGCGATATTTGCAGTTACTCAGATAATACCGAAGGATTGGGTGGCAATCTCAAATAACCCTATTGAGTTTGCCGAGGAAATGGAGGATTGTACAATTATAAAATTCAAAAAGACACCTCCATTGAGTACGTATCTTTTATTTATTGGCTGTGGTAACTACAAATCCTGGCACTCAGTGGCTGGCAGCACTCCGGTTACTATTTATGCACGTCAAAGCATGGCAAAATATATAGAGGCAGAAACTGCCAAATCTATTTTTGATGTTACAAGGAAAGGACTGGATTTTTTTGGAAAATATTTTGATTACCCTTATCCCTTCGAAAAATATGATTATATTTTTTCCCCGGAGTTGCCAGTAGGCGGTATGGAAAATCCCGGTGCGGTAACTATAAGCGAGAATATGATTTTTCGAGGCATCCCTACGGAAAAAGATATCATCGGACGTGACAACCTCATTCTGCACGAAATGGCTCATATGTGGTTTGGAGACTTAGTAACTATGAGATGGTGGGAGGATCTATGGCTCAACGAGAGCTTTGCCACACATATGGCTTTTGTAGGGCAGGAAAACGCCCTGGGACTGGGCAGCAGGGCGTTGCAGGTGTTTGTAGGGATGAAGGAATGGGCTTATATCACCGACCAGCTAATTACAACACATCCTATTGTATCAAGAGTTTTTGATACTGATATGGCCAAGGTTTATTTTGACGGAATTACATATGGTAAAGGTGCGGCAGTTCTCAAACAGCTTCAGTTTTTTGTCGGACCAGAAAGCTTTCAGGAGGGTGTCCGCTCGTATTTCAAAAAACACCAGTGGAAAAACGCATCACTCGGCGATTTTATTCAGGAAATTGCCAATGCCTCCGGGAGGGAATTGGAAAGCTGGTCTACCGGATGGCTGCAGTCTGCGGGCTTAAATAAAGCAAGACCGTACTGGCAATGCGATGATGACGGGCGGGTCAGCGATTTTTTTATTTTTCAGGAACCAACAGTTTTAAATAAATTCCTGCCTCATCAAACACGGATTGGATTCTTCGGACGCACAGAATCCGGTGCTTTTGAACTTTCTGAAGTTATCGATACAACCCTCTCAGGCCCCGGGACAGAGATAAAGGAAGCCGCCGGATTAAGATGTCCTTCATTTGTTTACATAAATCTGGAAAGTCATGATTACATCCTTGTCTCTCTCGATGCCAGTTCGCTGGAAGTTATAAAGCAGGATTTAAACAAAATTAAAGACCCCACCTTAAGGCGGATGATTTTGCTGGATATTGGGCGGATGACCCGTGAACTGGAGCTGAAACTCGGAGATTATATGAGTATTTATCTTACAGCCCTTCAGCAGGAAACAGATACTGAAATATTAGGACATCTGTTATCCGCTAAATCTTATTTTTCCGAATTCTACTGGAAGGTACTTACACCTGATGAACGTGATGTGGTGGCCATTGATCTGGAAGGTATGGTTTGGTCTTACATTCAAAAACTTCATGTGAATTCTCACTTACATCTTCTATGGCTTGATTATTACCTTTTCATTGCTCATACAGAGAAAGCAAGGGACAATATATCATCGTTGTTAAATGCGACCTGGTTAGATCAGAAACGCCGATGGGTGGTTATTAAGACCCTTTCTCGTTTGAGGGAACCTGATGCATTGAAACTTGTTGAAGCAGAGCTTAAAAGGGATGCGACCTCGATAGGGCAGACGGAGGCCTTTGCAGCAAAGGTTGCCTTTCATGATAAATCAAGCAAAGAAGAAGCATGGAATGCCTTGACAGGAACAGGTCAGGAAATATCCACCCATCAACGAATAGCTGCCTCCGGTTTATTCCATAACCCAGATCATCCTGAACTTTCAGAAATGTTTGTTGACCGCTTTTTTGATTTTGTTAGTAATAAAGCAGACTGGTCGCGTATCTGGTACATGAAGAATATCTTTAGCAATCTTTTTCCCCATAACCTTTATTCGGAGCAATTATTAATAAAGAGTCAGACCCATTTAAAAGAAATGAAATCCCTATCGCCTGCTGCCCGGAGTATCTGGCTTGAGACCAACGATGTGATCGAGAAACGTCTGAAGATGCGGCAGTATAATGAAGGCTGGTTAAAGAGCAACAAGTTCAATATCAGCCAGAAGAAATGGCTTGAGTAAACAAAAAATTATGATAAAGTAGGGCGAGTAAGAAAGGTATTTTGCAAAGCCGAGTAGGGGCAGGTTTCAAACCTGCCCCTACAATAAATACCATTCATGCAGGAAAGTTTTCAAAAAACTAAAGTAATGCAATTGAAGAATATCAGCTTAGAAGCAAAAAAACAACAGTCAAAAAGAAGCATAAAATCAGGAAAAGAACTATTGTCAGAAAGTAAATACTACGATAACTATTCAACGATAAATTCAATACCGATTCAGAAAAGAGAGGCTTGGTCTAAATATGATTGGCTTGCAATATTGACCCTGTTCCTTCTTGCACTGGTGTATTTCTATAACGTAGTTATTCCAACTGACTCCAGAATTTTAAGCGACCAGAATACGGATACCCGTTACCAGTTATTTTACTGGAGATATTTTGGTTTCAATACACTTGCAAAAGGAATTGTACCACTCTGGAATCCATACGTTTACGGGGGAGCACCGTTTGTCGCCGGGGTTCAATCTGCTATATTTTATCCGCTTAACGTTATTTTTCTTATCTTACCAATACCTGTAGCCATCAACTATAGCATTATTCTGCATGTGTTTTTGTCAGGGGTGTTTACTTATTTATACCTCAGATGTATTAACTTCTGTGTAACTCAGTGCAGTAATAGAGCAGGTACTGTTCTCTCCTATAAAGCGGGGCTTTCAAGATCAAGCTGCATGGTTTCGTCTGTTATATTTATGTTTTGCGCTCCGCAGATTTTTCATATCTATCCGGGGCACCTTCCCAATCTGTGTACTATGATATGGCTGCCTCTTATTCTTTTATTCTCGGAACTCTTTATCCGCAGCAGGAATTTCCTCTACACAATTCTTGGTGGAGTCGCAGTTGCGTTCAATATACTGGCAGGGCATCCCCAGTATTTTTTTTATACCGCTATTACTGTCGCTGCCTACTTTACCGTGCGTGTGATTCAGGAGTTCAGGGAACACAAGGATTGGAAACATCTTGGATATCGTGTCTCAGGATTTTTTATTATATACTTGGCTGCTATTCTCCTTACTGCTGTTCAATTATTACCGGCTTTCGAGATGATTAAGCACTCTGCCCGTCAAACGCTTACCTATGAATGGGTGGGGCAATTTTCCTTTGCACCGGAAAATCTCGCTACACTTTTCATCCCTGAATTTTTTGGCGATTTACTGGAAACTCCTTATTGGGGACGGTATTACCTCTGGGAAATGTCTCTGTATATTGGCATTTTCCCTTTGATATTGTGTGCAATAGCATCATTCTCTTATAGAGAGAAATTTACTAGGGCATTTCTCATAATCGCCTTGATTACTTTCATTCTTGCTCTTGGCAAATTTACGCCTCTTTTTAAAGTCCTTTATGCTGTTGTGCCGGGGTTCAATATGTTCAGGGGAAATTCGAAGTTCATATTCATTGTTGCCTTTTTCCTTTCCGTACTTTCCGGTGTTGGTGCAGAATATCTGCATCGGAGGATGCAGAATGGTGTATCTCCGGAGACTTTAAATAAGAAAAAGACAATTTCTTTTTTCCCTGTTGCGACAGGTATTGTCGCTTTGGTGGGTCTATTCGTCTTAGTCTTCTTTGTCTCCAGGGTTGGATATGGTGCATGGTATGGTATTATCAACAAAATCTTTTCGTTAGGTGACCGGTATACCACGCTGCCAAATTTAAAAGACCATGAATTTTTGAGTGCAACCTTTGCTGCGGCTGCAAAAGGCAGTGTAAGATGCGTAATCCTTGCCATAATAAGCCTGCTTGTTATAGGCCTATGGTTTCGTAAGAGCTTAAAAAAACGTATTTTAATCCCTGTAACCATAGCGCTGATATTCTGCGATCTCTGGTTTTTCGGAAATAAATATATGGTGACATTTGATTCCAGGCAGTGCTTTTGGAACAAGGAAATGCTTACAGTATTAAAAAATGATCACGAACCATTCCGGATAGCAACTATGGGTCATTTCGAACTCAATCAAGGTATGGCCCATGAGATCTCCCATGTTGGCGGATATGATGCTAATGTGATTAAGGAATATAGTGAGTTTATGAATTTATCATGTGGTAAACCCATTGATGAGCCGAATATTGTTCTGGAAGTTAAGCAGATTTCTAAATTAACTAACCTGCTGAATTTAAAATATATCCTCCTTCCATCCAATGCAGGTATAGATCATCCTACGGTTAAACCAATCTTTCGTGATTCGAAATATGCACTCTTTCAAAATATGCAGGCACTGCCAAGGGCTTTTATTGTTCATGATGCCAGGAGCATGCAGGGAAGAGAGGCCATATTGAAAGAACTTGCCAGCGATGAATTTCATCCATTGAAATATGTTATTCTGGAAGAACCTTCTCTGCCTGTAATAAATCCTGATCCGGAAAGGTTACAACAAGAACCTTTTCCGAATATTATTGAATACTCAGCAAATAAAGTTACAATAAAGGCAACAATGGCGGAGGATGGATATCTGGTCCTCGGTGATACATTTTATCCGGGATGGAATGCCTATGTTGATGGTAAAAAAAGCAAGGTACTGAAGGCAAATTATATCTTACGGTCTGTCTTTCTTGAAAAAGGAGAACACATCGTTGAATTCGTTTACGAACCAAAATCTTTTTTTATTGGTATGATTATTACCCTGGCCAGTATGGTTATTTTGATACCCGCATCTATCTTTTGCATAGGGTTAGTCTCCGGAGGCGCAGGAGTAACAGGGGCTGAAAAATGTAAATTACAAAATATAAAAGTTAAAATTAAGGTATAGTATTTATGTTATAAACTGTTCTTTGACTGCCTTACGTCTTTCATAAGAGAATACTCGTGGATATGCTCGCATCTTATTTTTAAGATTACTGAGATGAAGAAAGGGAGGGGAAACATGGTTAATAAAAGGCGTCTGTCAGGTCTTATTTTTATCCTCGTGAATCTTATTTTGACTATTCCAAACAGTTTTGCAGATGCACGAAAGGTTAAATTTGAGGATGATATTTTAACCGGTTATTTTGGCGGTAATGATGAGAATCTTGCGTATACCTCTAATACCGATGGTCAATGGGTAACGGCAGCAGTAAATAGTAATGGAGACACAGGGCGTGATAATGCCATGGCAGTTGATAAGTCGGGTTATCTGCACATCAGCTATTATGATGGTGCCAACGGAGACCTTATATATTCCACAAATGCCTCTGGTTCGTGGGCAACGACAACGGTGGACAGTGGAGGCGATGTGGGCAATTATACTTCTATAGCAGTTGATACCTTGGGTGGGGTACACATCAGCTATTTTGATAGTACGAATCAGAGTCTCAAATACGCCACCAATAAATCTGGCTCATGGGAAACGACAACAGTGGATAGTAATGGAGAGGTGGGCAAGTATACCTCCATAGCAGTTGATGCCTCGGGTGGAATACACATCAGCTATTTTGACAGTACAAATCAAGACCTCAAATATGCTACTAATACTTCAGGTGCCTGGATAACAGCAACGGTGGACAGTAGTGAAATTGTTGGCCGGTATACTTCCATAGCGCTTGATACATCAGATGCAGCTCATGTCAGCTATTATGATGATATGAATCAGGATTTAAAATATGCTACCAACGCCTCCGGTTCATGGGTAACAAGAACGGTGGACAGTGGTGGTGATGTGGGATGGGATACTTCCATAGCACTTGATGCGTCAGACAAGGTACATATCAGTTATTTTGATATTACGAACGAAGACCTCAAATATGCCACCAATGTTTCTGGCTCATGGGTATCAACAACAGTAGATAGTGAAGGGGATACAGGCTATTCAACTTCCATCGCAATCAAATCCAAAAATAAGGTATACATCAGCTATTATGATAATACGAATCAGGACCTGAAGTATGCTGCCAACGTCGCCGGTTCATGGACATCGGAAACACTGGATACCGATGGAGATGTAGGTACATATACATCCATAGCGTTTGGTACCGCAGGTGAGATGTACATCAGCTATTATGATTGGACAAATAGAGACCTCAAGTACGCAGCTACCCAGAGATGCTGGGCAAAGACTATATTAACATTTCCAGACAATCTGAAGATCAGGGTAGGTAGGCATGGAGATGTTATCGTTAAGATAAAGGGTGAAGGCGGTTGCCCTGCAGAAGGTACGGCAATAAAGGCGAAGATAGGTAAATCGAACAGAAAGAAGCTTGCCGTCTCTAATGAAAATGTAAATACTGATGAAAACGGAGAAGCTGTATTTACTTTCATTGGTAAAAAAAAGGGCAGAGCAAGGGTTACTTTTATCGCTGAGGATCTGGGTAAGACGAAAATACCTGTTAAGATTAAATGAACGCCTCAAAAACACCAGATACAGGGATTAGGTTTATAGTATTCTCTCTTATTACGGTCATACCTGTATTAGTCTATTTAAATTCACTGCAAAATACCTTTGTTTACGATGATTATCTTACGATAACCAATAACCATTTTGTCCGTGAGTGGAGATATCTTTCAGCATTTTTTAACCAGAAGTATTTTGCAGTTTCCAATGAGCTGACATACCGTCCCATCGTTACCTTCTCCTATTTTGTGGATTATGCCATTTGGGGATTAAAGCCGCTGGGCTATCATCTCACCAATATACTGATCCATACCCTCAATGTTGTTCTGGTCTATTGTATGGTCTTTCAACTTTTTCATAATCGTACGACGGCCTTTGTCTCCTGTTTGATTTTCTCAATACACCCGGTTGTTACAGAGGCCGTAAACTCGGCAAGTTACCGTGAGGATCTTCTATCTGCCACCTTCTTACTGGCCGCTATTATTTTATTTTTCAAATCAGACAGGGTTGTAAGCAAAAGATACTCGGTAATGTGGTACCAACTCTCACTGCTTGCATATTTTTTTGCCCTGTTGTCGAAAGAAATGGCAATTACCCTCCCTCTCTTAATCTTTGCCTGTGATTTTATCCTTTTCAAAAGCCACACCTCAAGCCTTTACAACATTGTGCGTCGTTTAATTACCCATTATGCAGGCTATATCGCCATTAGCATATTCTACCTGTTCTTACGATTCTACTTGTTTTACAATCCCGGCGAATCGGTTTCATATCCAGGCAACAGTATTTATGTAAACCTTATCATGATGATAAAGGTACTTGGTTATTATATAAAACTTTTATTTATGCCGGTACAACTCAATGCAGATTATGTTGTTCCCCTTACTTACTCACCTGCAGATGGGGCCTTTATACTGAGCGTTGTCCTGCTAACGACGGTGGCTATTATATCGGTTAGACTATATCATTTATCAAGGATCTGGATGTTTTCAGTTACCTGGTTTTTTATAACCCTTTTACCTGTATTGAATATTATTCCAATAAACAACATTATGGCAGAGAGGTACCTCTATATTCCGATTATAGGATTTACAACGCTATTTGGTTCAATATTTAGACGGGCGGTAACTGGTGAGTGGTCATTCATTCCTGTATTTAAAAATAATAAAGTTGGTTTATCCTCGATCAGGGTTTCAAGTACTGAATTCTTAAACCTTAAATCAGGACGTGCAGGAATAAGGTTTTTCTGTATAGCACCAGTTATTTTCTTGTTTGCGTGGGGCTCGGTAAGCAGGAACAGGGTATGGCTAAATGAATTTACCTTCAGCACAGAAACCATCCGTCGTTCTCCGGAGAGTTTTCGGGTATATAACGACCTTGGGTATTTTTATTATCATAATGGACAAATTGATGCAGCCATCCAAGCGTTCAGAGATTCTATCCGGATAAGATATGGCCAGCCCAAGGCACACTGCAATCTCGGTGCTGCATATTCGCTGAAAGGTCTCAATGATGCAGCAATTGAAGAACTCAAGATAGCAGTTTATCTAAAAAACGAGTACCCGGAAGCACACAACAATTTGGGTATTCTTTATAAAAGGGGTGGAATGCTTGATAAGGCAGTTAACGAATACAGAGAGGCGCTTAAGGTCAACCCTTATTATGCGGATGCTTATAACAACCTTGGCAGTGCCCTTATTGACCAGGGAAAACTGAATGAGGCGTTGACGGAGCTAGAGAAGGCAGTAAGCATAAGGAATAATTTTGCCCTTGCACAGTATAACATAGCCGTAGTGTATTTTAAAAAGGGTCTTATGGATGAGGCTCATACCAAACTCCTGGAGGCTTATCGGTTGGATCCATCGAATGCTGATGTTCATGTTAGTCTGGGTGTCCTCTATTTAAATCATATTCATGATAAAGAAAAGGCATTTATGCATCTACAGGAAGCGTTACGAATAAATCCGAAGCACAGACAAGCTGGGGAAATGAGGAATACTATCAACAAACTGGCATCGGGGGAAAATATACCTTAGATATTATCTGAAAAGATATTTTAAATTTATATTATTGCTTGAAATAAAGTACTATCCATGCTATTCTGAGAAAAACACATGCGATAAAGGCAAACTCTGAGCGATCAGAGGACGCAAAGTAAAGGATCTTTTAATCCATCTGTTAATAAAGAGGGATTAAAGAAAAGACAGCCTTACTGCCGAAGATGTTGATAGACAATATCTTTGCAGTAAGGCTTTTTTATTTTATAGAACACAAACTACGGGGAGTTATGAGAAATTTATTCTCTATACATTCTCTACTATTACACATTTTTGTTAATTTTATAAGGCAATCAAAAGAAAAATCATTAGATTTAGCAAAGATTGAGGTGGCAATTTATTACTTAAAAATTATTAAAACAATAAGGTGCATATACCTTGGTGGGCTTTTCGTACTTGTGAGTCTCATCTTTATGATTCATGGGTTTATGTTCATACATGTAGCATTCTTTTACTACGTTCCATGGAGCAGGGAGACAAAAGCATTAGTTATTCTCTTGCTAGGTATTTGCTATCTGATGGCACCCTTAGGAATCTATATCTATTGTGCCTCACAGCGAAGGTGGATGAAATTTTCTAGATCAGGCGAATTAGTACAAAAGGTCATAAAGAATGATTCTGAAGACAGAAATGAATAAGAAAGGAGAGGTATTATGAGTAATCAATCTACGTCAGACCCGAAAGCGGAAAATATCATAGGAAGGATAAATGATGCACTTGAATTTCTAAACAAAGAAATAAAAGAAAAAAGACAGGAGATTACTCATTTGATTGGTGAGAAATACTCGAACTTTAGAGATGTCCTCAGTGAAACGATAACCGGTGGAGTGAAAAAGACAAAAGAAACAGTAGCCAGTGGAGAAGAAAGAATAAAGGAGGCTTCTTCTGAAGTTGATAAAAAAGTTCATGAACATCCATGGGTCTCTTTAGGTGTTACCGCTGCTAGTTTTCTTATTCTTGGCTTTGTTATCGGTATAACAACCCGGCCAAGGGCAAAGTGAAGAATTTTCTTTGGACATTGTTCAAGGAAACGTACATGGAATGGAAAGAAGATAAAGCATAGCGTTTGACAGCAGCATTAGTACACTATACATTATTTCCCATTGCCCCGCTACTAATTATCTTGATCGCCATCGTTAGTTTTCTATTCGGTGCAGAGTTTATCCAGGTTTATGCAAGCAAATATGGTTTTGGAATGAAACCGGTAGAGGGCGCTGCGCTTATTTCTGAGAAAGAAAGGGAAGCTTAAAAACGTAGTTACTCAAAATAACATGTATCATGACACATTCAGGTATGTCACACCACTGTATCATGTCACTCTTATTTACTTAATAATTAATGACATGCAATTTTTTTATTAAACTTTATTATCATAAAATAAAGTTTATTATTTTTACTTTACCCAGGATTACCGGACAATACTTAAATATTGCAAAATCTATAACTCTTTGCAATTCCATATGTTGCCTGCCTTTTGTTTAAAAATCAAATTCAGTAAAGTATATTGGCTTATAGCATAAGACTCTCAGGTTTTTCTGGTAAGATACAATATTCTCACATTTCCATGCAATTTGGTATAAGTTTTTCTAACTGTTTCCAGCAGATAATAAATCAATACTTCTTTATTTGCCTATAAACGATTAGTAACAACACATCAAGAATACATATTTTGCACATTCCAAGAGATCTGTTCTGTAGGCTGCCTAATTTCTGATTTAGTAAAATCGATAAAATAATATACAACCGACCATAGAAATATAAACTTCTTTATAAATATTCTCTGTTTAATATTTTGAGTGCTTTTACAAGAATAAAATTTTTTAGAAGGAGATGTATTATGACTTTCAATCCATTTAAAGAAAAAGGTATACCTATTGAGAAACAGTTTAAAAACTGGAGCGAGCTGAATACTATGCCCTATGACAAGGATATGGTTCATCCTTATACAAGGACTGCCGGTATATTAATGAACGGGGTTGAGGTAGAAGGCGCTTTTTTCTCCCATAATTTTGCCAGGCACACGGATGATATGGAATTGAAGAAGAAGCTGGCATTGGTAAGAAGAATAGAACAATCACAACAGAAAGAGATAAACTGGATGATACCGGCAGATGAATCTAATCTTGAAGTAACTATAGGTTATGAACAAGTTGCTGTCGATCTGACTGCATACTTAGCAGAAAATGAAAAAGATCCATATGTAAAACAAGCATTTGATTTTGGTTTATTGGAGGATTTCGACCATCTCTACCGTTATGCTAATCTTATGCGGCTTACTATGGAAAAAGATGCGTCATCAGTAACCAAACAATATACGGAGATAACTGTAGGGAGACCAACTGTGCTGGAGCACCGCCACCCTCTTGACGATGTAAGAAAGTATGCCAATAAGAGTACAGCGGATCCTATGACTATTCTTCACATTCTGACGTTACTTTCAGCCGAACAGCAGACAATGAATTTTTATATGACTGTAGGCGATAGGATAGAGGAAAGCATAGGAAGGGGGCTTTATCTTGAGATAGCCCAGATTGAGGAACAGCACGTAACACATTACGAGTCTTTACTCGATCCGAGGATGAGTTGGTTTGAACAACTGCTTTTTCATGAATTAAACGAGTGCTGGCTGTACTACTCTTTAATGCAGAGTGAATCTAACAACAGGGCAGTGAAAGTCTGGGAAAAGAACCTTGCAATGGAAATTGAACACCTGAAGATCGCTTCTGATATGATAAAGCAATACGAAAAACGCGATCCTGAAGAAATTATTCCATCAGGTTTTACTCACCTCTTCAAGTTCAAATCTAACATAGACTATGTAAGGAATATATTGAAAACACAGTGTAATTACAATGCCATGGATACTGAATTTGTTCCGGGTGAACGTCTGCCAAAAGATCATAGATATTACAAGCACCAGGAAATTGTTAATGCAGGAGGTGTTCCTAGCGTAGAAGTTATAGAAAAAGTAATTGATAAAGAGGGAACGGATTACAGACAGGAAATAGCCGGACCACATCCTGTCGAAGAGTACAGAGAAAAAGTTGCAGCAAGATAATCATAGACAAAGATTTATTGTAATTGTCCAGCGCATTTTCGCTCAGTTATGATTTATTGAATTATTTTCTCTGTCATCTGATTTTCTACTTGATTCAATCCTGTTTTAAACACAATTTAAAAGGGACGCTTTTCAGCGTCCCTTTTATTTTTGTTCTGTTGGATAAGAGGTATCTATTGTCCATTTAAAAAAACTAAATTGTTACATAAAATATAAATGGTAAAATAATTGTAAAAATTAGTTTTGAAAAATCTCCAACAATAAATATTACATGCCGTGTAGGGGCAGGTTTTAAACATGCCCCTACAATAAATATCGTTCATGCAGATGTTTTTAAAAAACTAAATTGTTACCAAAAATCAAACAGGTTTTTTCGTTGGTATTAGAATTGCGAATTAGAAATACATCAACTCAATGAGTGGTTACTATATTGAACAACTGATAAAAACCTACCTTTTGTAAGAGACTATGATATTATTAAAAAGATCGTTATTCATTATTGTTTTTACCATAGTTTTCCTTGCTCAAGGATGGCATCTCAAAGCCAGTGATATCTGGCAACTAGATGATAATTTGCCTGAAATTAGCGATGCCGAAGAGATCGAGATCGGGAAACATATAGACGATTATATAAGACATGAATTTTATCTGGAAAATGATCCTGAACTTAATGAAGCTGTGAATAAAATTATGAAACGGCTGGTTGAAGTATCGGAGAGAAAGACACTTCCCTTCACTTGCACAATTATTCAATCTCATGCAATTAACGCATTTTCTGCCCCTGGTGGATACATATATGTGACATACGGCTTATTAAAATTTGCGAAAACTGAAGATGAGGTAGCGGGTGTTATTAGTCATGAGATCGCTCATGCATCTCTAAGACATATTTCAAAATTATATCGAGAGATTAAAGATGCCCTTTCCCGTCAGGACAAGGGAACAGACGCCATTACAAATATATTGATATTAAACGCACACCTTTATGAGTTTGAAGAAGATGCGGACACTACAGGTGTTTTGTATTCATACAGAGCTGGGTTCAATCCTGACGGACTGCTGGATTTTCTGGAAAGGCATCTTAAAATCTTAACACATTCTAGATTATTTGGCATGTTGAGTTCAAATTCCACCTCAACAATTTACTCCCGAATTAATCATTTAAAGGAATACATACCAACGTTAGAGAAAAAGAAATGAATTTAAGGTATTTTTCTATACACACTACAGACAAGGAGGTTCTTTATGAAGAAAATGACTGAACAGCATTTGATTAATGCCTTTGGCGGTGAAAGTCAGGCCCATATGCGATACTTACACTTTGCAGATCAGGCGGATAAAGAGAACTTCCCTAATACAGCCCGTTTATTCAGGGCAATTTCTCATGCAGAATACGTCCATGCTGGTGATCATTTCCGTGAACTTGTTCACCTGGAAGGTGGATTTGTTGCGAATAGCATGGCGGCCTTTGGACCCGGTGACACAAAAAAGAATTTAATACTGGCTATCATGGGAGAGAATTACGAGATTACCGAAATGTATCCTGCTTTCATTGAGGTAGCAAGGTTTCAAGGTGAAATAGGGGCAGAGAGAAGCTTTCGGTGGGCCTATGGTACAGAAAAAATGCATAAAATACTCTTTGAAAAAGCCAAGGAATCAGTCGATAGAAACAACGATGTAGTACTGGGAGATATACAGGTTTGCAAAATTTGTGGATATACACTCGAAGGTGAAGCACCAGATAAATGTCCATTATGTGAAGCAAAAAAGGAACAGTTTATTGCCTTTAAGTAAACAATACTTAATGAACGCCTTTGGCAGTGAAAGCCAGGCCAATATGAGTTATCTTTATTATGCTCATCAGGCAGATAAAGAAAACTTTTCTAATACTGCCCGCCTATTTCGGGCAGTTGCATATTCAGGGTTTGTTCAGGCTGGTAATTACTATGGTGAACTGAAAGATTTAGAAGGAGGGTTTATAACAAACAGCACAACAGTTCTTGGATTAGGCAATACGGAAGAAAATCTAAAATTAGCCATTATGAGAAAAAACTTTGAGACCACTGAGATGTATCCTATATATCTCCAGATAGCAATATTTCAAGGAGAAAAAGGGGCAGAAAAGAGTTTTACATGGGCTTATCTCACGAAAAGAGTACAAAAGAAGCTCCTGGTAAAAGTCAAAGAGTCTGTCATTAGAGGCAGCGACCCAAAACTTGGTCCCATCCAGGTTTGTAAAATTTGCGGCTATACCCGTATAGGAGAAGTCCCAAACAAGTGCCCTGTATGTAAGGCAACGGGAGAATATTTTGTCACATTCGTAAGTTATTAAGCATCAGGACATTCCCTGTTTTTATTGCATATTAATATTAAAAGCATTTTATATATTCAAACTACTTGTGCCTTAAAAAGTCCTTGAATTTAAAATATTTTATCATTACTATAATTTTGATCTTTTGAGTTTTATTAATATAAAGTCAGACTAAGAACTCATACACAACAATGATACAATGCAGAATATGTGTCCGCAACAAAGGTGAGCGCTTGTGTATAGAACTAGGGGATTGGTTATGTCCTAAATGTTGTGGTCAACATCGGATTGTGGATATAAACTGCTGGATCTATTGCCCGTTCTTTTTTGGAGAGCAAACCTCTGCCAGCCCTAAAAAGAATGAAAACAGCTAAACTCTGATAAGGACCACCCAACGATGTACCGGTCATGTATAATTACCTTGCTAACGGATTTTGGCAATCAAGATGCATATGTTGGTATTATGAAGGGCGTAATAGCGAAAATTAATCCTTCTGTAAATGTTATCGATATTTGCCATAGTGTTCCTCCCCAGGATGTATTTAACGGTGCCTATCTCCTCTATACATCGTATAAATATTTTCCAAGAAAGACAATCCATGTGGCTGTAGTTGATCCCGGCGTTGGGGGTACAAGGGATATAATCTGTGTTGAAACCCGGGATTACTTTTTTCTAACTCCTGATAACGGCCTCCTGAGTCTCATTATTCAGGAAGAAATACCAAAAGGTATCTTCCGTGTAATGAACAATGAATATTTCTTGCCATCACCCTCTAATACCTTTCATGGTAGAGATATCTTTGCACCTGTTGCAGCGTACTTGTCAAAAGGCACAAAACCGCATCAATTAGGCAGCAGGGTCAGTCAACTCAGGCAGATTGACTTCCCTCAGCCGGGTTATAAGAGTACAGGGCAGATAGAAGGCCAGATTATCTATATCGACAGGTTTGGAAATCTTATTACCAATATAGGAGGAACACATATAAAAGGTCTTAAAATAAATGAAAAAAATATTGAAACAAAGATTGGAAAAAAGAAAGTAATCGGATTAAATAATACATATACAGATGTAAAAATAGGGAGGCCTCTTGTACTCCTTGGAAGTGCAGGTTTTTTAGAGGTATCTGTCAATCAGGGGAATGCTCAGAAGTATTTTGGAGTAGATAAAGGCAGCAAAATAATTATTGGAAAAAAGTAACACTAAACTAAAGTATACGAGAAAGATATATGATTGATAAGGCACGCAAAAAACAACTAGAAATATGGGACAAAGATTATCTTTGGCATCCGTTTACCCAAATGCAGGATTACGTTAAGGAAACACCTTTAATCATTGAAGAGGGAAGCGGGATTTTTCTGAGGGACATCGATGGTAAAGAATATATTGATGGGATTTCGTCCATGTGGTGCAATATACACGGGCATCGCAGGAGGGAAATCGATAATGCCATAAAAGAGCAACTTGATAGGGTCGCACATACAACGCTTTTAGGCCCTACCAATGTGCCGGCTATAGAATTAGCAAAAGAACTTGCATGTATCAGCCCTCATGGTTTGAATAAGGTATTTTATTCGGATAACGGTTCTACGGCTAATGAGGTTGCACTCAAGATGGCCTTCCAATACTGGCAGCATAATGGATTTCAGGACAAGACTCAATTTATAGGGCTACAGTTTGGCTACCACGGAGATACTATCGGAACCATGAGCGTAGGCGGAATAGATTTATTCCATAAGATTTTTAGCCCTCTTTATTTTAAAACCCATCTTGCACCATCACCGTACTGCTATCGATGCCCGCTTGGAAAGCAAAGTAAGGATTGTGCTTTGGCATGCCTTGAAGAGCTTGAAAAGATTTTTAAAAAACATGCCTGTCATACCGCAGCGATGATAATGGAGCCGCTTATTCAGGGGGCTGGCGGCATGATTGTTCATCCTCCGGGTTACTTATCAGGTGTACGATCATTATGTAAAAAATATAACGTTCTATTGATTTTAGATGAGGTACTTACAGGATTTGGAAGGACAGGCAAAATGTTTGCATGCCTCCACGAGAATATTGTTCCTGATATCATGACTCTGTCAAAAGGTATCAATGGAGGCTACATGCCATTGGCTGCTACCCTTACTACAGAAGAAATTTACAATGCTTTTTTAGGAGAATACTCCAGCTTAAAAACCTTTTTCCACGGGCACACCTACACTGGTAATCCCTTAGGATGCGCTGCAGCTCTTGCCTGCCTTGATCTGTTCAAAAGAGATAATATATTGAATAATTTAGAGCCTAAGATCGTGCATTTACGGGCCAGACTCAAAGATTTTGAGTCATTGGAACATGTTGGAAATGTCAGACAGTGTGGATTCATTGGTGCCATTGAACTGGTTAAAGACAAAACGACAAAAGAGCCGTATTCATGGGAAGAACGGGCGGGAATTATCATATGCCGGGAGGCACAAAAGCACGGTTTGCTTATTCGTCCGCTTGGACATGTTATAATTATCATGCCACCTTTAGCCATTAAGATCGATGAATTAGATCGGTTACTTGATATTGTTTATACATCGATACAGGCAGTCTTACCGGTGTAAACGGTTTAACAGGAGAAGCCTATATGGACAAAGGATACTTTATTACCGGAACTGATACAGGCGTTGGAAAAACCATCGTTGCCGGCGGCCTTGCAGCCCTACATAGAAATAGTGGTCTAAATGTCGGTGTTATGAAGCCGATTGCTACCGGCTGCAGATATGCAGATAATAATCTGATATCAGATGATGCCATTTTTTTAAAGCATATGGCAGGGATAGAGGATGAATACGATATAATTAATCCCATCAGTCTCGAACAGCCACTTGCCCCGACTGTAGCAGCACGGCTCAGCAATGTTAAAATAGATCTTGAAAAGGTACATATTGCTTATGACACCTTATGTGAAAGGCATGATATTGTCATCGTGGAAGGAATTGGAGGATTACTCGTTCCCATTGATGAATACTATTTTGTTGTAGACCTGGCTGATGAGATGGAACTTCCCCTTATAATTGTATGCCGGTCTACACTTGGAACAATAAACCATACCCTGCTAACAGTATCATATGCGCGTGAACATGGGTTGAACATTAAAGGGATAATTATCAACAGTTCTGCTGAGACTTCCGATGATATCGTTGTAAAAACGAATATCGATGAATTAAAAAGGCTCACCGGTCTTCCGTTGCTTGGCGTAATTCCCTTTGATAAAAGGCTGGATATACAAAATTACAACAGAGAAGAAGTAATAAAAATTTTTCGTGATAAAATAAGCGGAGACATTATAATATAACAAATTTCAAAACATGTTCTTTTTGTGTAACAATTTATTTTTTGAAAAAGTAGAGACGTCCCCGGTGGGGCGTCTCTTAACATTTTTAAAGTTTGTGGTTATATTTTGAAAATATCAGTTTAATTTGGAGTAAAAATACATGAAAACTCAGCTTGAACTTGCACGCGATGGTATTATTACGGAGGCCATGAAAGAGGCGGCTGCTTATGACGATGTCTCCCCGGAATTCATCCGTGAGGGTATCGCAAAAGGACAAATCGTTATCTATGGAAATCCCCGTAGAAAAGCGCGTGTAGTTGGCATTGGCAAGGGGCTTAAGACAAAAGTAAACGCAAGTATTGGCACCTCCCCTGATATTATTGATATAGATATGGAAGTAAAAAAGGCACAGACCGCTGAGAAATATGGTGCTGACACACTAATGGAACTCTCAACGGGAGGAGACCTGACAAAGATAAGAAGGTGTGTGCTGGATGCTATTTCCCTGACGGTTGGTACTGTACCACTCTATCAGGCTGCTATAGAGACTATTAAGAAAAAAGGCTCCGTTGTACATATGGAAGCCGATTTTCTCTTCGATATCATAGAACAACAGGCAGAAGAGGGAATAGGTTTCATGGCAATTCACTGCGGAATAAATCTCATAACACTCGAACGACTGAGAAAACAAGGGTATCGTTATGGTGGTCTCGTCAGTCGAGGTGGCTCCTTTCTGACGGCATGGATGAATCACAATAAAAAAGAGAATCCTCTGTACGATCAGATTGACCGCCTTATCGATATTATGAAAAAGTATGATGTCATCCTGAGCCTTGGGAATGGTCTTAGAGCAGGTGCGGTTCATGACAGTACTGACAGGGCGCAAATCCAGGAACTTATCATAAATTCTGAAATTGCTGAATACTCACAAAGTAAGGGTGTACAGATTATCGTAGAGGGACCTGGCCATATTCCCATTGATGAAATAGAGGCAAATGTGCTTATACAAAAACGCCTAAGTAATAATGCACCATTTTATATGCTAGGACCCATCACTACAGATATAGCCCCCGGATACGATCATATTTCTTCCGCTATCGGTGCAGCTTTATCATCATGTTATGGCGCCGATTTCATTTGTTATGTTACACCGCCTGAACACCTGGCGCTTCCCGGTCCCGACGACGTCCGTGAGGGTGTTATGGCGGCCCGTATCGCAGCACATGTGGGTGACATGGTAAAGCTCAAGGATAAGGTAAAGAATTTAGATCTCAAGATGGGTATTGCCAGGAGAGATCTGGACTGGAAAACCCAATACGAGACAGCTATTACGAAAGAGCGTGCACAAGAGATCCGCAATGGTCGTCCTCCCATGGATGAAGACACCTGTACAATGTGTGGCAACTTGTGCTCGTTGAAGGGTGTGATGAAATACTATGAACAAGATCTCAAGAAGAGCCGCAAAAAGAGTGCTGCTCCTGTATCGTTTTAAGACTGCAGTTCGTAAGTTCATTTATAGGAATTTTAAATCAGTATGATGTTTCAGAGTTGGTTCAATCGTCTACGATTGAACCGAAACGTTTAGCATGTTTCATATGCCTGTAATAAACCAAAACGTACAGGCCTATGCTAAACGAATGGTTCAATCTACAAGATTGAACCAATCTTTAGAGTACTGCTCCTGTGTCGTTTTAAAATTGCAGGTTGTAGGGCAATATTATTAAATCATATAGGGTTGCATTGCCCACAAAATATCTGATGTACTGGAAAAGATTTTCTTTGCATATTTTTTATACCATTCATGAGCCTGCATATGATGGAGTGTTGGAGTAATGGAGTGGTGGAGTATTGGAATTTTTTACAACATTCCTCCATCACTCCAATACCCCATATCAGTGATTCTGGTTGCAGCTTACGACGCTTTATGAGATTCTTTTATATGATAGAGTTCCTTAGCTTGAAATTTGGTACAGTTTATGTCAGTAATCCTGTTAGAACCTCCACGCCCTGGTAATCCGAACAAATTCGAAGAAGTAGTCAATGCCCCTTTATCAGCCAGTCTGTTTACAGGTTATATAGCCTCAGTACTGCATAAACAAAAGATAGAAACAGAGATTATCAATGCACATCTCTACGGCTGGTCAATAGAACAAACAATACTTCACCTCTCCAAAATATCTTTCCGGCTTTTATGTGTCCATACAATGTATTTATGGGAGAAGACACATGATATATTTACTATGCTTTCTACGATAAAATCAAGAAATCCATCCGTGCATATTAATCTTTATGGATATTATCCTACTTTTGCCTATAAGAAGATACTTACAGATTTTCCCTTCATTGATTCGGTAACCGTTGGTGAACCTGAGTTCACTTCCCTTGATCTTGCGAAACAAATGGAAACCGGATGTGAAATGGATGTTCCGGGATTAGCTTTTTGGGATAAAAACGGGAGAATTGTCTTTCGTCCCCGTCCCCCTGTCTATAATTTAGATCAGCTACCATACCCTGAGAGATACGATATGGAACTCTACCAGGAAAAGGGCATTGTTACTTACATACAGGGGAGCCGCGGATGCTATGGGCACTGTACTTTTTGCTACCTTAATCCATTCTATGGTCAGACAAACCAATGGCGTGGAAGAAGTGTAAAAAATATTTTTGATGAGATTTTTCAACTAAATATTCGATATTCTCAGGAAGATTTTTATTTCTCTGATGCCAATTTCTTTGGTCCGGGAAAGCCGGGAAAAGAGCGGGTTGTTACCCTGGCAGAACTTATCCTGGCACATGATTTAAACATCCGTTTTGGTTTTGAATGCCGTGCAAATGATATCGATGAGCACTCTATTTCGAAATTAGTTATGGCAGGACTTACAAACGTCTTCCTGGGATTGGAAAGTGGAGACCCGGAGTCACTAAAACGATTAAAAAAACATACTACCGTTGAAGAGAATAAAAAAGCCATTCAACTATTACGAAGTTATGGTATTGAGCCTACATTTGGTTTTATTATGTTTGAACCCAATTCTACCATGCAGAGTGTAAGAAACAATTTTGAATTTTTAGTGGAAATGGGTATTATGACTACCCCTGCAGTAACTGCGCATTTATTACATCACAAACAGACTCTTTTCCAAGGAACCCCGGATTACCAGTCAACCAGAAATGGAGCAGTCCCGGGTGATACCTCATTTACAGATTATGAAATTTTTTATAATATAAATGACCCAAAGGTTGGGGCATTTTCAGAGATTATTTCCACTCTTTGCAAAAGGGTTTTATCCCTTCTCCCAGACACCTATGATTGTGGAACAAATGCAGGTGATACCCCTACAGGATCAATTTTCATTGACACCTTGAATACTATGTTAATTAAGCTTTTTGAAAGGACCCTTTCGGGTTTCGAATCGGGTATAATTGATTACCATTCTGATGCATTAAGAGAATATAGTCAGAAATTGACACGTGAGGCAGAAACAATTTTTGCAGACACCATGGAAGGAAAATAATGAATACAAATTTTTCACATTTTGATTATTTACTCCAGCTTAGCTGCGGATACTGGAAATCCCAGGTACTATTCACTGCAGTAGAATTTGACATATTTACGCTTATTAGTGACGGTAAGGTTACTGCCAAAGAGATTTCACAATCCATACATACAGACGAACGGGCTACAGAGATGCTCCTGAATGCCCTGGTTTCTCTTGAATTACTTGAGAAACGAGAAAATCGTTACGAGAATAGTCATATCTCGAATGTTTATCTGGTAAAAGGGATGCCTTATTATCAGGGTGATTTTATTCATCATTTTCATAATATGATGGATAACTGGGCAATGCTTCGTGAAACAATAGAGACAGGAAAGGCCATTTCGCTAAAAGATCTCCCCGAAGAGGTGGATCCCCATGATCTTAGGGATTTTATCACTGCAATGCATAATATTGCCTTGGTAAAGGCAGAGGATATTTATAATAAGATTGACCTAAAAGGGGCAAGATCGTTATTAGACCTCGCAGGTGGTCCCGGTACCTATGCTATTACATTTGCAAAAGCAAACCCTCATTTACATGCTGTTGTCTTTGATTTAGAGCATGTTATAAAACTTACCAGAGAGTTTATCAAAGCTGCAGAAATGGAAGACCGTGTTACTGTTCAACCCGGGAATTGTTTGGAAGATGATTTTGGAAAAAATACCTACGATGCTATTCTCGTTTCAAATCTATTACATATTTACAATCCCGAAAACAATAAAAAAATACTCAAAAAATGCCGGGATGCTTTAAAAGATGATGGTCAAATTATAATTCATGAATTCGTACTCGATGAGACCAAAACACATCCTCAGTTTGCTGCCCTTTTTAGCCTCAATATGCTTATCGGTACACAGGAAGGTGCATCATATAGTGAGCAGGAATATATGGCATGGCTTGAGAACACAGGTTTTAAGCGGATGACAAAGATTGATCTGGAATCTAACTCGTCTTTAATAATCGGAAAGAAATTATAATGTTTATTATCAAAAAGATTATTAGTCAGTTGCTTTATCCAGTGCCGTTGTGTCTGGGAATATTGATAATAGGGTTAATGTTAATTTTGTTTACCAGAAGACAGAGAGCCGGGAAGGTCATCATTTCTGCCGGAGTAATCCTGTTTGTTATTTTCAGTTATACAGCCATTCCTAATATACTTTTGAGATCATTGGAGTATCGATATCCACCGCTTAATGTAATTGCAGCATCTGACACTACTGATGATGAGATTCTCCCTTCCGTTAAATGGATTGTCGTTCTGGGTGGAGGGCATACATCTGATCCGTATATTCCGGTTGCCAGCCAGCTTTCGCGGGAATCTTTAATACGCCTCATAGAGGCCGTTCACTTATACAAAAAAATACAGGGAAGTAAACTTATTTTATCGGAGGGAAAGGTTTTTGACCCTGTTCCCGGATCAGAAACAATGGCCGAGGTTGCCAAGTCTATGGGAGTAAATCAAGAGGATATAATTTTGGAGTCAGAATCTAAAGATACTGTTGATGAGGCTTGTCTCATTAAACCAATCGTTGGAGGTGATAAGTTTATCCTGGTGACTTCTGCTTCTCATGTACCCCGCTCAATAGGCATATTTAAAAAATTAGGTATGCATCCCATTCCAGCTCCGGTAGGTCACAGAACCAAAGGTGGCTGCATTAACCCGGGTACTTTTTTTCCAAATTCCGGAGGCTTTGCTAAAATAGAAAGCGCCCTGCATGAGTATATAGGTATTATTTGGTTAAAATTAAGGGGTCAAATATAAAATAATGTAACAATTTAGTTTTTGAAAAAATTTCAATAATGGTGATATTTGCCAGGTAGTGTAGGGCGAGGCTTTAGCCTTGCGTTAACTCTTTAACCTTGCGTTTGTACAGGAAGGCAAACATAAAGGTTTGCCCTACATGCCGATAGTTAAAATATTTTTCTAAAGATACTATATGATAAAATTTATAAATATCTTCAAAAAGCTAAACTATTACAAAATAATTTTCATAAGCGCCCAATATCCTTGATATATTAGGATATCTAGCAGTAAGCTGAACCACTATTATTTAGCTGTATCGCCTAGTGCATCTTCAATATAAAGCTTTTTTACCAATACAATAGCAGCGGCTGTAAGTGGTGTTGCGAATATAAGACCAAGACCGCCAATAAGGACTCCCATGAGAACCTGTGCAATAATAATAAGTGCTATTGGCATTGATATGGTTTTCTTTTCGATATAAGGCGTAATCAGATAACTCTCAAGACTTTGAACTGCAAGGAAAAGGAACACTACGTAAAGTGCCATCATTGGGCCTTTCGTCAGTGCAAGGAGTACAGCCGGTACAGCAGAAACGATCGGGCCTATATTTGGTATAAATGATAGCAGCCCGGCGATAAATCCAAGAGCAAATGCAAGTGGTATTCCAAGCAGCTTTAAACCAATTCCCGTTAACATTCCGATAATAGACATCGATATAATCTTGCCCACAATCCACCAGAATAAAGTTGCATCTATCTCTCTCAAAATTTCTCCAACATGCTCCCGCTTGTTCTGGGGAGCTAGTTTAACAATCCCTTTCATGTATGATCTTGGGTTAATGGAGAAAAAAAGACCAACAATGAGAATAATAAGTAAATTTGCGAAAAAGCCAAATGTTGCTGAAAAAAAGCCACTTATTTTTGGCAGGATGTTCATTTTCCCGGATAGTATATCATTAATACCGGGTGCCTTTGAGAGAAGCTTTTGAGCCCATGTATATTGCATAAGCTGATCTCTGATCTGTTGTATTGTTTGGGGGATAGTTTTCATAAGTCTATCTATTTGGTCGCTCACTATAGGTACAATGAGCCAAATGACTATACCAAACATTCCCATAATGCTAACGATAACTATACCGAGCGATAAACTGCTGGGGAGATGTGCATATCTGATCAACAAATTACTTAAGCCGCGTAAAAATATGGCTATCAAGGTGCCTGCAAAAATGAGCAGAAGGATATCAATGGCTTTCCAGCACAGGAGCAATAAGATAACTACTAATGCACCAATTCCTACTGCCATAAAGGTGCGCCGGATAAAAGTGCTGCGGTACTGTTCTGTATTTTCTTTATTCATATATTACTTTTCTCCATGTATTATTAATGTAGCAGGGTCGCAACTGAAATCCTTATGTGGAGTGATGGGGAAATGGAGTATTGTTGTGAAAGGAATTATTGTAATGTTTTTTACAAAAAACTGAATTGTTACTTAACTTCTAAGCCTAAAATTAAGCATCAAATAGTATGCCAGGAAAAGGGCAGAGGAGATATGATAATTGTACTTATATAATTTCTTTTTATCACTTTTCAACAGAAACCCTAGTGATCAGATAAAGTATACAAAATTATAATTACTTATATGGGTGTCTTAGACGATAATTAAGAGCGAAAAGCCAACAATGTGACATGTCACAGAATTGTGCTGTCACAGAAGTGGGTATGTTACATCCAATCTCTTAGTGTCTTAAAATTTATTTTTAACAATTTTGACAAAAACATTTTTGCCGTCGACAAGTAGGGCAAACCTTTATGTTTGCCTCCCTGCACAAACGCAAGGTTAAAGAATAAACGCAAGGCTAAAGCCTGGCCCTACATTTCTTTTCCGACTCGTTCAGGTTAGAGATTAATCAAAAAGTGCCGGGAAAGGACTTGTGTAAATAGTAATTTATGCTAGATTAAGGCGAGTAAAAAAGATATTTATGGAAATGAGATTATAGCATCTTGAGTGATCATAAAGAAAAGAACATGGTAAACGTATCACTATTTCTGTGCATCGCAGCTATTGGATGTTACGCAACCGCTGCACAGGTGGTATTGATTCGTGAGTTCCTGAATGTTTTTTACGGCAACGAACTCTGCCTGGGTATTGTATTTGGTGCCTGGTTCCTTGGTATCTCAACCGGCGCCTTTACCGGTGCAAAGACTGAACATGTCTTCAAACATGCATTTCATGTTTTTGTAATTATTATACTCGTTATGTGTTTTGTACTGCCAGCGCAGATTTTCTCCGTGCGCGGTATTCGCGGCCTTTTAGGTGTTGGAATAGGCGAGTACATCTCCGTCCTGCCTCTGCTCCTTGCCTCTATGGGGTTAATCTTTCCTTTTAGTTTTTTAATAGGCTTTATCTTTCCGTTTTCATCAAAAGTTTTTTGTGGAACCACCAGAGATGCTGCAGTAGATATCGGGATAGTTTATATCGTAGAATCGATAGGGAGCCTTATCGGCGGGATAGTATTTTCATTTTTTCTGATTTCAATATACCATCCGTTTAAAATTATTATACTTTTGAATATCTTCATGCTTTCCCTTTTAACACTTTTCCTTGCAGATTTTCAGGAAAAACAGAAAGCGTATTTCAGGAGAGAAGTGAATAACAAATTGAAAAGTGGCCTTGGCATTATATCCCTGTGTTTAGTCTCAATTATGGTAGTGATTTGGTTTTCGCCACTTCCTGATAAGATTGATGCGTTATCCGCAAAAATGCATTGGGATGCTTTAAGTCCCGATATTGAACTGATAGCATCTGCAGACTCAAAATATCAGCATATCGATATAGGAAGGCAGGCAGAACAGTATAACGTATATCTTAACGGGCAATATGCTGCCGCCTTTCCCAATGAGTATGAGTATGCACAGGTTGCCCACCTCGTAATGACCCAGCATCCATCACCAAGACATGTACTTGTGATTGGTTCCGGCATAGGCGGGGTCATTTCAGAAATGCTCTTGTATCCTGTAGAAACACTTGATTACATAGAACTGGATGAAAAATTACTGAGTACGGTATATAAATATTTGTCGCCGTCAGATAAACAAGCCCTATCCGACAGCCGGGTAAATATAATCCACCAGGACGGACGCTATTATATAAAAAATACACCCAAAAAAAGTTATTATGATATTATTCTGGTAAATATCCCTGATCCATCAACAGCCTTTCTTAACCGTTTTTATACCCTTGAATTCTTCCGAGAGACGCAGACTGTCTTGAAGCCAGATGGCATTCTCGCTACATCGGTTAGTTCTGCTGTAACTTATATCGGTAAGGATGTCGGAAGTTATACTGGCTCTCTCTATCGTACTCTGCGCGATGCTTTCCGGCATGTTATTGTAACGCCAGGCCAAACGAATTTTTATTTTACGTGTAACCATGATGGGATCATTACCCTTGATATAGAAATACTTATGGAACGGCATAAGAAGCAGCAAATAAAATCCGAGTACTTTAATGAATATCTCTTTTACACGCTGCTTCCACCGGAGCAGGTTAAATTTATTAAGACACAGCTTGGCCAAAGAAAGGATCTTATTATCAACACGGATGCAAAGCCTGTTACCTATTTTTTAAACCTCATATTATGGGAATCTCTTACCGGCGGGCAGTTGCATGACTTATTCCATAGTCTCAAAGATGTGGGATTAAGGACATTTTTTGTTCTTATTTTAGCTGCATTGACAGTAAGGATGCTGTATTTAATTGTAAGGTGGTTTGCTTTAAAACAAAAAATCGAAGTGAAGGAGATAAATCCTTACTATGATAAGCAACTGAAACTCAATTGCCTTATCGCTATTGCAACAACAGGATTTACCGGGATTGCACTGGAAATTGTATTGATCTACGCCTTTCAGAATATTTATGGATATATTTATGAAAGGATAGGTGTTATTGTCGCTGTTTTCATGGTCGGGCTTGCCTTTGGAGGCTATATCACGAACAGGATTATTCAGAAATATAATCTGAGATGGGTAAATGTACTGATGGTATTTGAAGGGATTATTGCATCTTGTGCTTTTGTTTTACCTTTTACCATACATGCTGTATCTTCCTATTCAACTGCGGCAGAGATAGTATTGATCTGTTTTATTGGTATAGCAGGGATATTGACCGGCCTGGAATTTCCCCTTGTTAACAAGATACTGATGCAGTCCAGCAAGGATATTGCCTTATCTGCCGGTGCAACAAATGGTGCGGATCATATTGGTGCCTTTTTAGGGGCGATAGTAACAGGCGTGATTTTCTTGCCACTTTTCGGTATCTCTGGAACCTGCCTGATCCTGGCCATACTCAATATATCAAGCCTCGTTCTGATAGTTTTTTCGGCTATTTATATTTCACCCCTACGGGGTTATTTTTCAAAAAACTGAGCGGAATTGTTTTTGTAAATACTGCAGGTTGTTTTACACTCCTCTCTGTTTATCCATTTACTCCTTTTAAAAATTCATGGCTTTATACTGCAATGGCATGTGCACCTGCAGGCGCGCAAGATGTAAGGGATACCCTGGATATTCTGATAAAGAAGGGAAGGCTTGACCTTGAAGAGGATTTGAAGGTAATTGTTTTAACGGAGGATGGAGTTGCATACGACATTGGTCTTGCATCCACATCCGGGGCCATATATCGCAATCTCGATTTTTATTATATTTGTTCGGATAATGAGGCCTATGGGAACACAGGCTTTCAGTTGTCGGGGGCGACACCACTGGCTTCACTGACAGGAACAATGCCGGCTGGGAAAATAAGCCCGATGGGAGCTGAACTTCCCAAGAAAAGCCTCTTTGAGATATGGAGGAGTCACAAGCCGCCGTATCTTGCTACCATTTCGCCGGCCCATCCCGTTGATTTAGTTAATAAGTTTAAAAAGGCGGAGCAATATAAAGGTCCGAAACTTTTTATAAGCCTTTCTCCGTGTTGGTTCAATCGTCCACGATTGAACCAACACGTTTCGCATGTCTGGTACGTATGGAGTAAATCAAAACGTACAGGAACATGCTAAACACATGGTTCAATCTACAAGATTGAACCAACCATTAGAAATCCTTTATGTTATCTGTGCCATCTGTGAAATCCGCAGTTTATAGAGACGTATTGCTATGCGTTTGTACATTTTTTGAATTTTGGTTATTTGAATTTGTTTCGTATTTCGTGCTTAGTATTTCGTATTTCCTTTTTGCAGGTTATGAAATTCTAGGTTGTAGAACGAAGCGATTGCTTCGCTCGGGTGAAGTGGCACTCCGCTCTACATTTATAAAATTGACGAAGGCCAGTATCATCGTACATCTTATCCATACTGGCTGGGTTTCCTAATACCTTTCAATAAGAGGTATTAATCGTTCCTTAAATTGTTTCAATGCGATGGCACGATGGCTGATTGTGTTCTTGATTGAAGGAACTAATTCTCCAAAGGTTTGATGATAATCGGGTACGTAGAAAATAGGGTCGTAACCTAATCCATTTTTTCCTTTAGGCTCTTCGGTAATGAAACCCTCACAGCTTCCTTCTACCACAAATAGCAATTGGCTCGGACTGGCAAGGGCGATGGAACAAATAAACCTGGCCTTACGCCTTTCTTTTGGCACTCCTTTCAATTCGGATAATACTTTCTCTATATTCTTTTCATCTGTCGCCCCCGGACCTGCATATCTGCTGGAAAAAATGCCTGGACGTCCGTTGAGTGCATCGATCTCAAGTCCGGAGTCATCTGCCATTGTCCACGTATTACAGGCCTTTGCCAGGGTAGTTGCCTTTTTTATAGCATTTTCCTGAAAGGTATTTCCGTTCTCTTCAACGGAAGGTAAAAAGGGGAAGTCCTCTACTCCACGGAGTGCAATTCCCGGTACATTTTTAAGGATATCTAAGATTTCCTTTTTCTTTTTTTCGTTTTGTGTAGCAATTAAGATGGTTTTTGTATGAATTTCGTCTACTACAGAACTCATATGCGTACTCTCCTGATTTTTACTATTCAAAATAAGACCAATATAACTATTCAACTTTCCAACACCCTTTTTTGAATTTCGGTAATCTCATGAATCCCTTTTTTAGCTACATCAAGCATATCTGCAAGCTGCCCCTCATCAAATACGTACTCTTCTCCTGTACCCTGTATTTCAATAAATTTGCCACTGCCTGTCATTACGATGTTCATATCCACCTGTGCAACGGCGTCTTCCGCATAGCAAAGGTCTAACAAAGTTGCGTCGTTAACAATTCCAACACTTACAGCAGCAACACTATTTAAGACGGGGTTTTCTTTAATAAGGTCCTTACTCTTTAGCCAGCTAATAGCGTCCATTAATGCGACGTAACTGCCTGTGATGGCTGCTGTGCGTGTACCTCCGTCTGCCTGGATAACATCACAATCAATCCAGATCGTCCGTTCCTTAAGTAAGGCAAGATCAATAATGGAACGTAATGAACGGCCTATAAGTCTTTGGATTTCATGAGTTCTTCCGGTTACTTTTCCTTTAGTAGACTCCCTGGGAACCCTTGTAGGAGTGGAAGTTGGAAGCAGCGAATATTCTGCTGTGATCCAGCCTTCTCCTGTATTTTTGATATGTGGCGGCACACTTTCTTCAACAGAAGCGGTACAGATAACTTCAGTATTTCCTGCCTGAATAAGCACCGAGCCTGGTGCATATTTTGTAAAATGCCTTTTAATTGTTATCGGGCGCAGCTCATCATATTTACGGTTGTCAACTCTCATATTGTAATATTTCGCCATTTATTTTCAGTGAGTTATATCGCTTAATAATAAATTACAAACAAGATTTCTATTGCAAAGATCTTCTATTTTCGCAGGAGGAGCTTTAGAAGTGCTTTTTCCAGATGAAGTCTATTCTCTGCCTGATCATATACAATAGAGTGCGGGCCATCAATAACTTCATCGGTAATTTCCTCTCCGCGGTGGGCTGGCAGGCAGTGCATTACCTTGACATCGGGTCTGGCAATTTTCAAAAGATCATTGTTTATTTGATAGTTCT
>CAZPUD010000003.1:0-41189 GCA_964589115.1 uncultured candidatus Brocadiaceae bacterium | reverse complement strand
AATGACATGCTATACCTCTTTTGGTTATTCACATACCGTTACAAATAATGTTGACTGTGTACTAGTTTTCTCTTAAAGCTATACAACAACTGTTGTACCAATAAGTATTTAATTATTAATAGAATTAATATTATGTGTTTAGAGTTTCACGACTTAAATAAACAGAAATGAATTTTTCGTTTGATTAAATATGTAATAAGGAAGCTGATAAGGATGTGTTTTTACGAAAATTTTGCAAAAATTAGGAATATAGGGGAAAAAGGATACGAAAAAATTTCGGCTTTGCTTATCAACAGAGTTTAGGAACGAGATAAAAATCAGTTACGAAATTTCCGGGGATGGTTTTCCTATAAAATATCCCTGGACGTAATCAACATCAAATTTCTTAAGAATTTTCATTGTCTCTTCATGCTCTACAAACTCAGCAATGGTTTTAATTTTCATCCCTTTTGCCACATCAGCAATAGCCTTTACAAAAAGCTGATCGTGGCAATCTCCATGAAGATTTTTTATGAATGAGCCGTCTATTTTAATATAATCTACTTCCAACTCCTTCAGATATCTGAAAGAGGTAAAGCCCACACCAAAATCATCCAGAGAAATGCTGCACCCGATTGACCTCAATTCTTTAATAAACTCTACTGCACTGTCTAAATCACGAATGGCAGATGTCTCCGTTATTTCAAAAATAAGGTATCTCGGATCCACCTGTATTTCCAATATATTAGATTTGAGATACTCAAATAATTTTTCATCACTAAAATCCTTTCCTGAAAGATTAATGCTGAACGATGGGAACTTCCCTTTTCCATTCAGATGAGACAGGAACTTTATTGCCTTTTTTATAACAATGCGGTCAATTACCGATACCAAACCCAGCGTTTCCGCCACATCGATAAACGATGATGGAAGTATTATTTTTCCATCTTGTGTATAAATTCTGACAAGTGCTTCGTAATGGTGTATTTCATTGTTCTTCAAGTTGAGTATTGGCTGAAACCATGGAACAAAACGATCTTCTTCAATAGCTTTTTGTATTTCCTCCTTCCACCGTATTCGTAAGTGCATTTTCTCTAATATACGATTCTCGGGGTGATAAAGGTGTATTCTGTTTTGGCCCATCTCCTTAGCATAGTAAACAGCAGCGTCAGCCTTTATAAAAAGTTCGTTTATTGTGATTCCGTGACTTGGATAAAGAACAATACCGACACTTGCTGTCAAGCGGCCTGTTATTTCTACAGCCCGGAATTTTTCAATCTTTTTTCTTACATATTCGGCTGCCTCTATTCCCTCTCTTTCACCTCTAAACGGCAGGAAGATCGCAAACTCATCTCCACCCATACGCCCAATAAAACTTTTTCCAACATCACTTCTTAGATGTAAGAAATCGATATCGGCTATTGTATTTTGCAGGAGTTCAGCAATGCGATGTAATAATCTATCGCCTACACTGTGCCCGTAAGCGTCATTATTTAATCTGAATTTATCAATATTAACCAAAAGTACAACGCCTGTTTTATTATTGTTTTGAGTATTTAGTATCCATTCATTCATTATCGTCACGAAATACGTCCGGTTGTACAAGCCCGTCAGTTCATCATAGGTAGCAAGATACCTGATCCTTTCTTCAGATTTCATCTTTTCCGTGATATCTTCTTGTACTGCAAGGAAGTGTGTAATATGCCCCTTTTCATTTCTTATTGGAGAAATAACACCGCTGCCCCAGTAGTATTGTCCGTCTTTTTTCTTGTTTTTAAACACTCCCCGCCATGTTTTTCCTGCAGCAATAGTCTTCCACAACTCCTCGTATTCTGCATGGGTAGTCTCTCCGGAAGCAAGGATGCTGGGGTTCTGCCCAATCGCCTCTTCTTTTGTGTATCCTGTTACCTGTACAAACATCGGATTTACATACTCAATAGTTCCTTTAATATCTGTAATAAATATGATATTGATGCTCTGGTCTATAACTGTGGAGAGCCTTCTTAATTCCTCTTCTGCCTTCTTCCTCTGTACAATGGCGCCTAACTGTACAGCAACCGTTGATACGAGTTTGATTAGTCGCTCGTCTTCCTTCTGTTGTTTTCGTACAAGGAAAATCAGTACCGCTATGACATTGTTACCGGCTATAACAGGAACACTCATTGCCGCTTTGAAATCATATTCCGCACAAATTTTTGCACGGGGAAAATTTCCGTCAACCGTGGCATCATGCCTCCATTCGGGCTTCCCTGAAGCCCATACGCGTCCGGGCATCCCTACTCCCGGTAAAAAAGTAAATGTTTCGCTTTGTTTTACAAACCCTTCAAGATCTTCATCGCTGTTATACCATGCCTGGGCAAAATTGAGGCACCTGCCATCTGGTGAGGGGATCCATGCTTCACCGTATATCCAGCCGGTGGATTCACACACTTTATGCAGTACCATGTTAAGAGCAGTATGAAAATCATCCGCTTCGGCAATTGCAACCGTTATTGCATGGAAAAGGTTAATCTCTTCCTCCGCCCTTTTGCGTTCCGTAATATCATGCACTGTTCCGTTCATCTGAACAGCCTTACCTGTAGTAGCGTCAAAAATGACCTCTGCCTGCTCATGGACAACCCGCTCTGTACCATCAGGTAAAACTATACGATGATCAACGCTGTATGGCTTCTTTTCATAGAGGGCATCGTTTACAGATTTCATTACAAATTCCCTGTCATCAGGGTGTACGCAATTCAGAAATGCCTCATATGTAGCACCAAATGACTGTGGAACAAGGCCGAATATGCGATATATCTCATCTGACCAACGTAATATATTATTCACTATATCCCATTCCCAGTTTCCCAGATGGGCAATTCTCTGCGCATTGGCAAGACTATTCTCACTCTCTTTTAGTTTTTCTTCAACTTGCTTGAGTTTAGCGATGTCATTTTCAAGTTCTTTAACCCTTTCTTCGAGTTTTACAATGTCAATATCACTATAACTCTTCATCTCTTTTTCTTCCGGAAGATGAGTTTTAAGGAATGATTTTATACCTGCTGTCACATGTAAAGCCGCTTAAATAAAACGAAAACCCGTGACAGTTTGGTTTTTTAGAAATAACCACATAGAGGTGAAATACAAATAGCATGAAAAATATATAGACCTGATAAAGCATAACATCAGTGTAAATTTATTCTTCTAGTAATATACTGCTACTTACAGAACTTTCTATGATATTTAAAAAACTAAAGTAACACGAATATTCCCATACCATTAAGATTTCTCACCTAAACAATAGAATTGTAATTGTTTAATCGGCTAGGCTATCATCGGTCAGCTTGAAGCTTCTGCCCGATTACTGAAAAAGCTAACCACTGACAACTCACAATTATTTTACCGGTCTGAAGTTCGGCTCGCCAGGTATGTATGTATGCTGGACAGCATTGTCAGGTATGTATAAATACACTAATATGACAAGTCTGAACACTACATAATTATGTGGAAGGATACTATAGCATTTCTTTCTAACAAACTAAAGAAAAAAGCACAAAAACATGGAGTATTTCCGTGGAAGAGAAGACATGTTACATTGTTTTACATTATATCCGGAATGGAATTATAAAATAACCAACAGGCAAAACAGTGCTCACTATCCTATATTTTGTATTTTATATACTGTGTAGGACAGAGACACGCCGCCTGTTTGATGCCTTCAGAAAAGGAAGAAACATCAGCACCATCTTTAACCTGCGGACCTACGCCTGCTACAAATTCAAAGACCCCCGATGCTTCCTCAACACACATTGCACATTTAACACAATCACCTTCAAACCAAACAGCTTGTATCTTCATAATAACCAATTTCCTCCTTAATAAATTTAAAAGTGAATAGTTGATAGCGGATAAAAATATCCACTATCTACTATTCACTAACCTACCATTACATCCATGGTGCAAAATAATCGATATGATACACATCAATAATCAACCAGAAGAGTTTTGTCCATGCGGAAGTTATTCTCTGCAGCTTCTCAGGATCGTTCCTTAAATTTTCAGCCAGAAAGTTAAATAAATACTGATGTATGTAGCCCCAAAGCGCAATATTAAGCCTTACAGGTATATAAAGGTCTTCAAAACCGAAGATGGGTACATGTACGGCACCAACCCAGCGTACAAAATTCCAAAATTCCTCATCCCATTTACACTCCAGTATCTTCAGGATAAATCTCCGCTGCCTCGCCCTTCGAATGGTAACATATTCTTTAGAAATCTTCCCGGTTTCATCCCTGAACCATTTTGACAGCCAGGGGTCGTTGATAAGTTTTTCCCAATATATATGATCAAGGATTGCCTCCAGTTTCGGTGCCAAAATTTCTTTCGATTCCTTGATCGCTTCCGTATCTTTATCTGTGAAATTTACACACTGGGACATATACTCGTAACGTTTCATAATATCGAGGCTGGTATCCCTGTAAAGATTCCATGAGTTATTAAATTCGGGAACATCCAGAACAGGATTACGTTTACCAGCAGAAACCTTCTTCTCTGCTTCCATCGGGAACATCTTCATATAAGCATTCGCCATAACAGAATTCATCTATCGTTTCTCCTTAATGAAAAATTTAAAAATTTTGTACATTACCATTTTCCTATATGTTTTACCTTGCAAGGTCAGGAACAAGTTCAGAATAACCGAACTGGCTGTCATAATTAACAATTACCATACCAAACTGCCAAAAACAACAGGCACTATAGGTGTAAACACCTGTATAAATTATAGTTAAAAATAATTTTGTTTTTCTTATAAGAGAAATAAGATGTGGAAAAAGAGGCAAGAGAAATACTTTTGCAGAAAAATTTGCGGAAAATGGAGGTGCGTTATGTAAAATGGTCGAAAATATTTCGTTTTAAGTACCTGAAAGCATTTACAGGGTTGGTTCAATCGTCCACGATTGAACCGAAACGTTTGGCATGTTTTTCTAAGCTTGGCGTCAATCAAAAATATATACATCAATTCCAAACGCGTGGTTCAATCTACAAGATTGAACCAACTTTGTGAAAATAAAGATACAAACATTTATGTAAGGTACTTAACCCCACTCTTTCACTCTGTACTCAATTTTTCTGGTTGAGATTCCCAATATTTTTGCAGCATCACACTTGCTTCCCTGGGTCATTTGAAGTGTTTTCAAAATAATCTCTTTTTCGGCTTCCTTTAATGAAGTTCCCATAGGAATCTTTATTACCGGTATATCTCCTTTATACTGGATAATATTCCCCGGCAGGTGTTCTTCCGTAATCATATTGCCTTTACAAAGCACAATTGCCCTTTCAATAATATTCTCCAATTCCCTTACGTTACCCGGCCATTGATAGGTACAAAGGGTATCCATTGCATGAGGAGTAAAGCCTTGAATTTCCTTTTTATATTTCTTTGTATATTTGACTACAAAAAAGTTAGAGAGGACGGGAATATCTTCTTTTCTTTCCCTCAATGGAGGCAAATGGATAGTAATAACATTTAAACGATAAAACAAATCTTCCCGGAACCTGCCCTCTGCAACTTCTTTTTCAAGGTTTCGGTTGGTTGCTGCGATGAGGCGGACATCTACTCTTATAGTCTTTTCTCCGCCAACACGTTCAAATTCACCTTTCTCCAATACACGCAGCAGCTTGACCTGAACCTTTAGGCTCATCTCACCTACTTCATCCAGAAAAATAGTACCACCATCAGCTAATTCAAACCGTCCTTTTCGTGATTGAATGGCACCGGTAAAGGCACCTTTTTCATGGCCAAAAAGTTCGCTTTCCAATATGCCCTCTGATAAGGCCGCACAGTGCAGGGCAACAAAAGGCATACAAGCCCTCTCACTACGATAATGGATTGCATTGGCAACAAGCTCCTTCCCTGTTCCTGTTTCTCCCAGGATTAAAACAGACGCCGTACTTGGGGCTACATCCTCTATCATTTTAAATATGCGATGCATCTGCGGGGTACCACCGACAAGTTCTGAGAACTTATATTTATCTTTCAACTTCTCTTTCAACAACTGATTTTGGGCAATCAACTGTTGCTTCTCCCATAACTTCTCCAGTACCAGTTCCAATTCCTCAATATTTACAGGTTTTGTCAAATAATCATCCGCTCCACATTTAATGGCATCAACGGCTGTTTTAATAGAACTGTAAGCCGTGATCAATACGATTGCCAGGGATTCATCCTTTTTTTTCACTTCATGGATCAGATTAAGTCCCCCCATCCCCGGCAGTTTCATGTCTGTTATGATAATATCAAATTTTTTCTTCGATAAGAGATTCAATGCTTCATAACCGGACAACACACCGGAAACAGCATATCCGTCACTTGCCAATATCTTTACTAGTCCATCAAGTGCATTTTTATCATCATCAACGAGTAACAATCTTGGTTTTGTCATATTGCTTTAGCTGATTTCATCAAAATTCAATATGTCCATAGATTCCCATTCTCTCCAGCCCATTACATATACCTTATTTTTAGAGGCATACCGAATTACATTTTCTTCAAAAGTGATACTTCCATAAATGGCTAATAATTCCTTGCCCCCATATTCAGGAAAGAATTCAAAAAATCTCTTTTTCTTCTCTGTTATTCCATCTACATAATTGACCCTCGGGGTTGATCTGACTTCTACAATAAATATCTTATCGCCACACACTGCTATGGCATCTATCTCGTAATCCTCTCCATTTTTCCTCCTGAACATCCTCTGCCCTTCCATGGTCACATCGCAGTTGAAATATTTGCTTAAGACAGGTCTCAATGCAGGGGCAATCAGATCTTCCACAAGTGTCCCCATCTTTTTTGCAAGATTACTCCATTCCCTGTTTCTATTCTTGCTTTCCTCCCTTGTCTCGTCCTTAAACGCCTTCATCTCGTCCTTAAACGCCCTCATCTCATTTTTAAATTCCTTCATCTCATTTTCCAATCTTCTTAAGGCAATATCCGTATGGACAATAAACTGCCCGAGGATACTCTCCAGCGTGTCAAGTCTTTCTTCTATAGACGGCATGTTCGTTAGTCCTCCAGAAATATTTTTTAATTTAAGGAAATTCAATTTATACAACATATATTCCACATCACGTGAAGGATACAACTTAGACATTTATTTTTTCTATGCTTATAAATCAAATATTTAACCATACAGGTAAACTTGCATCACGTTAATTATTGGTTTAACGGTATTGCAACGGTAAATCTTGTCCCCCGGGATGACGGCTCCAGCCTTATTGTGCCCCCATGGGCATTGATAATATTTTGGGCAAAAGAAAGCCCTATTCCAGTGCCTCCGTCTTTGGTAGTATAAAATAAATTGAATATCTTATCCCTGATCTCATCCGGAATTCCGACCCCTGTATCCTGACAGGAAATGAGTATTTCATGCCCGTTCTGTTTTGCACTGACCAGCAATCTCCCTCCATCAGGCATTGCCTCAACACCGTTAATAAAAATATTTAAAATAGCCTGCTTTATCTTGTCTTTGTCTACGCTTATTTTTGGCAGTTCAGATACCACATCTAATTCTATCTCAATACCATTTAACTGCGCTTGCGGCATAATCAGCGAAATAATCTCCTCCAGTATTTCCCTTATGTCAACACGGCTTTTGTTAAGCTCCCCGGTCCTTGAAAAATGCAGACATTCCCCTACAAATTCACTCAAACGATTCAGTTCGTTACGGACTATTGAAGCAATCTCAAGCAATTCTTCTTTTGATTTGCCGCTTATTTTATGCATTTTCTGTATCTCACGTTCCAATAACAACATCTGTAGATTCATGGCATTCAATGGATTTTTAATCTCATGTGCCAATTCTGCTGCAAATGCACCTAATGTAGATAAGGTCTTGGTCTTAAGGATCTCATCTGACAACCTTTTTCTTTCCGTTATATTCTCTAAAATAGAAATAATATGGGTTACCTTCCCTTCTGCATCTTTGATAGCCGATACACTTGCTTCTACCCAGGTTTCACTTCCATCTCCCCGTTTGATAAATAGCTCTCTTGATCCCTTGGAGAATTTACCATGGAATACGTCCATACCGGGACAGAATTTCTCCGTCAAACACATGCCGGTAGAAGTATGGCACTGAAAGACCTCACCACAGTCTTTACCGATAATCCTCTCCCTTGGCCATTTTGTAATCTCCTCACATGCCCGGTTAAAAAACAGCACCTTCCGGTTACTATCCTGGATCATAATCCCTTTGCCCGCGCAGTCCAGGGCTTGACAGAACGTTTGAATCATCGCATCAATATTTTTCATAATCGTTTTTAGCTAAGATTATCAAAAAATTCCGGCAAAAGTAAATACTTTTATGATTTCAAAAAGCCTTCTCACCAAAAATAGTCTCAAACCGTTTGTTAAACGCATCACGGGTAAAATGATAATTCTGTGACCCGTATACCTCAACACAATAGGTAGCGCAAACAGCACCTATCTTTGCCGCATGGATAACGTCTTTCTTTGATAAAATCAGCCCCTTGATCAATCCGGCCCGGTACGCATCTCCGGCACCGGTAGGGTCACATACCGGATCAGCCTTTGCAGCGGGGACATGAAACGTTTTTATTGCGTTATTTTCCCTTATCATAATTTCAGAACCAAACTCCCCTTTTGTTACGATAAGCATTTCCACCCTCTTCAGAATATCACTTACCATCATGGATGTTTTGTCCTGCGTCAACTGCAGCTCGTAATCATTGCATACAAATATTTTTGAGCCATGTATCATCTCTGTCAAAAGATCACCAGTCCATGCGGGAAGTGACTGTCCCGGATCAAAAATATAATCAATCCTTTTCTTTTTATAGATATTAGTAAAATTAACCATGTCATCCAAATTTCCCGGTGCGACAATAGCAAGGGTTTTCTCACGCTCAACGGAACCGAAGTCAAAATCAGAACTGCACTTCATTGCACCTGGATTAAATGCTGTTATCTGGTTGTCAGACTTGTCGGTAGTAATGTATGCGCCCGCAGTCAATTCATCCTCAATGATCTTAATATGTTTTGTAGGAATCTTATTTTTTGCCAGCCAATTTCTATAAGGCTCAAAATCATGTCCGGCAGTAGCTATGACCGTGGGGTATTCCCCAAGCAGGGAAAGTGCATAGGCAATATTGCCCGCCGTACCTCCAAAATTCTCTTTTATACCATTTATCATAAAACACACGTTCAGCACATGTATCTTATCCGGAAGTATATGATCGGAAAACCTTCCTGGGAAGTCCATAATCCTGTCATAAGCCAAAGAACCAGAAACAAGTATGTTCATTTTATCTCCTTATTAGAATTCAGCACAGTCGCAAAGATAAATCGCATATAAAGTGGTGAATTTTACTTTCTCACAAGGTAAAAAGCAACGTAATAGTTCACCGCAGAGGACGCAGAGAAAATAAATAAAATTGGGGCTTTTGTATAATTTTACCGTTTTTATCTCTTGGTAACCTCTGCGCCTAGTAACCTCTGCGCCCTCGGCGTTCTCTGCGGTGAACTTAACTGTCACAAAGCAATGAATAATTAGACAAACAGGGCATAAACAGCGCCAAAACATGGAACGGGATTAGCTAATAAAAGGCTTGACACATTTATTCTATATTCGTTAATATATTTATCGTTAATACAATCTCCCAGCAGCTTTAGTTATTCCATAAACGAAACAAACTTACGATAGATTTACAGAAAGGACAAAGGCTTGAGTTCAAATGTCAGGGTTCGTTTTGCACCTAGTCCAACAGGCTATCTCCATATCGGAGGTGCAAGGACAGCCCTTTACAACTGGTTATTTGCAAGGCACAACAATGGAGTTTTTCTCCTTCGCATAGAAGACACCGACCGGCAGCGCTCCACCGAAGAAGCAACCCAGGCCATTCTCGACAGCTTGAAATGGCTCGGATTGGATTGGGATGAAGGCCCGCACTTCCAAAGCCAGCGTTTATCAACTTACAAACGATATGCAGAAACGTTAGTAAACCAGGGGGAGGCTTTTTACGATACCGATGCAGAAGGTCGCAGGGCTATCAGGTTCAGGATGCTGGACGGCGTAACGGAAATTAACGACCTCATCCACGGCACTATTACCTTTGATACTTCCCTTATTGAAGATTTCATCATACTTAAGGCTGACGGTTTTCCAACCTACAACTTTGCCTGTATAATTGATGATGCAGAAATGGGGATCACCCATATCATAAGAGGGGATGATCATATTTCAAATACCCCAAAGCAAGTGGCCCTTTATAACGCTTTTGGGTTTGAAACCCCGGAGTTTGCTCATATTCCCATGATCCTTGGAGAGGACGGCACAAGATTAAGTAAACGTCATGGAGCAACTTCTGTCACTGAATACCGGGAAAGAGGTTATTTACCACAGGCATTAATAAATTTTCTTGCACTTCTTGGATGGTCACCCGGAAACGATCAGGAGATTATGTCGATCCGGGAAATGATTGAGAAATTTACTCTGAAACGGGTAAATAAGACCAGTGCACAATTTAATAATGTAAAACTGGATTGGATGAACGGTCAGTATATAAAAAATACACCCGTCGAACGTCTGGCACCCGATGTTAAGACTTTTTTTGAAAAATCGGGTATTGATACATCAAAAATCTCAACAGAATGGCTAACCAATTTAGTGAAATTATACCACGAACGTTTCAAGACTTTTCAAGACTTAGTAAACCAGACTATGTTCTTTTTTACCGATACCATAGAATACGACCCCGCCGCTGTCAACAAATTTATTAAGAAAGAGGGAGTTATAGAGTTACTAAAAGAAGTACATTCTGCCCTTTCTCCACAAGATAGTTTTGATAAGTCACACCTGGAAGATCGTCTGCGAATGTTAACAGGAAAGATGGGTGTAGGTTTCTCCAAGCTTGCTCAACCCTTGAGAGTAGCTATTACAGGAAAGAGTGTAAGTGCAGGTATTTTTGAGACAATGGAACTTTTAGGGAAAGAGAAGACGCTGAAAAGGCTTGAATATACAATAAAAAATTTCTCTGAAACTTCGGAAATAATCAGGTTGTAGAGAATTTAAGTACTTTATATGCGATTTATCTTTAGAAATGCGCCAGGTTTTGGAGAAAATTATTGAAACCACAGATTGCAAAGTTAGTAGACGAGTAAATGAGTGAATGGGTAAATGAGTATTTAACTCCTCAACTCATCTACCCATTTACCCATCTACAGAAATCTGTGGTTTCTATCTTTTTAATCGGTATGAACCTAGCCTCTCCGGGTAATTATGAACGTAAGGCTTTTTGTTGCAATTGAAATTACAGAAGAGATCAGAAAAAAATTTATTGAATTCCAAAATACGTTGAAAAAGGCAGATGCAGATGTAGGATGGGTATCACCCGAAAATTTTCATGTTACATTAAAATTTATCGGATATCTTGAAGAAGAAAAAATTGATACCGTTATCGGTATAATAAAAGATTCCGTGATCGATATAAAGCCATTTAACCTTAGTTATATAGGAGCAGGCGTTTTCCCGACACAGAAAAACCCGCGGGTTATTTTTATTGATGTAATAGATCCCGGGAAAAATTTAATGAACATACACCAAAGGCTGGACAGCCAATTAGCGGCATTGGGAATAGAGCAGGAAAACCGCCAGTTTGAGGCGCATCTTACAATAGGGCGAATAAAAACACGGAAGAATGTTAACAAGCTTATAGATAATCTAAATTCGTACATTGGGTTTAATTTCGGCTCAGAACCTATAGCACAGGTAGTTCTTATGAAGAGTGATCTTTCACAGAAGGGACCCGTATATACGAAGTTACAAAGTATTAATTTAGTTTCATAACTTTATGATTTTTATATGGGTGGACTATTATGTTAAAAATCGAAGAAGATAAGGAAAAACGGCAGCAGGCCCTGGAAAGAGCAATTTCGCATATTGAAAAACAATATGGAAAAGGAACAATAATGAAGTTGGGGGGCGATACGAGATTAGATGTACCCACAATTTCAACCGGGGCATTATCACTGGATATTGCACTCGGTGTCGGAGGGATACCGCGGGGAAGAATCGTTGAAATATTTGGCCCGGAATCTTCGGGTAAAACGACTCTCACTCTCCATATTATTGCCAGTGCACAGAAGAGCGGCGGTACGGCAGCATTTATTGATGCAGAACATGCCCTGGATCCTGATTATGCCAGGAAATTAGGAGTAGATTTAGACAATCTCATGGTCAACCAGCCGGATACCGGGGAACAGGCACTCGAGATTGCAGAACTCCTGGTAAGGAGCAATGCAGTAGATATTATTGCAGTTGATTCCGTAGCAGCCCTTGTGCCCCGTGCGGAAATTGAGGGGGAAATGGGTGATACCCACGTAGGATTACAGGCAAGATTGATGTCACAGGCACTGCGTAAGCTAACAGGTTGTATCTCAAAGTCTCAAACCAGTGTTATATTCATCAACCAAATCCGGGAAAAGATCGGTGTGATGTACGGGGGAAATCCGGAAACAACCCCGGGCGGAAGGGCACTGAAATTTTACTCATCAGTACGTATAGACATCAGGAAAATTGGTACGATAAAAGACGGCGATGTAAATATCGGAAGCAGGGTCCGTGCAACAATTGCAAAAAATAAGGTTGCAGCTCCATTCCGAAAGGCAGAATTTGATATCTTATATAATACAGGAATATCAAAGGCTGGTGATATTATAGATCTTGGCGTAGAACATCAGATTATAGAAAAAGCCGGTACCTGGTTTTCTTATGGTGAAATACGTTTGGGACAGGGTAGAGAAAACTCAAGACAGTTCATTACGGAAAAGAGTGAATTGATGGCCGAAATTGAGCAGTCTATCCTAAAAAAAATAAGGCCGGAATTAGTCACAGAAAAAACGCATGAGGAGATCCCTGAAAAGGCTAAGGCAGTATCCTCATCGAAAAAGGGTGAAAAATAATTTATTAACCATGAAGACGAGCGAAATTCGTAATAAATTTCTCAAATTCTTTGAGGGAAAATCTCACGCTATATTACCCAGTGATTCACTGGTTCCACAGAATGACCCTACACTTCTCTTTACCGGTGCAGGGATGAATCAGTTCAAGGATATGTTCCTTGGTAAAGGTAATTTAAATACTAAAAAAGCAGCTACTTGTCAGAAATGCCTTCGTACCGGAGATATCGAAAACGTAGGCAAAACAGCATCCCACCACACATTTTTTGAAATGCTGGGAAACTTTTCTTTCGGCGACTATTTCAAAAAAGAAACCATCGAATGGGCCTGGGAATTTTTAATACAAGAGTTAAAAATCCAGGAAGAACGACTGAGTGTAAGTGTATATAAAAATGATCAGGAATCATACGAAATTTGGGAAAAATACATCCACGTACCCAAATCAAAAATATATCAATATGATGAAAAGGATAATTTTTGGCCGTCGAATGCCCCAAAACTCGGTCCTAATGGGCCTTGCGGCCCATGCTCTGAGATATTTTTTGATCAAGGGGAAGAGACAGGCTGTGGTCGAAAAGAATGTGAGCCTGCATGTGAATGCGATCGTTTTGTTGAAATCTGGAATTTAGTTTTCACCCAATATAACCGCAAGGAAGGTGGTAAACTGGAACCATTACCGCACAGAAATGTAGACACCGGCATGGGGCTGGAAAGAATGGCACGCGTCATGCAAGGAGTGCAGACCAATTTCGATATCGATATCTTCCATCCCATTATAAAATGTATAGAAGGGATCTCGAACGTAAAATACAATGGAAGACTTGAAAACGCCGTACTTATGCGCCGAATCGCCGACCATGTAAAGGCCTGTACGTTTTGTATTTCAGATGGCGTTCTCCCAGGCAATGAAGGACGCGGGTATGTGGAAAGGCGGTTATTAAGAAGGGCCATACGGGATGGTACACAGTTAGGTATAAAGGATAGCTTCTTATATAAATTGGTACCGATTGTTGGTAATTTAATGAAGGATTACTACCCGGACGTTAATCAGCGCAGAGAAAATATTGCACGAATTATAAAAAGCGAGGAAGAGAAGTTTCATGAGACACTCGATCAGGGAACCAGCATATTAGAAGAACTTATGGAATCCCTTCAAAAAAGCAATCAGAAGATACTCCCGGGTCGTGAAGCCTTCAAATTGTACGATACGTATGGATTCCCGCTTGAAATGACAGAATCGATTCTTCACGAAAAAGGTTTCGGCGTTGATAAAGACGCCTTTGAAGAAGAATTAAAAAAGCAGCGGTTACAGGCCAGGGCTTCATCTCAAATGGCAGGAGAAATCTTTGATACCGGTCCGATCAGCAGGATAAAAGATATTTCAAAAGGCTCAAAATTCGTTGGTTATGAACAATACGCTTGTGAAGGAAGGGCAATAGCTATTATACAAAGTGGCCAGCTTGTAGATACGGCTGCGGCAGGAAATGAAGTAACAATAGTTTTGGATCAAACACCATTTTATGGAGAATCCGGCGGACAGGTTGGCGACACAGGTATTTTGGAATCGAACGGATGCTATATCCAGATCACAGATACAAAAAGAAGTGACGACTTTATTCTCCATATCGGGAAAATAATAAAAGGGGAACTGAGAAAAGGAAGCGTTGTTAATGCAAAAATTGACGATCAGAGGAGAAACGCCATTCGGAGAAACCATTCAGCGACGCACATCCTGCATCACACACTTCGAAAAGTAATTGGCCAGCATGCAGAACAAGCAGGCTCCCTGGTAACACCCGATCGTTTGCGATTTGACTTTCAACATTTCTCAGGCCTGACAAAAGAGGAAATTACAAGAATAGAAGATATCGTAAACGAAAAAATCCTGGAAGACATGCCTATATCAGTACAGGAACTAACAACCCAGGAGGCGAGGAATGCCGGTGCTGTAGCCTTATTTGGTGAAAAATACGGGGAATTGGTCCGGATGGTTTCTATCGGCGATTTCAGCAAGGAATTATGCGGTGGAACCCATGTAAACAGCACAGGAGAAATCGGATTATTCAGAATAACGGGTGAATCCTCTGTTGCCTCAGGAATCAGACGTATTGAGGCCATAACAGGTATGGCGTCTCTGAAGAGAGACAGGGGAAAAGAAGATGTAATCCGGGAGGTGTGTGACATTCTCAGTACAAATGAAGATAAACTTATTACCAAAACCCGGGAAATCTTGCATGAACTGAAAAATTTACAGAAAGAAGTTCATAAAATAAAACAAAAAGATTTAAGCAGCAGAATAGATTCCTTTATCAAAAATGCAAAAGAGGTTTCCGGGGTTAAGATTGTTACAAAAAAATTGGAAGATGTAACCGCAGACGACCTGAGAAAAATAGCAGATATGTTAATAAAGTCCGCGCAGGAGGTAGCTATCGTACTGGGAGCTGCCCAGAACGGGCGTGTAACATTAATCACAGCCTTAAGCTCTAAATTAGTAAATTATGGCTTCCATGCGGGAAACATTGCAAAAGAAGTGGCGAAAGTGGTTGGTGGAGGCGGAGGCGGCAGACCGGATATGGCTCAGGCAGGAGGACAATATCCGGAAAAACTGGACGAAGCACTTAGTTTTGCCACTGAGTTGTTAGAGAGCAAAATACAACAGAGTATTCACTGATCGACTTCGTAACAATTTAGTTTTTGAAAAAACTATGTATGAATAACATCATTGTAGGAGCAGGTTTAAAACCTGTCCCTACACGGTATGTAATATATTATTATTGTTGGATTTTTAAAAAACTAAATTATTACCCAACTTCTTATTTTACTTGACAATAACGATATCTCTATATAAAATCACTGGTTTAAAAGTGTAATAGAGATTATATTATATATAAATAAAATTTTTTTATTAAAAATTTGCAGGGATTTTTATAGAGGTGATAAATGCCTAATCCAAAAAGAAGGTTCTCAAATTCAAGAACACGCAAAAGACGTACACACGACAAACTAACTCCTCCTGTCATTCCGCTTGCTGAAAATATGGAAAAGGGTGCCGGTGTACGATCAAAGCGATACATCTGTTCACACTGCAAACAGGTAAATCAACCACATACTATTTGTCACAACTGCGGCTATTACCGGGGAAAACAGGTCATTTCTGTTGAAAGATAACTCATGAGAGTTGCAGTAGACGTAATGGGTGGAGATAAAGCACCCCATGAGATTGTTAAGGGGACGGTCCTTGCTGCACAGCAATTTCCAGATGATGAGATAGTTTTGGTTGGCAATGAGAAAGAAATACAGCAAGAACTCAACCTTTACGGAAAAGTTCGAAGTAACATCTCTATCCATCATGCATCTCAAGTGGTTCATATGGATGACCCTGCTACTTACTCTATACGCCAAAAAAAGAACTCATCAATTACACGGAGTATCCAGCTTGTAGCAAATGGAGATGTTGCTGCCGTTATCAGTGCAGGGCATACGGGCGCCACTGTAGCTGCATCAACATTATATTTAGGACTGCTGAAGGGAGTTCAGCGCCCTGGTATTATTATACCCCTACCCACACGGCATGGAATATGCTCAATTATAGATATAGGGGCAAATATCTGCTGTAAGCCTATACATCTCTTTCAGTATGGTGTTATGGCATCGGTGTATGCTAAATATATCTTCGGTATTAATAATCCAAAGATTGGACTTTTGAATATCGGTGAAGAAAATGCAAAAGGAAATGATCTTGCAAAAGAGACGTTCATGCTTCTTTCTAATTCTTTTTTAAATTTTGTAGGAAATGTTGAAGGTCGTGAAATATTTGATAGTAAAGCAGATATAGTTGTATGTGAAGGTTTTGTAGGAAATGTAATGCTGAAATTTGCAGAAGGCCTTTCCATGAGTCTTTTGTCGACAATTAAATCAGAAGCAATGAAGACATTCTGGTCGAAGATCGGTCTGTGGCTATGCAGACCATCATTTGAAGTGCTAAGGGCGAAAATGGACTTTGCGGAATATGGCGGAGCTCCTCTGCTGGGTGTTAATGGTATTTGTATCATATGCCATGGAAGATCGGATTCCAAGGCAATTCGAAACGCTGTAAGAGTTGCGTTGAAGTTATCAAAGGATAAAGTCAATGAGCACATTGTCTCCGGGCTGGAAAAATCCAATACTCTTACCGTAAACGTTACTTAGTCAGCCGGCCACCTATTAATCTCCTCTGGGTATAAATAAATTAATTACACATGCAACAGAATCAAAAGGCATCTATTACAGGGATAGGGTCCTTCCTGCCAGGCAAGGTTTTAACAAACTGTGACTTAGAAAAAATAGTCGATACCAGTGACGATTGGATCACCCAGCGGACAGGCATTAAAGAGCGCCGCATTGTTGAAGATGGTGTAATAACATCTGACCTTGCTACTCAGGCTTCACTCAGGGCAATGGAAGACGCCGGAGTTTCTCCGAAAGATTTAGACTTAATTATTACCTCGACAATTACACCTGACCATCTCTTTCCTTCAACCTCATGTTACATACAACAGAAAATAGGTGCAACAAGGGCATGTGCCTTTGATATACTGGCAGCTTGTGCCGGCTTTATTTACGCTTTATCCATCGGCAGAAGCTTTGTAGATTCCGGTGCAATGAAAACCGTACTTGTAATCGGAGCAGAATGCTTATCAAAGATTACAGATTATACCGACCGTAAGACTTGTGTATTATTCGGAGACGGAGCCGGTGCCGTAATTATCCAAAAAAGTTCTACAAAACACGAGATTCTAGATACAAACCTGGCAGCAGACGGATCACAGGCAGACGTGCTTATCATGCCGGGGGGCGGGGCGAGAAACCCTGCTACTCTGGAATCAATTCAGCAGCGAATGCATTATATTAAATTCAAAGGTAAAGAGGTATTCAAATTAGCGATTAATAATATAACAAACCTGATCCACGAGACAGTAGAAAAAAACGGTATAGGATTGAATGATATAGATTTAATCATACCTCACCAGAGCAATTTACGAATTATTGAGGCAACCATGGAAAAGATTGGATTGCCAATGGAAAAGGCGTTTATAAACATCGATAAATACGGAAATACATCTTCTGCATCTATTCCCATCGCAATTGATGAAGCCAGAAGAGAAGGGCGTCTCAAGAAAGGAAACATTGTTATGCTTGTAGCATTCGGGGGCGGTTTAACATGGGGATCCTCAGTCATTAGATGGTAGAAAACATGCGGAAAACAGCATTTCTTTTTCCCGGACAGGGTGCACAATATGCAGGGATGGGTAAGGATTTTTATGTTGAGTTTAAAGAATCACAGGAGATATTTGACACCGCCAGCGAAATTCTTGGCTTTGATATAACGGGGCTTTGTTTTCAGGGGAAGCAGGAGGAACTTAATAAAACCACCGTTTGCCAGCCTGCTATATTTGTAACCAGCATGGCAATCCTGGAGGTCTTAAAGAAAAATTCTCCGGTTCAAACAGATATGTGTCTTGCTGCAGCAGGACTTAGCCTCGGAGAATACACAGCCCATGCGTCCACGGGTTCAATAACATTTCAGGATGCTTTAAGGCTGGTATATAAGCGGGGCATGTTTATGCAGGAAGCATGTGATGCAAATCCGGGAGGTATGATTTCTGTTATTGGTTTAAAAGACGAAAAAGTAGAACAGATATGCGGGGAAGTTAGTTCTTTCGGAATTATTTGCGCTGCAAATTATAATTGTCCGGGACAGGTAGTTATCTCGGGGGAGAAGGCAGTACTAGAAAAGGCATCGATCCTGGCCAAACAGCACGGTGCAAAAATGGTCGTTCCTTTAAAGGTAGACGGGGCCTTTCATTCAGATTTAATGAGCCCGGCAGGTAAAAGGCTAACGGAGGAACTAGAGTCAACAAATATCTCCGAGTCAAATATTCCCGTTGTGGCAAACGTCCATGCCGGATATGTAAAAAAACCCGACGAGATAAGAATATCATTGTCAAAACAACTAACAAGTCCCGTACGGTGGCATCAGTCAATCCGTACACTTATACAGGACGGATTCAACCAGTTTTATGAAATTGGTCCCGGAAAAACTTTATCGGGACTTATGAGAAGGATTGACCCTACTAAGGAAATCAGAAACATTGACACTGTAGAGGCTTTTAAGAATTTGATAAACTGAATTAATTTTGGAAGATAAGGAGGTAAAACCGTGTCAGCAATTGAAGAGAAGGTTAAAGAAATTATCACAAAACAAATGGGAGTAAAATCCGAACAAATTACGAGAGATACTTCGTTTATTAATGATCTTGGAGCCGATTCACTCGACACTGTAGAATTGATTATGGAATTTGAGGATGCCTTTGATATGAACATCCCGGACGAAGAGGCTGAAAAAATACGTACTGTTGGTGATGCCATTAAATATATTGAAGAACACAAATAAAATGCAGGAACGAAGAAGAGTCGTTATTACAGGTGTTGGAGCAGTCACGCCTTTAGGTTGCGAAAAAAAACAAATTTGGTCGGCACTATGCATGGGAAAGAGTGGTATAAAACCCATCACTTATTTTGACACCTCTGCCTTTGATGTACACTTTGGCGGGGAGGCTAGTGATTTTGATCCCAGCCTATGGTTTGATGTTAAGGAAATACGCCGTTTAGACCGTTTTGCTCAGTTTGCTCTTGCTGCCTCTATACATGCAGTAAAAGACGCCGAACTTAATCTAAATAACTTTGACCGAACAAGAGTAGGTGTTGTTATAGGATCAGGTATGGGAGGATTATTAGAGTTTGAAACGCAGCACAATGTCCTTATAAATAAAGGACCTTCGCGGGTATCTCCTTTCATGGTGCCTAAATTGATGGTCAATGCCGCCTCAGCGCAGGTAGCAATACTTTTCGGACTCAAGGGCCCTAATTATGCATTGGTAACAGCATGTACTACAGGTGTTAATGCTATAGGAGAAGCCATTCGTATTATTCAGAGGGGAGATGCAGATATAATGATAGCGGGAAGTTCGGAAGCAGTAATTACACCTTTAGGCCTAAGTGGTTTTAGCGCCATGAAGGCACTCTCTACCCGCAATAATGAACCACAAAAAGCCAGCCGTCCCTTTGATAAAGACCGTGACGGCTTCGTTCTCTCAGAAGGTGCAGGAATTATTGTAATTGAAGAGTTTGAAATGGCAAGAAAAAGAGGCGCAGAGGTTTATGCAGAAATATTAGGTTACGGACTTAATGCAGACGCCTACCATATTGCTGCACCGGAACAAAATGGTGACGGTGCAATGCGATGCATGAAAGTTGCATTAGAAGATGCCCGGTCCAACCCGGAAGATATAGATTATATCAATGCCCATGCTACATCAACTCCGATAGGCGATAATATTGAAGTAAAAGCCATTAAAAAAGTCTTCGGGACGCACGCTTCAAAAATTCCTGTTAGTGCTACAAAATCTATGCTGGGACATCAACTCGGTGCTTCGGGAAGTGTAGAAATTGCCATTTCTGCCATGGTAATTAAGGAAGGCGTTATCCCGCCTACAATTAACCATGAGATAACTGACCCGGAATGTACAGGGCTCGATTTTGTTCCTAATGTTGCCCGCGAAAAGAAGATTAGTAAGGTTCTCTCCAATTCATTTGGTTTCGGAGGACACAACGCAAGCATTATACTTGGAAAACTCTAAATATCTGGTTTTAAAATATTGATCTCCTCTTCTTCAATAACAATTGGCAATGTAGAAAACTATGTTTCAAAATTGCGTATATAAATTGAGTCTTCCCGTTGTTTTTGACGAAAAATTAGATCTTACAATATTTCTTTATTGCGTTATACATTTCCGGCAGTTTTCTAATTAATACCTGAATGCGTTTTTCCTCATTGATTGGTTTGGCAGGTGAACCCCATACGATGGAACGGTCATCTAAACTCTTATAAACATTAGATCCCCCGCCAATAATACAATTATCACCAATCGTCACGTGGTCTGTTATTCCCACATCTTCTGCAATCAGAACATTCTTCCCAATCCTGGTACTACCCGCAATCTTGGCATAAGCAACAAGCATACTGTTATCTCCCACCGTAACGTTATGGGCAATATGTGAGTGGTTATCTATTTTTACTCCATTCCCTATAACCGTCTTATCGAGTGCGGCACGGCAAATCGTCACCATGGCACCGATTTCAACATCGTCTCCTATCTCAACCGTTCCGATCTGTGGTATCTTCATATGTTTACCCTGTATTTGCAGGTAACCGAATCCATCATCTCCGATAACACTACTGCAGTGCACAATAACCCGTTTCCCGATGGTGACACCTTCCCTGATAACAACATTTGCATAGATAACAGAATTATCACCTACGGAACTTCCCTTACCTATAAATGTGTTCGGGTAAATAGTGACGTTATTCCCGATCTTTACGTAATCATCAATAACGACATAGGCACCAAAAGAGGCACCTTCTCCAACTATAGCATCTTTACTGACGACAGCGGTTGGATGGATACCGGATGGGCGCATATATCTTTCCCTGCCTACAACCTCCATAAATTTGGTGAAGGCAAGAAACGGATCTTCTTTTATAATTTGAGGTTTTTTTAAGGTCCCGATATCACGGTGTACAACTATCGCAGAAGCCATTGAAGCGATTGCTTTCGGGATGAGTGCATCATCCTTGATAAAAGTTATGTCCCCTTCTTTTGCGGCATCAATACTGGCAATTCCCGTAATGAGAGTATCCGGATCACCGGTAATTTTCCCGCCAATAATAGATTGGATTTGTTTTATAGTATATTTCATAATTGTTAGTTAATTTAGGTTCTAGATTCTATCATTTTCAATAGTAAATCTCAATGAGTTCCCAAAAACCCTGCAACAAAATTTTCTATTGACAATTTTAGTCATTAAAAATAATAATGTTATAGATGTTATAGCCGGTATAAGCTAAATTATAGTAGAAATCCATAATGTACAAAGGTAATAGAAGTACTACAGTTTAGAAAAGTCTCATGTGTCATGCCTCACTTTTGTAACGGCACGTTTCTGTGATATGTCACACTTTTACCATTTATTTTTATATTATCTTTATAACCTGTTTTCTTTTTCCCTATCGTAACGGCATGTCTTTACGATCTCTTAAATACCAAAAGACCAAGTTCCCCTGCTCTATGGTATATATTTTGATAGTAAAGTTGTAATCTCAGGCAAATTCAGAAATGCACTGCCGTATATAAAGAACATATTTTAAGGAGTAAACTATGTGTGGAATTATAGGATATATCGGGCAAAAAGAAATCATCAGGGTTTTACTGGATGGCATCAAAAGACTTGAATACCGTGGGTACGATTCTTCCGGGATGGCGCTTATCGAGAACGGCATCTTACGATGCGAAAAAGCTGTCGGTAAGATAGCCGAGTTAGAGAAAAAGATCAATGGAAACAGCTTTAATGCCTGTTCAGGTATTGTTCACACACGGTGGGCCACGCATGGGGCACCTACTGTTGAAAATGCCCATCCACATGTCGATTGTAATAACGAAATTGCCGTCGTACACAACGGGATCATCGAGAATTATGATTATTTAAAATCAAAATTAGAACAAGAGGGACATATCTTTAAGAGTGAAACAGACACAGAAGTCCTGGCACATCTCATTGAGAAGTATTTTCAAGGTAACCTTGAGATAGCGGTAATGGAGGCGTTAAAAGAGGTAGAGGGGACTTATGGAATTGCAGTAATTTCTACAAAAGATCCACAAAAAATTGTAGCAGCGCGAAAGGGCTCGCCTTTAGTTATAGGAATTGGAAATCAGGAGCATTTCGTAACTTCTGATGTTTCTGCCTCACTGGAGCATACGCGTGATGTAGTGTACCTCGATGACAACGAAGTTGCCATTCTTACCCGGAACCATTATGAAACCAAAACAATACAAAACATTCCAATTCATAAAAGAGTAGAGGAAATACTCTGGAATATCGATATGATCGAGAAGGGTGGTTACGAGCACTTCATGCTCAAAGAAATCCATGAGCAGCCGCAGGCCTTGCAAAACGTTATGCGTGGAAGGGTAGAGGGAGACAGTGGTCTTATAAAACTCGGGGGATTGATTAACTGTGAGAAGGAACTCAGAGAGGCAAAGCGTATTGTTATCGTTGCTTGTGGTACGTCATGGCATGCAGGGATTGTAAGTGAATATATGCTTGAGGAACTAATACGTATACCTGTTGAGGTAGAATATGCCTCCGAATTCCGGTACCGGAATCCGGTAATTGAAGATGGTACCGTAGTAATTGCTATCAGTCAGTCAGGTGAGACGGCCGATACCCTTGCAGCAATGCGGGAAGCCAAAAATAAAGGTGCCAAGTTGCTCTCTATCTGCAACGTTGTTGGCAGTACCATAGCAAGGGAAGCCGATTGTGGAATTTATCTGCATATCGGTCCGGAAATAGGCGTTGCCTCTACCAAGGCATTCACGGCGCAAATTGCAGTTTCATATCTGTTTACCCTTTACATGATGAATCTAAGATACCCTTCCCATCCAAAACGGTTCGATATGATAAAAGATATCAAATCACTACCGGATAAAATTCAGACTATCCTTAATAAGGAAGATGAGATTATAAAACTTGCAGCGATATATAAAGATAGTGAACATGCCCTTTATTTAGGAAGGGGATACAATTACCCCGTGGCACTCGAAGGCGCATTGAAATTGAAAGAAATATCCTATATCCACGCCGAAGGATATCCGGCTGCCGAGATGAAGCACGGTCCTATAGCCCTCATAAACAAAGATATGCCGGTTGTTTTTATCGCCACGAGAGACAGCGTTTACGGAAAAATCTTGAGTAACATTGAAGAGGTAAAATCAAGGGGTGGAAGGGTAATTGCAGTTGCAACAGAAGGAGATGAGCAGATCGCTGAAAAGGTAGATCATGTATTTTACATACCGAAAACCTCCGATACTTTAACACCAATCCTCTCGGTAATCCCGCTTCAATTACTGGCCTACCATATGGCAGTAATGCGGGGCTGCGATGTAGACAAACCAAGAAACCTTGCAAAGAGCGTAACGGTTGAATGACCGAATGATAAAAATCCTTAAAGATTATTTTGAAAAGAGGGGCGATGTCCTCATGGCATTTTTGTTCGGCTCTTATGCCAGGGAAACAACTCACAGGGAATCGGACGTAGATATTGCTGTATATTTCAGATCGAAAAGCAAATACCTGGAATGGGAAGAAATTGATATCAAATATGATGCAGAAGACAGGATATGGCTTGATATTGAAAGGTTATTAAAGCGGAATGTAGACCTCAGGGTTGGTTCAATCTTGTAGATTGAACCATGTGTTTAATTGGCCTGTACGTTTTTGATTGGTGCCAAGCATATGAAACATGCTAAACGTTTAGGTTCAATCGTGGACGATTGAACCAACTATAACCAACTATAACGACTTGTAGTTAGTCCTTAACATCTGCGTAGATTAGCATATTGAATATACCCTACATGGTCGGTTGTAATTCCTATACGTAAATTCATTTAGTAAGCACATCATCAATCAAAATAAAATAGCATTGAAATAACTTTTCAAATATTTTATACTTCCTGCCAATGAAAAGAGAATGTCGTTATTCAAAGTTATATTGAATAAAGCCATAATGTAATATTCCTGATACTTTTACCCACCCCTAAATCCCCTCCCAAGAGGGGACTTTTTATTCCTCTCTCGTGAGAAAACTTCTTTATTCCCCTCTCGGGAGGGGACAGGGGTGGGTCTTGTAGCAGATTCTCCAATTCAAGCTATTCAACACAATTTTGAGTAATCACAAAAAATTATCCAGGTATTTATAATCCCCGATTCTTCTCGAGGACTTGAATGGTGCAAGAGCAGGAAAAGCTGTTCTTTTTGAAAAACCAAAAACTATTCTCAAACAACTATCTCGAACACAGGCTACAATCAACCTCCTTATGGAATACAGACAATGAAAAGGTTCACACGGCATTTGAAAATATAAAACAAGCTTACAAATCCATCCAATCATTAAAGCTCGGCCCGGGAGAAGAGGCAAATCTCGAAGATAAATTTATAAGACCGGTACTTGCATCCCTTGATTACGAATGGGACGTCCAGCCAACCACCCAAAGAGGTACGAAGAAGAGAAGACCCGACTACGCATTATTTAAAGACAAGGATTCTCATAAAGAAGCCCGCAAGGGAAAGGATAATCCTCAATACTTCTACTCCTACCCTCTTACCATCCTGGAGGCAAAATACTGGGGAAGGAGCTTAAACGATACCGATCCAAAAGATATCCTCGATAATCGTGACCCGACAGCACAAACGGTAAAATACCTGGACGACGTTTACCACAATTCCAACAGTCGTATTCAATGGGCAATATTAACAAACGGGAAGGTATGGCGCCTCTTTTACTATCGTGCCGCCTCACGTTCCGGGAATTATTATGAAGTGGATTTAGAGGAGATTATCAATTGCAGTAATCCCGATACCTTCAAATATTTTTACCTCTTCTTCTCAAAAGATGTCTTTATTCCCGATCCGGTAACAGGAAAGACGTGGCTTGACCAGCATATTAAGGGCAGTGAGGATTATGCTGCAAGGGTCAGCGAAAACCTCAAAAATCTTATATTCGATAAGATCTTTGAGGGTTTAGCGGAAGGCTTTATCGAATATCGTTACAACGAAAAGCACATCAAAAAAGAGACCGATGAAGATTTAAAAGAAATATTCAACGGCTGTCTTACCCTCCTTTACCGGCTTTTATTCCTGTTATATGCAGAATCGAGGGCACTTTTGCCGGTAAATGATCAGGACCGTTACTACAAAAAGAGCCTGAAGAGATTAAAAGAAGATATTGCCAGCGAGCTTGAAATAACTATCCTCGAAGGTATGAGCCATCAAACCTATGATTATTGGTCGCGCCTTGAGTCTCTTTGCAGGATCATAGAGAGGGGCGACAAGGCCTTGAATATTCCTATCTATAATGGCGGCCTTTTTGAAACCCTGCCTGAGAGTTTTTTAGCAGCCAATAAAATATCCGACCCGTTTCTTGCCGATGCAATTGCACTTCTCACCATAGACCAGCAAGGTGAATATACACCGGGTCAAAAACCCTTCATTGATTACTCATCCTTAGACGTCCGTCATCTGGGTAACATTTATGAAGGACTCCTTGAGTTCCATATCCGTATTGCAGATGAGCCTATGGTTGAGATCAAAGAAGGCAGCAAAATACTCTGGAAAAAGGAATCGGAGATTGATGCAAATACCAGGATATACAGGAGAAAAGAAAAAGGCGAGATTTACATAGAAAACTCGAAGCACGAACGTAAGGCCACCGGTTCTTACTACACGCCGCATTATATCGTTGAATACATTGTGAAGAATACCGTAGGCCCGGTACTGGGAATACGATTTCAAAGGGCGCAAGAGATCCTTTCTGAATTGGAAACACTTTATGAAAAACAACGTAAACAGTTGAAAAAACCAAAAGACTGGAGGTACTGGGATCATCCTGGAGAACCGAAAGGACCCCATATTGACAGGATAGTTAATCTGGAAGAAGACCTCTTTGAGACGGTATTTGATATCAAGGTGCTGGATCCCGCTATGGGCAGCGGCCACTTCCTTGTCCATACCGTCGACTTCATAACAGACAAGATCATTTCATTTCTTGCCAATTTTCCTGAAAATCCGGTAATAAGAAAGATAGAGAAGTTGAAACATGAGATACTCGAAGGAATAAAGCGGCAAGGGGTAAGCATAGATGAAAGCAAACTTACAGAAGTAAATCTCATGAAACGAACCGTGATGAAACGGTGTATCTATGGTGTCGATCTGAACGAGATGGCCGTTGAGCTTGCAAAACTATCATTATGGCTCGACTCCTTTGTCCTCGGTGCACCGCTCTCATTCCTGGATCATCATTTGAAGTGTGGTAATTCACTTATAGGTTCAAATTTGGAAACGCTTAGAAACGCAACGGAAAAGAAGTTATTTCGCATAAGCCTGGAACCTTTAAATAGAGCTATCAGAAACATGCTCTTTGTGTCCAGTCTTTCAGATGCAACATATCAGCAGGTAAAAGATTCGGAACGGAAATACAGAGACGCAGATAAAAGTATTGTCGGATATAGAATACTCCTTGATATACTTGTCTCTGAATATTTTGGGATAAAAGAAGCCAGGATATTTTTACCGGAGGTAAGTAGCACAATAGACCTGGATAACCTTAAAAAGTCTATTGACTCATTGCATGAAAAGCACAGAAAAACAATTGAATCTATCGAGAAAATAGCAAAGGGGAAACGGTTTTTCCACTGGGAAATTGAATTTCCTGAGGTCTTCTTTGAGCGCGTTGGCACGCTGGAACAAAAAGTAGAAAAGAAAGAAAATTCTGGGTTTGATTGTGTAATTGGAAATCCACCTTATATTCCAACGGAAGATATTTCTGATGAAGACAGTTATTTTTATACCCAAAAACTAGAAGTTGCTTATAGAAAATATGATACTTCCATACTTTTTATGAGCATAAGTATAAGTCTACTTAAAAATAATGGGTTACTAGGTATGATTACACCTGTAGCTTGGCAAACAGGTGAAAATTATCTTAAATTTCGACAAGTAGCATTCTCAAATAAGACTTTTCTTTCCCAAATAATTAATCTTCCGTATGATATATTCCCTGATGCTTATATTGATACTTGCATAGCTATTTTTACAAAAGCCGAATATTCTCCTAAAGATCGGTATTTCTTAGCAAAGCAATATAGTAAAAAAGTCAAAATCAACAATATCTCCTGTAATACTTGTGATACAAACTCTATTCCTTTTAACTATATTACAAATAATATAGATTACAAAGTATACACCAATATTCACAATTATAAACTCCTAGATAAACTAAATAAAAATTATATAGTTACTCTAGGTTCTCTTACAAAATCAACTCAAGGTATTGTTGAATCGTTCTTCAGTTATGATCAATACAAAAGAACAGATAATTATTTACCTTATGTAATCGGACAAGTTTATAGGTATCAATTTATTGAAGAATCAAGAAAATATATTGATTTTAGTTCAGTTACCCATTTGATAAGATTTTATACAAATCCTAGAATTCTTATCAGAAGAATAATAAGTAGAGCAGATAGACTAATGGCTACATTTATAAGTGATCCGTTTGTTTCTAAAAAGGATGTTAACCCTTTTATAACAACAATGGATAACTATTCTCCTTATTATCTTCTTGCCAACATTAACAGCAAATTTCATTCTTTCATGTATCTTAATTTTTCTACACTGGCGACAAAAGACGACTTTAGACAAACAACCCTTGCTGAATTACAAAAAATTCCAATTCGTTCAATTAAATTCATCACATCTCCATCTCTTAAAAAAAACCTTGTTAATAATGCAATTAAACTTTATCAACAATATTTAACAAATGGAATAATTGAAGAAATTTTATCCTTTATAGATTTAAGGCTTTTAAAAGATAAATATGGTTTTCCAGAACTAGAGAAGGAACAATCTGATGCAGTACATGATTTTCTAGCCTATATCGCCGAAGAGATGATCAAAATGAACGAAAAGAAAAATGAGGAAATCAAAGGTTTCCTAAAATGGCTTGAACGTGAAATCGGCTTAGAAATCGATGAACTTTCAAACAAGACCACTATAAAGGAATACCACGAACATGACTTTAACCAACTCATTGAAATCTTAAAGAGGAATAGAAATAAGCTATCAATAGACCCATCAGACCGGAAAACTCAAGAAAAATTTGAGGATCAATTTATTCAAAGCATCTCAATCCTTGAACCACTAAAAACAAAAATTAAAGCTATAGATAATTTGATAGATGAAATAGTTTACAAACTGTATGGGCTAACAGAAGAGGAAATTAAAATAGTTAAGGGAGAAGTTTCTTTCTGATATTTTTTATCTGTAGAGAATTTGACAAAATATATAGAGTATCGTATCTAAAACTAAGTTCCCTCTTAAAATGGGAAATCAAGGGAGTTATAAAAATTTACAAAAAGAAATTTTTACAGGGTAATGCTATATAAAGTTTTGATTTACAAAGCTATTCCGAGATAACTGTAAAGATACACCCCTTTTACCAACCCTTTTCACGAGATTGCAAAAACATTCATAAGAAGATGGTGGGAATCTCAAAAGTTCTCATGTATAATTTAGCTATTTATACACATAATCTATAGAATTATTATTTTACATTTTAAATGAAATGTAAAATACATGGTTACATTAAATAAAAGCTTTTGAGAAATAGAAACGGATAATGAATAGCGATCTTATAAAACAACTTTTCCAATCATTCATTAACAAAGATAATGACTCATTTTTGAAAGCAGCAAATGAAATAATAAAGAATGAAGAAAGAAAAAAACATAGAATCCTTGTTAAAGAATTGAATGAAATCTTAAATAACAATAGTAATATAGATATTCCTTTCGAAGGTTATCAAAAAAGATTTAAAGAAAACTTACCAATACCAAGAGATACAGAAAAAGGATTTCCTCTTCTTGAGATAAAGGAATTTCACTTAGACTGGTCAGATGTAATCTTGGAAGATAATATTATCTCTGCCCTAAACAGAATAGTACAGGAATATGGCAAATCAGAAATTCTTGCTACTTACGGTATAAAACCAAAACAAAAGCTACTGTTTTGTGGTCCTCCCGGTACTGGCAAAACACTAACAGCTCAACTAATGAGTTCGTTACTTGGATATCCAATGGTTTATACTAGATTTGATTCTATTATTTCATCTTACCTTGGAGAAACTGCTACAAACTTACGAAAAATATTTGATTTTTTTGAACGAGGTAAATGGGTTGTTTTGTTCGATGAATTCGATGTAATTGGGAAGCATAGAGACGACCATTATGAGCATGGTGAAATTAAGAGAGTTGTGAATAATTTCCTTCAAATGCTTGATAACTTCATGGGAGAGAGTTTGATAATCGCTGCTACAAATCATCAACACCTTTTGGATCCTGCATTATGGCGGAGATTTGACGAAATACTTTATTTTGATATTCCTGACGAAAAAAGGAGGATACTTATTTTCGAAAAATATCTAAAGGTAATAACTAAAGGTAACTCTCTCGATATTAAAAAATTATCCAAACAAACAGATGGTATGGCTCCTTCTGATATTGCCTTGATTTGTTTCGAATCAATAAAAAATAGTGTACTAAGCGATAGAAGCAGGGTTGAAATGAATGATCTAATTTTTGCCATTATGGAACAAAAGCGAAGAAAAGACATTAAAGGGCGGATAAATGGAGTTAAATAAAGATGCCGAAGCAATATGAACATTTAAAACTGCCAAAAATAGATCAGGAATACAATAGAAGTAAATACGGTGGCGGTGGGTATAAAACAGTTAAGGGAAGGAATAAAAATGATTTTTATCAAACTCAGATAAAAACATTTCAAAATTTCAAACAAGATCAGGATTTTCTGAAGAAAAATTACGGCAAATATTTTGATCCTTCACTTATTTTTAAAATAGAAGTGAACCAAGCCGTTAGTGAGGAATTATTCCGAAATGAGTTAAGTCGCATGGGTATAGAAGTTATTTCTCCATCTCCTGATAAAAAAGGATTTTGGATTGTTTTTGCAGAAAACAATGCATTGGGCGAATTTTCAAAAAAATTAAAAGATTATTCGGAGGGAAAAAAGCAATATAAGTTCTTTGACGCCATTGAAAAACTTATGGATATCCCTCCAAAAGAAAAAATTGGAAAACAGTTAAAGCAAAATCCATTAGGAAAGAATGAATTCGGTTATCTAGATATAGAAATATGGAAAATGGAGAAACAAAAGCTTCGTCACTTCATTGAGGGAGATAACAACCTTCCAGGATTGGAAAAATTTATTGAGGATAAGAAAGGTAGAATTACAGATAAATTAATTACTAATAATTTTTGTCTTTTAAGGATTTATGGGAATAAGACTCTTTTTGATGAAATTGCTGTGTTCAAAGAAATTGCTTCAATAGATAGACCTCCTAAACCTTATGTAACAGTTTCCACACTCAATATTCCTAAGGAAGAATTGAAAATTGGGGGATCTCCAACTGACAGTGCAATAGGGATACTCATAATGGATTCTGGTATTGTTTCCAATCATCCACTTTTAGAAAAAGCAGTTGGCAATGAAAAAGCTATAGTTACAAGAAAAAGTACTAAAATTGAAGAAGATAAACCTGTAGATGATGTCGGACACGGAACAGGAGTAGCGGGCATAGCCTTATATGGTGATGTAAAAGAATGCATTAATAGAAAAAATTTTAATCCCGAAGTCTGGATATATTCAGCCAAAGTTATGTTTGCTGAAAAACAGTCAGATGGAAACATAGAAGCAGTATATGACCCAGAGGAACTTCTTGAACATCAGTTTGAAAAAGCTGTTAGATGGATTGCTGAAAATTATCCGAATTGCAAGGTAATAAATATTTCTTTTGGCAATTTAGATAATAGAACATTTTCTGGTAGAAAACAATTTAATCTGTCTTCTTTAGTTGATGAACTTGCTAAAGAGTTTAAAATTATTTTTGTTATATCAACAGGTAACTACTGTGATTTTGACTTGAATAAATATCCGACTTATTTCCAAGATGGAACTAATGATAACGTAAAGATAATCGAACCTGCTTCATCTGCCCTTGCGTTAACCGTTGGATCAATTGCCCCGCCCTATGGTCCTGATATTAAAAGCCAGTCAGACATTTTATCATCTCCGGCAAAAACATTCTATCCTTCACCTTTTACAAGAGTCGGTCCAGGTTATAAGGGTATGATAAAGCCTGAATTAGTAGAAATAGGCGGTAATGTAATAACTGGGCGTCATCAACCGACAAATAATATTGGTGGTAAAATAATATCTCTGAACAAGGATTTTATTCAAGAGGGAAGATTATTCAACGCTGGTATTGGTACAAGCCTCAGCACACCAAAAGTTTCAAATTGTATCGCCCGGCTCTGGAATAAATATCCCAATTATTCTGCAAATATGATCAAAGCGATTGTTCTATCGTCCACAAGTATTCCTGCTGAAAGACCCGGCTTTTTACAAAATATAAAATTGTCCGATAGTAACGAAAAACTTGCAAGTCTTCTTAATGTTTATGGATATGGAATTCCTTCTTTGACTAACGCAACGTTTTCTCAAGATAATAGGGTATTGTTAATAGCAGATGATAAAATGAAACTTGATTCTATCCATTTCTATCAATTTTATCTTCCAGAAGAATTCATTGATGAACAAGGGAATAGGCAACTAGTAATTACTTTAGTCTTCGATCCATTGGTAAACAAAAACAGAATTGATTATCTTGGATGCACAATGGAATTTCATCTATTTCATTCTCTAGAAATTAAAGAAATTGAACAATGTTTTAAACAGTTAAAGATTGATAATACAAGTGAGATCATTATTCCTAAAGGAATTGAGCTGAAGGAAATAGATTTGAATCCTGGCGGAAACTTCAGGAAATTAGGAGTTCATCAAAAAGGTATAAAGATATGGGAAGGAAAACCAAGATTTGATACTAATAAACCGCTTGTTATCGCAACTATTTGTAAGAACAGGTGGATAACTGATAACAATTATTTACAAAACTATGCTGTTGTGGTTACTGTTGAACATGAAAAAGAAATAGAACTTTATGCCAAGATCAAGCAAAGAAACCAAGAGAGGGTAAGGATTAGATAATGCGGTAATGAAATTATTCATTAGAATATTCTTAATCAAATACAAAAAAATTTCCTATAATTAGTAAAATCATCCATTGAGTGGCAATATTCTAACTTTCATTGCTATATAAAACAAGGTACTTATGATAGCAATTAGCCGGATAGGGTGGACATTGCTCACCATATCGCTCACACTCCCACGTCACTTATTTTTCGGTGGGCAATGCTCACCCTACATTACTTAATGCAATTTTAAGTTTTCTCAAGGTATCCCTGTATTGGATAAAGAAATATCGGATTTTTGTGAACAGGAAAAGATCACTTCTGATGTTGAAACTTACTATAAGCTTATTCTAGAGACCTTTCAAAATATTGAAGACATCAAAGTAACCCTGCAATCAGATTGCGAAATAGAAAATTATCGAAAGGTTAGATTTGATGTAAAAATAAACGACAAAGTAGATAATATTATTAAAAGAGAGAAGGAATTTAGAAACAAAATCCGTAATTTTATTTCTAAAGATTCCAGATCAAAATTTGTTTTAACATTTCAAATTTCTTAATGGATGGGAAGGATTTTCTAGAAGTATCAAAAAGGCTATACAAATCAGTCTATGAGGCAGATAGAAGAACCTCAATAAGCAGGGCCTATTATGGCCTATGGTTGGTTCAATCTTGTAGATTGAACCCTTCGTTTAGCATATGCCTATACGTTTTAGTTTATTCCAGTCATATGAGACATGCTAAACGTTTCGGTTTAATCGTGGACAATTGAACCAACTCTGAAACTTTGAATTTCATAAGCGTTTAAATTATTGTAACACTTTAGTTTTTTAAAAATAACCCCATAAGGGCGAAATATAAATAGCTAAAACAAAACGTGAGAATAAAGCTCCTGAGGAGCGACATAATATTTATAGTATCCAACAGATGAAACCGAACAGAATATGACGAAAGTTGAGTCTTTGTTTGAATACAAGTATATGGAATATTACGGAAAACCTTAAAATGTCATTGCGAGGAGTGATGCGGTTGCAAGGCGGAAGCTGAAGCAAACCCGGGGATTCCTCACTGATACGCCCGAAACAGGCTCCGCAAGTATCCAATTGCAGATTTGGGATTGCAGATTGCGGAATGAAAAACCAAAGTGTAAAATCCGAAATCCGACATCTAAAATCCGAAATCCAAATTCCCGCTTTGGGATTGCTTCGGAAAAGACCCTCGCAATGACCATTTCAGTAGTCTTTCGTAATTTGAGGATATGTTCGGCTTCATCCTTTGGATACTATAGGTGGATATATACCGCTCCCCTGGAGCTTAACATGGTGCAGATTCTTGTTCTATTAATATATCGCTCCTAATGGAACTTTTCAGGGTTTTTTCAAAAAAACTAAAGTGCTACAAATTGTTCAGATCCTTCAAAAGTGGAGGTGTAAAATTAAAGATTATAGAAATCGCATAACCGTTAACCCTAAAATACATTTTGGGAAACCGTACATAAAAGATACAAGAATAACTGTTGATAATGTTCTTGAATTAGTCCAGGAAGGAATCCCTTTCAATGAAATCATCCAAAATTACTACACGGATTTAAAAACAGAAGACATAAAGGCATGCGTCCAGTATGCACTGGATTTGATCAGAAAAGAAGATATCTGCGTAGAAATAAGCTGATGAAACTATTTATTAACCATGCTAAACTTCACCTTGCAAATTCCATTGTTTCTTCTTCTGCAAGATAAGCAGCATACCTCAAGGCTTCATCAATATCCTCTGCCTCAAGGTAAGGATATGCCCTGAGAATAGATTCTTTAGTTTCTCCAGAGGCTAGAAGGCCTAGTAAACGCGAGACTGGGAAGCGAAGTCCACGAATGCATGATTTGCCGGTACAAGTTTTGGGGTCTACTGTGATACGTTTAAATTTCATTTTTTACCTTAATCTTTTAATATTTAATATAAAGCATATACTTACGCATTAGTATCTTTAGAAAAATATTTTTGCTAGTAACATGTAGGGCAAACCTTTAGGTTTGCTTTCCTACAACAAATGCAAGGCTAAAGCCTCGCCCTACATTTCTCTTCCAACTCGTTCGGGTTAGGATAAGTGAGAATTTTTTATATAGAAATTGATCTTTATTTTCTGATTCTAAGTCTTCCATCTTTATAAACACAAAATTTATTTAACAACTTACCGACACTAATTCAGCCACATAAAGTAAAACAGCTTGAACATCTTCAGGCTCTAATTCAGGATAATCTTCAAGCAGTTCCTGTACCGTAATTCCAGCAGCTAATGCCTTCAAAATTTGTTCGACAGTAATTCTTAGTCCTCTTATAGTCGGTTTACCAACCATTACTTCGGGATTAATGGTAATTCTGTCCAGTAATTGTTTGGAATCCATCTTTCCTTCCTTCTTGTAAATCTTTGGACAAATTTACTACAAAATCCTCTTCTCAATAATTCAGTAATTTCCAGATTATATACCCTTTTAGACCATATTTCACCTTATTTTTCACTGTTAACACGAACTCTTTTTGCTATAGAGTACAATTAATCAAGAAGCCCAGGAGCCAGGCAGGATGTGCATTGCCCACCAGAATATCGCTCGCCCTCCCATGTTGCTTATTTTTCGATGGACATTGCCAACCCTACTTACTGTTCATTGACTTTACACAGATAAATTGCAATAATAAAGACACGATTTAGATAATTAGCTCGAAATATTGGAGGTTGGGAGATGAAAATCCAAGTAGTTTTAGAACCAAGCAATGAAGGCGGATATACTGCAATCGTTCCAGCGCTTCCTGGCTGCATAAGTGAAGGCAATACCAAGGAAGAGGCATTGAAAAATATTAGAGAAGCCATTGAATTATATCTTGAACCAGTTGAAGATGATTTGAGGTTTAATCCGGATGCATAGGTCTTAGAAATTGCCATATGACAAAAGTTCCAAGCTTGAATTACGGACAGGTCATTAACGGCTTTGCATCGGGATGGATGGGTAGTTGTCCGTCAAAAAGGTAGTCACATACGTTTGCAAAAACGTACAACAGAAAAAAAACTAAAGCTCACCGTTCCAGCACACAATCCTATCAAAAGATCTACATTATCTCATATCATGAAACAGGCTCATTTATCAGTGGATGAATTTACAAAATTATTATAAATGTTTTAAATCGGAGATAGCTGTTAATTACATTGAAACGCTATTCCATGTTAGATATACTGCACAGGTATCGAAAATACTGTATAAATCAGTCTATGAGGTAGTTAAGAACCTTAAAAAATAAGTTTTAAGATACTACGTTTTTTCGCAGACAGCTCTGCGAAAAGGAAATCCGAAATACTAAGCACAAAAGATGAAAGAAATACCATCAGAACTACCACAATTGACAACCTTACATGCCGAAATTGGTTTTGCCCTTATTCATGGGGGCACTTTGAGAAGCATGTTACAAAGGTGCACTGAGGTTTTGGTACAGAGCCTGGACGCTGCATTCGTCCGTATTTGGACATTTAATGAAAAAAAGGGCGCTTTAGAATTACAGAGCAGTGCAGGGATGTATACCCATATCGATGGTGACCACAGTATTATACCGGTTGGTATGTACAAGATTGGCCTCATTGCTAAAGAGCGTAAGCCACACCTGACTAACGCAGTGATTGGAGACCCCGGAGTGCATAACCAGGAATGGGCAAAACGGGAAGAAATAGTCTCCTTTGCTGGTTATCCCATGATTGTCGAAGACCGGCTCATAGGGGTATTGGCGTTATTTTCAAAAAAGCAACTTTCAGATGATATACTCAAAATATTGGCATCAGTATCAGACAATGTTGCTATAGGTATCGATCGCAAGCAAATGGAAGAATCTTTACGAAAGAGTGAAGAAAGGCTTACCGAGGTTCAAAGAATTGCTCATATCGGAAACTGGGAGCGGAATATCATTACCAATGAAATTTACTGGTCAGATGAGATGTACCGTATTTTTGGATTAAACCCTCAGGAATATAGCGAAATAACCTATGAGAGATTTCTCAATTGTGTTCACCCTGATGACAGAGAATTTGTCAAAAAATCAATTCATGATGCCTTATATGGAAAAAAATCTTATGAAGTTGATTACCGCGTAATACATGAAGATGGAACTGTACGCATTGTTCATTCAAGGGCTTTGGTAAAGTTTGACCATACCGGAAAGCCTGTCAGAATGATTGGAACCGTTCAGGATATTACATACCGTAAGCTGGTGGAAGAAGAACTGCGTTTAGAAAAGAACAAACTCCAATCGGTGATTGACGCGATGGAAGATGGCCTGACGATTCAGGATTTAGATTACAACATAGTTTATCAAAATAATGTTGTGAAGAATATATTCGGAGTACGGTTGGGATATAAATGTTATTCGTCCTATGAAAGTAAAGACACTATTTGTGATGGGTGTCCTGTGGAAATGGTGTACAAGGATGGTAAGCCGCATATTTCCGAGAGAAAGGTAGTGATCCCTTCCGGAGAAATTGTCTACGTAGAAAATATAGCCAGCCCTATTAAAGATAGCAGCGGAAAAATTGTTTACTGTCTGGAGATTTGCAGAAATGTCACAGAACGCAAAAATCACGAATCCCAAATTCTGTATATGGCGAATCGGGATCCCCTTACAGACCTCTTTAACCGGCGCCGCTTTCATGAGGAATTGGAACACTGGCTTGCAGAAACAAGACGATTCGGGACAAAAGGGGCGTTACTATTTTTGGATATCGACAATTTCAAAGACATCAATGTCCTTTGGACATCAGGTCGGGGATAAGCTTCTGATAAATTTCTCAAATCTCATAAAAACAAGGCTGCGCCGCCAGACCGACTTACTGGCCAGACTGGGGGGTGATGAGTTTGCCGTCATCCTTCCTCACATTGATCTAGATGAGGCCGAGTCAATCGCAAACCAAATTCTGGAATTGGTACAGCATAATACCTTAGTAGAGAATGGTACCCTAATCCGCATCACCGTGAGTATTGGTATTGCTCTATTTCCCGATCACGGTGATAAAGCAGAAACGATCCTCACATCCGTTGACCTTGCTGTGTACATGGCGAAGGAAAAAGGCCGTAATTGTGTCTGCATTTATACACACGATCAGAAAACAAAAATTGGATGATTTTGGTATTGGTTTTTCTTCATTTAATTACATCAGACATCTGCCAGTGGATTATTTGAAAATTGATGGCAGCTTTATCAATCACCTGCTGTATAATCCAATTGACCAGCATTTAGTCAAGGCAATGGTGGAAATAGCACGGGGGGTTAGGGAAAAAAACTATTGCTGAGTTTGTAAATAATGAAGAAACGATACAATTGTTAAAGGAGTTTAGGGTAGATTATGCGCAAGGTTACCATATAGGCAAACCATTTGCTTGCCATAAGTAATCGCATCAAATTCCAAGTCCCTTCCTCTTTTTCCGGATATGGTCGATCATTGCCTTTGCTGATTCTTTTGGGTCGATTTCAACGATCAGGGTACTGCCGGTAATGTCTTCCAATCCTCTGGTGAGCATATTGATCACATGCGGAGAACCACCAAGCTTCGGTGTGACACCGATATGTGTCGTTATACCCATGGCAATTACTCCCATGTAAATCGCAGTTGCCTTTTCAACTACATGTTCTGCCGCACTTGCCACCAGAGGCAGTTTGTCTATGGAGGTATCCAGGTAATCGGCAATTGCTGATGCGAGCACGGCGCATCGTGAATTATCCACACATGAACCGAAATGAAGGATTGGCGGCATTTTCCCATCAAGACCCGCAGCTTTGCCAAGGATATCAAGGACGCCCCGTAACGAATCTCCTACCCAGCTTCTTGCCTCGCCGTTCAACAGGCCATGTCTCGCACATGCCGTGGCTGCACACCCGGTGGCAAGGACGAGGACGTTATTCTTAAGCAGTTCCTTTGCAATGGTGACAAAGCTCATATCGGTTTGAATCTTTGCAGACAGGCAACCCGCAAGCACAGCAACGCCCTGAATTGATCCGTTAACAATCAAATCAACAAGCGGTTTTAATGGCTTTTCGGGATTTAATTTTTCAAGTACACTCATAAGGGTTTCGGCTGAAAATCCACCTATCAGATCATGACCTTTTGCCTTTGGCAGGAATGTTCGCTCTGATTTACGTTCTTTAAACGCAGCAATGGCCTCTTCAACGATCTGTGCGGCTGCCTTATAGGCGTTATCAGGTGTGAATTCAATGTAGATATCATTATCCATTCTCAATTCCGGCATAGTAGTAATCAATCGTGTGTGCAGCCCTTTGGTTATAGTTGAAAGAGATGGGTAAACGCACTGCACGTCTACACACACGGCGTCGACCAATCCGGTCCCTACAACAAGTTCCTGCATAATTGTACTGCCAGCCATAGGGATTCCGTGCCGTACCAATATTTCGTTTCCCGTACAACAGATACCTACAACGTTAATTCCCCCCGCACCCGCTTCCCTGGCTTTTCCTTCCAGTTTATTTGCAAAGGCAACTACCATTTCAGAAAGGACAGGGACATGGCCATGAACGAGTATATTTACTTTTTCTTTATCCAGAACGTCCATTCCAATTTTACTTTCTTTTGGTGTGGGAACGCCGAATAAAATATCCTGCAACTGGGTAGAAATGTAGAGGGACATCATATCAATCACACCAAATTTTAAGCAGGACATGAGGAGATGGTGGGTACTGCTCATCATACCCTGGACGGTGCTATGGACTCCCTGTACGATCGTCTCAGCCGCACCTTTCTGGGGTATGAGGTCCGCCTTTACAAGTCTATCGATCTTCTTCGGTGCAATGGCAAGTGCAAAGTTCATAGGTCCTTCGCCCGGCCCAATGAGGTCTTCTATAGCCTTTTGTCCAACCTCTTTTGCAATTTCGAGACTTTGTTTTCCCTCTATGTTAATCCCCAATCCTTTCGCAACTGCACGAAGTTTTTCCTCATCTTTTATGGGATAATTTACAGAACCCTCTGCAGCCTTCACGAATGTCTTTGCTGTATGTATCGCGTGACCAAGATGCGCGCTTGTGCCGCTTACTACGGTCTGCAGGAGCATCCCTGCAACCATGCTGTCGGCCGTTTTACCGCAGGAGCTTCGCTTTGTATTGGGGACAACAAACTTCATATGGACAGGAATCTCTTCTCCATCCAACCGGCAAGGCCCAAGATGACAGTTGCGGCAGCAGAGTCCGTGGCTTCCAAAAGAACATCTGTCTTTCAATCCAAAAATACCAGAATCATATGCCGCCTGCACATCCCAGACTGTTTCGATACCTTTTTGATGCAGAAAAGCAACTGTTTCTTCAATTTGTTTGTCAGCAAAACCCTTTTTGCGTAATTCTCTTTCCTTATTCAACCATTTTTGCATATCTTCTCAACCTCTTTAATACTTTATATCTAATTTATCCTCACAAATGGGTCAGATTTAAAAGTAAACAGATGTAGAGACGCCCCCGGTGGGACGTCTCTAAAGGAATTTCAAAATTTCAGAGTTGGTTCAATCGTCCACGATTGAACCGAAACGTTTAGCATATCTCATACGCCTGGAGTAAACCAAAACGTACAGACCAATGCCAAACGCATGGTTCAATCTACAAGATTGAACCAACCGTAACCAAGTTGTATCAGAAAAACAAACGTTTCGAATATACAAAAAATTAATTATTTCGTCAAGAAGGACATGATGCGTCCTGCCAGTATATAGAGAATGCTTTGTTTCTCCAACCCGAACGAGCCGGAAAAGACAGCTTATCGGAATTTACGATTTGAGATTTACGATTTGAGATTTAAAAAATCGTAAATCGTAATTCGTAAATTTTTGCCGAAAATATCAAAATTATTTTGGAAGATACTATATCTCTTTTCCTTCTTTTCACCTATCAAGGTATACTAAGGCGTTTGCCCTGAAAGCTGCCGCTAAATTCTGCAGTTACTGGCGCATCGCCCGGATCCAATGGGTTCACATCGGATGCGTAACACTTACCAGATACCGTTAAATTGATTTCCTGAAAATTACAGGAACCACAGATTTCACGGATTACACAGATAAAAATCTAAAGTAAGTGAACGAGTAAATGTGTAAATGAGTGAATGGATATTTATAGCACTCAACATATTAAACCGAACAGTATTTCAGACTGGGTGGCACGGACAAACTTGTTTGTCCGTGCTGGTATAATCAAATCCTGGTTCATTTTATTTGGTTCCATTATATTCTGTTCGGTTTCAACTGTTGGATGCTATAACTCATACACCCATCTAATCATTTACCCATCCACCAAAATCTGTGTAATTTGTGAAATCTGTGGTTTCAATTTATTTTTATTGGTCTATGGCCATACTTCGCTGAAATCTCATACTATGAAACCTCGTCGATGTTACTCAAAATTATTGCAACCCGTATTTATAATACCCAATTTCTTCCGCCACTTTCTATCCTGCTTCGGCAATTTCAATACTTGAA
>CAZPUD010000002.1:34170-45779 GCA_964589115.1 uncultured candidatus Brocadiaceae bacterium | reverse complement strand
TTTGACGGACAATCAAAGATAAACACACCACTTTTAACTTCCTTAAAAGATATCCATTTTTTACCTTTTTGTCCGGAACAACTTGGTGGATTACCAACACCAAGAAATCGAGCCTGGATTACCCATGGCGATGGAAGAGATGTATTAGCTGGAAGATCAAAGGTAATTGATGAAGCTGGCAATGATGTTACTACGCAATTTATTAAAGGAGCTATTGAAGCAGAAAAGCTGGCTGCTTTTTTCCATATAAAAAAAGCATACCTTAAGGACAAAAGTCCTTCCTGCGGAGTAGGTAAAATTTATCGCAATGAGAATTTGGCAACAGGAAGCGGGGTCTGCGCAGCCTTGCTCCTTCAGAAAAATATTGAGTTAATGCCTGTTTAAATATACTATTGATATTGAAAAGAGGCTTGATAATGAGGTATATTTATGGATTCCGTAGCTTAGAAAATTTTCTATAAAAATAAAACCTATAAACTCCCTTTTGGTAAGGGAATTACTTAAGATTAACTTCTTCTGCATTTTATAAATCTTTTGCGAACTATGCTATGCAAGGAGTATTTATGGAACAAATAGATCAGGTAGAGATATCTCGGATTAAGAAAGCTGGTCTGCATAGAAGGCTTTATGATTGGACATTACATTGGGCCCATACCCCTTACGGGTCAATTGCCCTTTTTGCTTTAGCCTTTTGTGAATCTTCTTTCTTTCCAATACCACCGGATGTACTTTTAATGGCGCTTGCGTTCTCATTACCAAAAAAATCTTTCAAATACGCTGCAATCTGTTCAGCAGGTTCTATTTTAGGCGGTTGTTTTGGTTATTTTATCGGTTATCAGTTATTTGAACATATAGGATTACCTATTATTAATCTCTATGGTATAACGGATAAATTCAACCTCGTAAAAGAGAGATACAGCGCAAATGCCTTTGCCGCTGTAGCAGTTGCTGGATTTACACCTATCCCATATAAAGTCTTTACAATTGCAGCCGGTGTTTGCAACATTAACATCTGGACATTCATTATGGCCTCAGCAATTAGTCGCTCAGGAAGATTTTTTATTATTGCAGGTCTTACCTATCTATTTGGTCCAAAAATTAAGGGTTTTATAGATAAATATTTTAATCTTATCTCAATAGCTTTTGTCGTATTACTTATCGCAGGTTTCTTTGTCGTTAAATTAATCAAATAAGGAGAAATATTATGCATCTTTTACTGAGATTTTTACTCTTTTTTTCCTTTTTTCTGGTTTCTCCTTCAAGCTACTTGCACGTTCTTGCTCAAAACAAGACGGAAGAAGCCTGGGAACCACAAGTAGCAGGACGTTTCTATCCAGGCAACGACAAAGCATTAAGAGATCAAATAAATTCTTTCTTAAAAAATGTTCCTGAACAAAAACAAGAAAACAGACCTTTAGCCATTATTTCTCCCCATGCAGGATATCAATACTCTGGTCAAGTAGCAGCCAATGGATATCATGCTATAAAGGATTGGGGATTTGAAAGGGTTATCATCTTGTCACCCAGTCACTTTATGAGCGGTAAACGCTTCCGGGGTGCTTCGATCCTTACGGTAAAAAACTTCAAAACACCATTGGGTACTATTCCTGTGGATCAGGATGCCTGTAATAAACTACTCAATACAGCAAAAAATCCTGCAGATACCTCTCATAAAACCATTACACTTTTTGGGTCTTATGAAGGTGCCTATCAAGGGGAGCATTCTTTAGAAACACAGTTACCATTCCTGCAAATGACACTTGGTACTTTTAAATTAGTACCTATCATGGTCGGTGTTTTGATTGATGATGATTTTGACCGAATAGCAAATGCCATTAAACCATTAGTGGACGACAAGACCCTTATAGTAGTAAGTTCAGATTTTACTCATTACGGAGAGGCGTATGGTTACGTTCCTTTCAAAAATGAAATTGAAAAAAATATCCGCTCTTTGGATTACGGTGCATTTGAAAAAATTCTTTCTAAAGATTTTGATGGTTTGAGATTATATAGAAAGGAGACCGGCCTAAATGCCTGTGGAATTATTCCGGTTGCCCTATTGTTAAAGTTATTACCAAATGAAGCATTAGGTAAGGTTCTCAGCTACGATACTTCAGGCCACCAATCCAATAATTTTTCTTTCTCAGTTAGCTATGCATCTATTATATTTGCAAAACCATCAGAAACCAAATCGGGTTACTATATTCCGGAGAAAAGGCTATTACCCGATACCAGTTCTTTTAACTTAACAAAAGAGGAAAAATCTATCTTATTATCTATTGCCCGGAATACTTTGGAAACTTACATAAAAACAGGTACCTCTCCGAATTTCACTTCTACAGAACAAGCCTTTACACCACGATTAAAAGAGAAATACGGGGTTTTTATAACGTTAAAAAAGTACGGAGAACTCCGTGGCTGTATGGGGCACATAGTACCAAAGGTTTCTCTTTACCAGAGTGTAATTGAAAACACAATTAATTCCTCTTCTAATGACCGGCGATTTAATCCTGTAGAGGCAATTGAGATACCGGATATAACTATCGAAATTTCTGTCTTAAGTCAACTCACAAGAATAAAAGGACCTGATGACTTTACAGTAGGCAAACAAGGTATCCTTATTCGCAGGGGACTAGCCGGTGCAGTATTTCTTCCACAGATTGCTGCAGAGCAGGGATGGAATAGAGATGAAACCCTCAGTCAACTTTGTCAAAAGGCGGGATTACCTCCAAATGCATGGAAAGATAATGATATGGAGTTTTACATTTTTACTGCAGACGTATTTCATGAAGGACTAATTTAGAGGTATTTATTGTTGGATGAAAAAGCAAAAAAAATTCTTTTGGATATTGCAAGAAAGAGTGTTGAAGCTATAGTAAGACAAGAATCTATACCGCAGCTCTCCTCAGATCATCCGGATATTCAAGATAATCATGGTATCTTTGTTACTTTGAGAGTTCAGAACGAACTCCGGGGCTGCATAGGCCGCTTCACATCAGATATGCCGCTATATAGATCAGTCTCAGAAATGGCAGTATCTTCTGCAACAGAAGATCCTCGATTCGAGTTCAACCGCATCGCACCATTCGAACTAGACCAATTAAAAATTGAGCTGTCAATACTTTCGCCGTTAAGAAAAATATATAACCCACTAGAGTTTGAGCTCGGCAAGCATGGTATTTTAGTCCAAAGAGGAGTACATATTGGATGTTTCTTACCAAAGGTTGCAGTTGAAACCGGCTGGAGTAAAGAGGAGTTCCTTTCCCACTGCTGTTCAATCAAAGCCAACCTGCCCCCTGATGCGTGGAAGTACAATGACTTGGAAATATTTATTTTTACGGCTGAGGTTATTGAAGAATCATAACCATAAGGCTAATAACAGAAAAATCAGAAGAAATCTACTTGCTTCTCCTCTCAAAGATACGCCCTACATAAAAAATCATACCACCAATAAACAAAAAGAGTATTTCTAATTTCATAGAGTCTTTTACAATACCAAAATAAAGGGCTTCTAATGCCAGTATCATTCCTAGTATCTGTAAAATTCTCGCAAAACTCATATATTTACCCCTATTTATTCATATCCTCGGCAATTTCGATTGCCTTTAATAAACCTCTGGCTTTATTTAAGGTCTCTTCATACTCACGTTCCGGAAGTGAATCTGCAACAATACCGGCACCAGCTTGAATATATGCATCATTATCTTTTAAAATGATTGTCCTAATAGTAATACATGTATTCACGTTACCAAAAAAATCAAAATACCCTACAGCACCACCATAGGGACCCCTTTTTGTTGGTTCAATTTCATCAATAATCTCCATCGCCCTTATTTTAGGGGCACCCGATAGAGTACCTGCAGGTAAACATGCCTTTAATGAATCAAAGGCAGTTTTATTCTCTTGCAACTCACCACAAACACTGGAGGTTATATGCATCACATGCGAATATTTTTCAATAACCATTCTCTCGTCAATACGGACACTGCCGTAACGTGATACCCTTCCAACATCGTTTCTTCCAAGATCCAGAAGCATAATATGTTCTGCACATTCCTTCGGATCAGCAATCAATTCTTGTGCAAGCATATGATCTTCAGCATCGTTTCTCCCTCTTTTTCTCGTTCCGGCAATCGGCCTAACAACAATATTTTTATCTTCAACCTTCACCATTACCTCTGGTGAAGATCCAATGAGTTTTAAATCTTTCATCTTAAGGTAAAACATATAAGGAGATGGGTTTATTACCCTCAGGACACGATAAATATCGAACGGATTTGCACGGGTTTGAGTTTTTAAACGCTGAGATATAACTACCTGAAAGATATCCCCTGCACGGATATATTCCTTGCATTGCTCAACTGCCTTAAGAAAATCAGACTTCTCAAAGTTTGATGCATACGGAATGTTTACTTCTCCGGCAGAAATAATATCATCACTCAAAGACATAACGGGTGTTCGTAATTTCTCAATAATACGGTCGATCCTGTTAATAGCTGTATTATAGATATTCTCTAAAGGCTCATTGTCGATTTGTGCAGCACAAACGACTTTCATAGTCCTTGTTGTATGATCAAATATTACCACCGTATCAAAAAACATCAACTGAATATCAGGTAGCTGCAGATCGTCCTTCGGGATATTTGGTAACTGCTCAAAATAGCGAATTGTATCGTAGCCGATATATCCTACCACACAACAATAAAATTTTGGTAAACCCTCCACAGGAACGGGAATAAAAGGTTTCATTATATTATGCAGAATCTCAAGAGGGTTCTGAGAATTGAATGTTTCAACAATATTGCCGTTCCGTTTTATTTCTACTTTATAACCTGACACGGTAAATTCTGTAAATGAATCAATACCGAGAAAGGAATATCGGGATATCTTTTCACCGCCAGTTGCACTTTCAAGCAGAAAGGCATATTCTGCATCTGAAAGCTTCTGGAAGGCGGAAACAGGTGTGAGGGTATCTGCAAAAAGTTGCCGGTATACGGGAACAATGTTTCCCTTTGCAGCCAATTTTTTAAATTCATCAACATTAGGATAATATCTGTTGCTCATAATTAATTACGTTAAATAATTTATACACGACTTATTTTTACTTTTTTCTTTTCCCTTTTATCTTAATCCTTTTAGCTGTCAGCAGTCAGCTATCAGCAATCAGGCATAAGCTGAATGCTAACGGCTGACGGCTTATGATCTCTTTCATAGATACAAAGCCTTTGTTTTCTACGATTTATTGTCGAAGAAAATATCTGGTTCAATATCTTCAACATAACTATAGACCTGGATTCCTAATTCTTTTGCTAACTCTAAAGCCTTTTTATCAACCATTGGCGATATAACCAATAGACGATGCGCTTTTTTGTTATGCCTTTTTTGATAAAAATTTGCCTTTCTATGAAAGATAAACATGTCCGCCTTGCTCATGGATGATTTTATCTCACAGATCAAAAGTAATCCGTTCTTGATAATCAAGTCAAGTTCTACCTGATCAGGACGTCCAAATACTTCTCCCGTATCATCATACTCAAACACATTAATAACTTCGAGCCCGGATACTTCTCCTAATATGCCTTTCAAAGCGTTCCGGAATGACTGTTCAGACCTCAGCCCCCATCGTGCGACCAATGCACCAATAGTGTTGTCATATTTCCGATTCATTGTTTTGATAGATTCCAGTATATCACGAATAACCTTTTGGTTCTCTTCCCATTTCTTTTCCTGTTCCTGCCAGCGTTTATCCTGTTCTTTCCATTTCTCTGCCTGTTCAGCCCAGCGCTTATCCTGTTCTTTCCACCGTTCGGCCTCTTCCCACCATCGTTTGTCTTGTTCTTTCCATTTCTCCGCCTGTTCAGCCCAGCGCTTATTTTGTTCTTTCCACAGTTGGGTTTGTTCCTGCCATTTCCTGTCTTGTACCTCTCTATCTTCAGCAAGTTCTCTCAGTATCTTATCAAACCGGTCTTCTGTCTTATCCCTATCAGCAAAATATTCTTTGGAAAGATGCAAGATAAACTCCTGTATTTCTTTATCTTGTTTGATAATAGACGGAAGCTCTTTGAGTATAATTTCCCGGATTTCTTTTATTTTCATAAAAATACTCAAAAATATTGTTTTACCAAATTATTAATTAAAAATTTTAAATCTCTTGGGAGACTCACTGCTGTACGTGAGATTAAATAAAAGTTTAACTGATTTTTTGACCTTTTTCCATTCAAAAAAAAATGGGTGTTGCCTGAGCAACACCCATTTTCAACATATTTCAATAAAAAACAAATACTCAAATAAATACTGCAGTCTTAGAATGTAACTGTGGTTTGCAGATATCCCCAATGGGTATTAATATCATCAATGGTATCCTCAATCCAATCCTCAGCCCCGAAGAAGGAATAACCGGCAAGAATTTTTACATTCTTATACAAATCATAGCTAACAGTTAGATCTACTTCCTGTGCTAAATTGTCATCATTGGTTGTAAAACCGCCAGCGGGACGGGCAGCAGCTAAGTTACCAGCAGCAAAATACCAACCATCCTCTTCTTCATCCAACAAGAAGTAATGATAATCAACCTGCATAGTTAACTTGCTTGTAGGTGAAACCTTTATGTTGCCTCTGAAGTCGTGAATATTCTGCCAACTGACCAAATCGATAAACCCGTAATTACCCTGCCAATGGTTTGTTGGATAGAGGTTATCAAATGTTTCATGATCATCATCACCCGGATCATCATCACCCGAAGCAAAGGCATATTCAAAACCGATACGTGGTTTCCAGGCAACCTCTGTAAAGGTATATCCAACCCTGCCTGCAAATGCCCATGCCTCTTGATCATGATCTCCATAATCGCCAAGCTGTCCATGTGCTTCTAAAGTGTAATCAACGGCATCTAAATTTGGCAATTTACCATCGATTCTAATTCCAAAATCATGAATGATTACCGGATCTCCGAAAGCCGCTGTATTACCTGTTGCAACCAGAGTACTTGATGTATCATCCTGATCATTCTTCTGTATATACATAAGCTCTAACAGAGCGCTGGGGATAAGCTTTTTAAATCCTATCATAGCTGCATAAATACTTTCATCAGAATTATCATCTCCATCTACAGGAAGAAAACCGTCCTCATCCACAGTAACGGCAAATGCCTCAGCATGGATAGCATCTGTATCCCACATGAAACGGCCACCATCAAACACACGACCCTGGTTAGACCATACGAAGTTACCTATCACACGATGGTCACCCCAGATAATTTCCTGACGGCCGACCCTTACCGTTAACGGTAAGTCAAATAGCTTTCTTACATCGAAATATCCTTGGTGGATGTCAATACGGTTGTTTGGTCCATCAGCTGCGAAACCAACGGTTGTACCCTCAACTCCAAATGCTCTGGAATCCTGTAACTGAATAAAAACCCTTAAGTGTTCGTTGACATCAGCATCGGCCCAGAGTCTTGTCTGGTTTAAAACATAATTGTCATCTACACTTTCGGCAGCGCCTCTAACTGCAGAACTTGCACCGGGCAGGGTAAGATCAGGAACATTATAGAAACCATTAGCATATTCTGCCCTGGTTCTGATCTGGCCGCCTAATTTTACTCTTTTTGCAAACTCAGAATATACATTCCCTGTAATATCTTCACCTTTAAGGGTTTGTTCGGCCTGAGCCGCTGTTCTCATTTCTTCCTTTAAGTTAGTAACCTCATTTTTTAAAGCTTCTATATCTTCTTTTGAAGTTGTATCAGAAGTTACAGATGCCGTTACCTTTTCCTTCTTTACAGATTCAATTTGCTCTGTCAAATTTGAAACAGATGCCTTTAAGGCATTTAACTCCTTTTCCATTTCTTCAATTGACTTGCCGTCTTTTCCAAAAGACTGTGTGCAAGTTGCAACGCAGAAGATGGCAGTAGCAAAACCACCAATACAAGTCTTCCACAATGCATTTTTCATTATCTTTCCTCCCATAATAAAGGATTATCAGGACCCCAACTTTTCAATAACATAATTCAATAAATATAAACAGAAAGAACGAAACAAGACAAATTAACTCTTAATTGATATCCTCCTTTCTCCTCCTCCCGTTGTGTACTTTTTCAATCGTTCAATAACAAGCAAGCATTTTGGGAAATTTGCTATTATAATTACAAAACTTACCTTGTCAAGAAAAAAGCATAGGTCAAAATGAGATATGTCAATGTAAAATTACTTTAAGTAATTCTTCTTTTTATTTATTAAGTTTTTAAGGAACACGCTTTATACTTTTTTGGTTTGTAATTGTATATGCTGTACCAGCAAAAATACCTGCCAACATCACAAATAACGAATAAGCATCAGTGCAAATATTACACCTAAGATACTTATAATAAAAAAATATGCCTTTAGTGTATTAATAAATCATACTTATGGAAATATTAATAAGAATATCGCTTATACAGTATGATACAACAATTACAAAAGAAAATTTCACAAATGAAATATCGTTTCCAATGTGCATAAACTTTTTATTTTACCGATAAACATGTCATGTACTACTGTTTTTGGCTTATACTTTTTAAAGGTAATAATGTGTCTTACTTAAATTAATAAATTTATAAATACTTAACAATACGTATCTTTTAATTTTCTGTTGACTTATAGTGACACACTTTTATAATTCTATTGACCTTACCATTATGCTACCTTATAATTAGGAGTTAATTTATACTCACTTACCGAAATAAGTAAATTTAAGCTCATATAATCCAAAATAGCGAAAAGGGTAATCATGGAAATGGACAAAAACTTTAAGCCAAAAGTAAGTTATAGCAGTATATACCGAAATATCATAGTTATAGTTATAGCATTAGCGGTAATAGCAGGAGGTATATATGGTGGTAGAGAATTGAGTTGGAAGGAGATCGCAGCAGATGAAGTAGCCGTGGTTGTTAATAATCTTACAGGCAGCATAAAGTTAATTAACCGTGCCGGTGCAGTTCTTTATTATCCCTTTATCCAGGATATATATATACTCGATAAACGTGAACAGGTATTGAAAATGACGGCAGCAGAGATAGATGAGAAACATCCGCAAGGAAATGCATTAACAATAAAAACCATAGATGGTGGTGACGTGGTATTGGATCTTCAAATACAATACATGTTAAAGCCAGAATTTGCTGCTCAAGTGGTGCAAAATACAGGTGTAGGTGATGTATTTAAGCAAAAATGGGTATATGATTATTCCCGTACCGTCTGTTATTACACGTATGGAGAACTAACTTTAGGTGAATTCCCAATTGCTTCCCTTCGTGATGCGAAGGCACAAAAGGCAAGGGAAGAAATCAATAAAATGTTGGAACCGCATGGCTTATATATTACTTCCATAAACCTTACAGATTACCGTTACTATCGTGAATATGCAGAAAAGATACAAGAACGAAGGCTTGCTGATAAAGAGGTAGAGGAGCAGAAAACCAGGGCCAGTGCCGCCCAGGAAAATCAGCGAAGGGTAATCGTAGAGGAAACAAAAAAGCTTGAGGTAGAGGTTGCCAGATTTCGCGGGGAATGCGACAAACGCATTATGGATGCAAGGGGTTCTGCTGAAGCGAAAAAGCAAGATGCCGATGCATATTTAATCAAGGCAATGTTCGAAGGGGATGCCGAATTTGAAAAACTCTCAAATGAAGCAGGTGCGGTTCTTGCCGCGGTGAGGACAGAAGCAGAGGGTCTTCGCTTATTGAGAAACGCACTAGAAGGAGACGGTGGGCGCAATCTCGTAAGACTTGAGTATGCTAAACGCCTGAAACAGGCAATCATCAGAAGCCAACCAATTGTTAGACAAGGTATTGAAACACCGCAGAGCATCCAGAGGTTCAAATATATTGAAGATGCACCTAAAATTGATTATATGTTCCCGGAACCACCGGATGCAGCATTGATCAGTCCAATGAAGCCAGGACCTGACAAATCACCGTAATTATTACATAAATTAAAGCTTAGATTCTATAACGAAATTATTTGTTGAAGGAGTGAAAATGCACTTAGGAAAGTTTACAGCCAAATACCTCATTCCCGTTGTAATTTTCTTTTTTATTATTTTATTTGTTGTCGGTATAAAATTCTTTGTAATAAAAGTAGGCGTTGACCAGGTCGGTGTTAGGACTCGTATTTGGGGTGTAAATAGGGGTATAGTACAAAAAGACTATGGCCCGGGGTGGCACAGGGCAATTTCAACCATTGATCAATGGGATCTTTATGATAGTACGGTGCAGACCCTTGAGCTTGCAAAAGAACCATCATACATGGGACATGACGAAAGGAAGGAAGCTGCCATAAGAACTGCAGACGATTATGATGTATCAGTTGACATGGTAATTAAATATCAAATAAAAAAAGGATCAGCATGGCAACTGCGGCAAGATTTAGGTGTTGGCGAACGTTATAAGATTATTGTCGAAAACGAGACACGCGACGTGGCAAGAAGTGTACTTGGTAATATGGTGGAGCGCGACTTATATAATCCCGACGAGAAACGGAAAAGGGCTGAAGAGTGCAAAGTACAACTAATCTTAAGACTTGCTCCACGCCATATAAATGTTGTCGATGTTCTTATAAAAGAAATGAGGTTTGACCCACAATTGGAAAGGAAGATTAAAAATATAAAATTGGCAGAACTCGACAACGTTTTAAATAAATCAAAGGCATTAGCTGCAGAACAACGAGGTATAACACAAACGATTGATGCAGATACAGAAGCTATTGCAGCAAAGATTACCGGAGATAAAGAAAGGGCAATTACAGTTCTTGATGCAGAAACTACAAAAAAGACCATTGAGCTTCTTTCAGAGGCCGATAAATATCTGGTTCAGAAAAAGGCAGAAGGAGATCTTTACAAAGAACAACGCAGGGCGGAGGGTCGCCTTTTGATTAAGCAGGCCCAGGCAGAAGGAGAGCGGTTAAGAAGAGAAGCCCTTGCCGGTATGGGAGGTGATATCATTATCGCTATGGAGGCAGCACGTAATATGAACCTTGCCGATGTAAATATGTCTAGTCTTGATCTTAATCTTCTGGATATTGATGATATGGCCACCCGTCTAGGAGTATACGATACAGAAGGAAGGCTGCGTGTGGATTCAAAAGTTTTTAAACAAATTCAGGAAATGTTAAACAAACCAAAAGAGGCTGATACTACCAAACAAAAATAAGTCTTAACTTTTATTAATTATGTTCCAGAAGCACAAAAACGGTAGATTTAAGCCACTTTTTTGCTTTATCAAACAACAATAGCACAAATTACATATCACATCATGCAACAGATTAAAGACTTACAGCAAACGGCTTACTTTTGGAACACACTTTGCGCAATACTTAAACTATTTAATTTAGTTTAATTCTGTAAATTTTTTAATCAAGCTGAAAAATGACTAACATAAATCTTGTAAAATGTACTCTTATAGCAGTACTAGTATCAATAAGCATTGCCATAACAACTATATCCTCAGCATCAGATGAACCAGCAGATACAAAACAACCAAAAGCCCCAAGCAAATATTCAACATTTTTTGACAAAAAGAAAAAATGGTGTGATGCATTGGTAATCACCTGTACCGACTTTCGTTTCACTACAGC
>CAZPUD010000002.1:0-34070 GCA_964589115.1 uncultured candidatus Brocadiaceae bacterium | reverse complement strand
AAAAATGGTGTGATGCATTGGTAATCACCTGTACCGACTTTCGTTTCACTACAGCCACACAAAAATTTATAAATGATAAACTACAATTAAAGGATAATTATGATTATATCTCTATTCCAGGCTCCATACGTAATCTTATTGATTCAAAAACAAGGGATATCGTTCTAAATACCTTTGGTGTTTCTGTTCGCCTACATCACGTAAACCGTGTTATTATTCTTGCACATCAGGATTGCAGCAGTGGCTATGGAGGTTCCAAAAGTTTCTCTGAGCCGGCAAAAGAATTTAAAACGATTTGTGGTGATTTAAAAAAAGCCAGAAAGCTAATGAATAAAAAATATCCTCATCTAAAGGTATACCTGTATTACGGTACTGTTTTATTTAAGAACCATCAGCGTATATACAACTTTAAGCAAATCTTGTAAGAACCTTAAATACACGGATAAAGAGCAATAGAGCACGAAATAGTTATAACAATTTAACCCTTATCTTAACTTAAAATATCTGAGATTATATTAAAATGTATCAATTGAAAAAACATTTAAAAGCATTATGCCTCGTTTTAGCCATCCCGGTCTTATTTGGATGTACTTATCGTAAGTCGTTTTCACCCGATTTATTGCTGGATAATCAGCAAATAGCCACCACAGCAACCGAACATGCCGCAAGGTTTGACTGTGATACTGCAGTAATAACCTGTATTGATTTCCGCTTTGCAGTCGCAAATCAGGAATTTATAAATGATACACTCGGATTGAAAGATAATTATGACCATATATCGATACCGGGCAGTATCTATAATATGGTAAATCCTGAAACGCGTGATTTACTTTTCAGTAAATTTACCCTTTCGGTGCGACTTCATCTTATAAAGCGTGTTATTATTATTAGCCATAAAGACTGCGGTGGATACGGAGGTTCTGCATCTTTCGGATCCGAGATAGCCGAATATGAGACTTTGTGTGCTGATCTGAGAAAGGCAAAGACACTCTTAATAGAGAGATATCCTACACTTGATGTAGATCTATATTTGGAATCGCTGGTAGAAAAAGATGGTGGATTAACGGTACATTTTGAAGAAATTCCTCATAAAGTATATTAAATATTTAGCTTTTGGCTTAACTTTGTCAATTTCTCAATTAAAACGGAAAGATGACTAACATAAATATTGTAAAATGTACCTTTACAGCAATGCTAATATCAATAAGCATTGCCTTAACAACTATATCGTCAGGATCAGATGAACCAGCAGATACAAAACAACCAAAAGCCTCAAACAAATATTCAACATTTTTTGAAAAAAAGGAAAAATGGTGTGATGCATTGGTAATCACCTGTACCGACTTTCGTTTCACTACAGCCACACAAAAATTTATAAATGATAAACTACAATTAAAGGATAATTATGATTATATCTCTATTCCAGGCTCCATACGTAATCTTATTGATTCAAAAACAAGGGATATCGTTCTAAATACCTTTGGTGTTTCTGTTCATCTACATCATGTAAACCGTGTTATTATTTTTACACATCAGGATTGCAGCAGTGGCTATGGAGGTTCCAAAAGTTTCTCTGATCCAGTAGAAGAATTTAAAACGATTTATAGTGATTTAAAGAAGGCAAGAAAGCTAATGCAAAAAAAGTATCCCCATTTAAAGGTATACCTATATTACGCTACGGTTTTATTTAAGAATCATCATCGTATATATAACTTTAAGCAAATCTTGTAAAAACCTTAAATATACGGATAAAGAGCAATAGAGCACGAAATAGTTATGACAATTTAACCCTTATATTACCTTAAGACATATGAAATTATTAAAATGAAAAAGCATTTAAAAGTATTATGCCTTGTTTTAGCCATTCTCGTTCCACCCGGCTGTTCTCCTTCACCTGATTTATTGCTGGATAATCAGCAAGTAGCCACTACAGTAGCCGAAGATGCCGCACAATTTGACTGCGATACCATAGTAATAACCTGTATTGATCACCGCTTTGCGGTCGCAAATCAGGAATTTATAAATGATACACTCGGATTGAAAGATAATTATGACCATATATCGATACCGGGCAGTATCTATAATATGGTAAATCCTGAAACGCGTGATTTACTTTTCAGTAAATTTACCCTTTCGGTGCGACTTCATCTTATAAAGCGTGTTATTATTATTAGCCATAAAGACTGCGGTGCATACGGAGGTTCTGCATCTTTCGGATCAGAGATAGCAGAATATGAAAATTTGTGTGCTGACTTATGGGAGGCAAGGACTCTGTTAATAGAAAAATATCCTACACTAGAGGTGGATTTATACTTAGAATCGCTGGCAAAAGAAGGCGAAAGATTAACAGTACGTTTTGAGAAAATACCTCATAAAATATATTAAAATATTTTGCAATTTTTCATTTTATTTATTTCTCCACTGACTTCGCACAACGAAATCCGATCTGAGGGCTTTCTGTATACCAAGGGACACGATAACGTGCTGCGCATCGTGCATAGTGCGCGAAATAAAGGAAGCCGCCGCCACGAATAACCCGCTGCTGACCTGTTTCAGGACCTGTTGGGTTTATTTTAGGAGAAGCGTAATAGTATTTCTGATCATACAAATCAGCACACCATTCCCATACATTCCCCGCCATATCATAGCATTCATAAGGGCTTTTACCGCCTTCATAACTTCCAACAGCCATAGTTGATCTCAAACCAGTTGTACCTGATTCCCACACATTACATTTCGCTTTATCAAAAGTATTTCCCCAGGGCCATAAACGTTTATCTGTACCTCGTGCTGCCTTTTCCCATTCCGCCTCAGTTGGCAGTCTCTTTCCTGCCCATTCCGCATATGCAGCGGCATCTTCCCAGGTTACCCCAACTACTGGCTGATCGGGTTGATTAAACCTTGCGTCATTCCAACAGCGAGGTATCCTATATCCCGTTGCCTCGATAAATTTTTTATATTGTTCATTTGTTACTTCATATTTATCTATATAATATGCATCCAGGTATACAACATGTTCAGGTCCGTCATAAATATTAAAGGACAGCAAAAAGGTCCAATTATAGTAGGTATTATCGCCCATGGTAAATTCACCGGCAGGTATCAAGACCATGTCAGGATATTCCTCTTCAGCTTCAACAGCAAATATCCTATCCGATAAATAGGTATTTATAAGGCAGAGAAAAAACAAAACAAAGAGGGTTGTATGTCTAGCCAATTTTTAGTATCTCCTTTTTGAGGCAATCTCATATTTGGCTATATCTAACGGCGAATATCCACTTATGATTTCATTAAAGGTTCGGGTTTCACCTTTTTTGAAGGTCTTGACTGAAAAATCTTGTGTAAATAACGGTATATTGGAATTATTGTAAATCTTAATCCCGAAGACTGCAATACTTCTGTCTGTATCGGATAAATTTTTTATCTCACCTTTTATCTGTGAAGACGAACCAAACGGGAATAAGTTTACATTTCTTACATAAAAGCCCTCTCCAATATCCTGAAAACCTTCTTCTTCCGGTGTTGGGGGTGCCGGTTCTTTAACTACTTCTGCAACCTCGGCGGCTTCTGCTACTTTAGCTGCTTCTGTTCCTTCTGCAACCTTAACTGTTTCTGTTCCTACAGGCCCCTCCACTTCTGCTACTTGTGCTGTCACTGTTCCAACAGCAACTGGTCCGGCAGTTTCCAACCTTCTTACCTGTTTTTGTAAATCTCCAACTGTCTTTATCTGGTCTTCAAAAGATTGTACATGCGTTTTAAAACCCTCTTCAATAGAAGTAATCTTTTTGTCCTGTTCACCAAGTTTTTCTGTTATAGATTTATTTAAGTCATCAATGGCTTTTTTAATTGGTTCAAGTGGTCGCTGTGCCTCCTGATATCTTTTCTCGAGCACCGCAGTTTTTACCTCTTGGTCTTCTACACGTTTCGTTAAATCAGATACCAGTTTCTTTATAACAGAAAGGGTTTCGTTAAAAGAAGTTAACGTTGCACCTATCTCCGCTACTGATGCACTTCTCTCTACCGCTGTTATCCTCGTAATAATTGAAGTTAACCTTTCTTCCATTCCTTTTATGTCTTTAGCCGCATCTAATACAGGGGCTAAACTCTTGTTTACATTTTTTTCAAGGTTTTCGAATTTAGCACTCAATTCATCAAAGTTCTCCATCCAATTAGCGAGTGATTTTTGAAACTCATCCAGATTCTTTAAAACATTTTTGGACTCTTCTTTAGCCTCAACACTTTTTGTACCTAAAAAAACGATAAACAAAAAAAGCATACTGAGCGCTATATAGATGATGCTTTTCTTCCGAGATATATTTTTCATTTTAAAAATACTCCTTGGTTTAAAATTCGATTTATAAAAATATTTTAACAAAAAATTTTATTTATCGCAATCATTTCTAAAGTAACAAAGTAAATAGTTTGAAATTGATTTTATTTTAGAAAATTGTTAAAATATGTTTTTTATTATTTTTAAAATAAACTAAAGTTATTGAAGCTATTTTCATTGATTAATTATTTTGAAAGAGGATCACATGCTGGTTTTAATTGCAGATGAACTCCCCGATGTTTGTGTTAAAATACTCGAAGACGCAGGTCTGGAAGTCTTAAAAAAGCCCGGTATAAAAGCAGACGAACTAAAAGACATTATCAATACCTGTGATGGAATCATTTTAAGAAGCGGAACAAAGATTACGGCTTCTTTACTGGAAAATGTTGACAGACTAAAGGCTATTTGTCGTGCTGGTGTTGGAGTTGACAATGTCGATGTTCCCGCTGCTACTAAAAAAGGTGTTGTTGTTATGAATACACCGGAAGGCAACATTACTTCAACTGCTGAACATACCGTTGCATTGATCTTTGCCCTTTCACGATATATTCCCCAGGCATGCTCTTCTATGAAATGCGGAAAGTGGGAAAGAAAACAATTTACCGGCATCCAAATCGCCGGGAAAACCCTTGGTATTATCGGCCTTGGCAGAGTGGGAAGGCAAGTCGCAAAACGTGCTGCAGCCTTAGATATGAAAGTAATTGGATACGACCCATTCATCTCTCAGGAAATCACTTCACAATACAGTATTCATATTGTGAAATGTCTGGAAGAGCTGCTCTCACAAGCCGACTATATAACAATACATGTTCCCTATAATAGCGAAACAAAAAACTTTATAAGACATAATGAATTTTCGCTCATGAAAAAAGGCGTCAGAATTATTAACTGTGCGAGGGGCGGAATTGTATCAGAAGAAGACTTGTATCAAGCGATAAAGAACGGTAACGTTGCAGGGGCTGCTCTAGATGTATTTAGCACAGAACCACCTGTAGGCAATAAACTTCTCGAACTGGATCAGGTTATCGTAACGCCTCATTTAGGCGCATCAACGGAGGAGGCGCAATTTGCAGTTGCCGTTGAAGCTGCCGAGCAAATGGCAGACGCACTTACAGGGAAAGGATTCCGGAATGCGGTCAATCTTCCACCATATAACCCTGAAGAGTACATGAATCTAAAGCCTTATATTATACTGGCAGAAAAAATAGGATCGCTTCTTATCCAGCTTACAAAAGGTGGTATACAGACAATAGATATTATTTATACCGGAGAAATTTGCAAAAAGAATGTCAGACTTGTTACTGACAGCCTTCTTGTAGGATTACTTAAGCCCTCCCTTGAAGATGGTGTCAATATGGTTAGCGCACCTATTTTAATGGCAGAACGCGGCATCAAGATTAATATAACCATTAGCAGCGAAATTAGCGACTTCACAAGCTTAATAACAGCGAAGATAAGCAGTCCGAGAGGCGACACAATAATCTCAGGAACAGTATTCGGTAAAAGTGAACCAAGAATTGTAAGTGTTAATGGCTATAGTGTAGAGGCAGCGTTAAACGAGCACATGCTTGTCCTCTTCAGTAAAGATAAACCGGGATTAATCGGTGATATAGGCTCGCTTCTCGGCCGCAATAAAGTAAATATTGCTCAAATGTCATTCGGCAGAAAAGAGATTGGCGGTAATGCAATTACCATTATGAATGTCGATGCATCGCTATCCGAGGAATGTCTCCGGGAAATTCAGAAATTAAGCCATATAGAGAATGCCTATTTCATTAACCTGTAGCCTCTGTAATTAGTTATATAGGAATCATTGGGCAATAGAGGAAACACCTTGTGAGAGATATGTCAAAAATCATCGATTTGAGCCCTAAGTATTTATAAATTCTAAACTTACGGGTAAGATTATCACAAAACACTTTCGGTTAATCGCAAGGCATTTATTCCCGGCAAGCCCGCCAAATATATCTTTCCAACAGCATCGTTTATATTATATTTAACACGATGGAGTCTTGCTATTTCTTTTTCCGTATCGTAAGTAGCACAAGAGGCTCTAAGATCCCAGTCCCTAGGTTGTCCTACGCTTCCCACGTTAATTAGCGCTTTTTCTTTATCACTTAAATTAAAGGTATTTTCTCTATCAATATATATATTTCCTTTATCTAAAAAAAGGGCTAACGGGATATGGGTATGGCCATAAAAACAGATTGGGGTTTTTAAGAGATCAAAACTCCTTTGTGCATCTGCTGCGGATAAAATATAATCAAAAAACTCAGGGTGATTTAAGGAACTGTGTACAAGGGTAATACCATCCAACTCTGTAACCAGCGGTAAATTCTCTAAAAATTCCATATGTTCAGCCGAAAGCTGCTGTATTGTCCATAAAATCGCAGCCCTTGCATCAGCATGGAAGTAATTCATAGGAAATTTTCCTATTGTGGCATAATCATGATTTCCCGCTACAACTATACAATTCAATTCACGTATCAAATCAATACATTTTGCTGGTTCAGCAGCATAGCCAACAATATCTCCTACACACAATATCTTATCAACGTGCTCCTCTTGCAATCTCTGCACAACCGCCGTCAATGCATCATAATTACTATGTATATCACCTATTATACCGTATATCAATTGTAAGTCCTCTCACAGGTGAGAAACAAAAGCTAATAGCATTCCTTCCTGTCAAAAAATTCACATGCTAATGTTATTACCAATGCCGTATATAGAATTGCATATACTATAAGCATTGCCAGATAACTCAAATTAAATTTTTCAACCCAATTCCCCATACCAATAGCACTAAAACTTTCCAGGTTGGGAAAAATTATAGAAAGAAGTGATATACACCACGGGAATCCACCCTCGTTTCCACCTAATATGTTGTGAAAAAAATTTATTAAATTCCCAACAATATAAACACACATGCAAAGGCTAAAATTAGCTACTATTGGTAAATATATTGATCCCGCAACTGCAATTGCGCACATTATGGAGACCTGTAAAAATAAAAAAACGAATTGAAAAAAGGCCGAACCGCCTATGTTAATAAAAGATGACAACAGATTTATATTAGAATCTCGTGCATCCTTTACACTTAATGAGAACACAAGACTAATACCCATGATTGCACATGTCAGCGACACAATAAGAAGTATCCCAAAAAACTTACCCAACAGAACAGACTTCTTGCTGATAGGCTTAGATAACAAAGTTATTATCGTACCCTTCTCTATTTCCCTTGATATGGCATTTGTTGCACACAATGAAGCAAGACATAAACAACAAATAGTAATAGTTGATATTCCCATCTCCTTTATCATCCGCAACTCTTCTCCAAAGGCGAACAAAGTAAAAACAAAGGAGAAAAGTATTAATCCAATCCCTCCGCCCAAAATACAATAAAATACGGCTTGTCGCGTAATCTCCCTTGCCGTATTGAGGGCAATAGTTATGATGCATCTATCCATAAAAGACTTGCAAATTTAAAAAAATTTCATACACTAAACACAAAATTGGATGTTCCACGTGAAACATCCAATTTTGTTTATGTATATAATGAAGAGTTTAGTGGATCTTTATTAATATATTCAGCATAAATTTCAGGTTAGATACTAGCATCCATCACAATGAAATGCAACTGAAAACAATTAACAAAAAGGAGCTTTTATAATGTCCAAAAAGGAGACTCTCAGCCGTGGACTTCAATCACTGCTCGGCGGTGTTATTGGAGTAGAGGCCGATATTCAGCAAGAGACAATTATGAAATTAAATCCTTCTGACATCCAGCCAAACAATCTGCAACCGAGAGATGTTTTTGATGAAGAAGAAATGAGTGGACTTATAGAATCTATAAAAAGACATGGCATTTTACAACCTGTTATCGTACGACCCCTCCCACATGGATATATGCTAATTGCAGGTGAACGGCGCTGGCGTGCAGCAAAGACAATTGGTTTAAAAGAGATACCGGCAATTGTAAGGCAAACAGATGATCTCAATACTTTAGAAATCGCCCTAATAGAAAATATTCAAAGAGAAGACCTGAACCCCATTGAAAAGGCCAAGGGATTCCAGGAATTAATCAACAAATTCAAAATTACTCAAGAACAGGTTGCAAAGGTTATGGGAAAAAACAGAAGTTCTGTGACAAATTATATACGCCTTTTGGAGTTACCGCAAAAGATACAGGACAGCGTTTCACGTGGAACAATATCCATGGGGCATGCCCGGGCAATTTTATCCATGCAGGGAGAGAAAATGCGATTATGGCTTTTTGAGCGTGTTCTTAAAGAAGGACTCTCCGTGAGAAATGTAGAAGAAATTGCCGCTTCAGGTAAAAAACAGCCGATACCCAAAAAACAAACCGGCGCATTGACCTCCACGCCCCACATTAAGGACTTAGAGGATCAGTTCCGGAGATTCTTCGGGACAAAGGTTTGCATCAGAGAGAAAAAGGGAAAAGGAAAGATTACTATCTCTTTTCACAATAACGAAGAATTTCATCGGATCGCCAATACCCTCGGAATCCGTCTCTAGTACATTAATGACGCTTTGATAAATTCTTTAAATAAAGGGTGTGGATTTGTAGGCTTTGATTTAAATTCCGGATGGAATTGTACACACATAAACCATGGGTGGTCTTTTAATTCCATGATCTCTACCAATTGGTCCTTCTGAGAGTGCCCGCTAAAGATCATACCATAGTTCGAAAATATTTCCTTATAAGCGTTGTTAAACTCATATCTGTGCCGATGGCGCTCCGATATGTTTTGCCTTCCATATGCCTTAAATGCCTTTGTGCCTTCCTGTATAATGCAGGGTTGTGCCCCTAGTCTCATAGATCCACCCTTATGTGATATCTTTCTCTGTTCTTCCAGCAGGCTAATAACAGGATGTGTAGTATTGATATCAAATTCAGTACTATTCGCACCCTTAAGATCGCAAACATTTCTCCCAAATTCTATAGCAGCGCACTGCATCCCAAGGCAAATACCAAAAAAAGGTATCTTATTTTCTCTCGCATAGCGTATCGCCTCAATCTTTCCTTCAATGCCACGTTCACCAAATCCTCCGGGTACAAGGATACCTTTCACACCCTCCAGATTCGATCTGGCACCATTTTTTTCTATATCTTCGGATTCAACCCTTCGTCCCTTCACCCTTGCATTGTTACCTATTCCACCATGAATGAGTGATTCATATATGGACTCATAAGCCGATTGATGACCTATATATTTCCCAACAATTGCGATCTCTGTTGTGTGATTCGGATTTTTTAATATCTCCAATATTGACAACCACTTACTAATATCATCCCCATTAGTTTTCAGTCCTAATTTCTTGATAATAAGTTTATCCAGACCTTGTTCAACGAGTATCAGAGGTATTTCATATATATAAGGTTTTACATCGCGTTCTTCGATAATTGCGTTTCTGTCTACGTTGCAGAAAAGTGATAATTTCTCTTTTATCTCTGCACTTATATATTTTTCTGTTCTGCAAATAATGATATCAGGTTGAATACCCGCCTGCCTCAACATTCCAACGCTATGTTGTGTAGGTTTAGTCTTTATCTCATCGGCAGCGCTTAAATAAGGAACAAGGGTTAAATGAATATACAGCACATTTTCCCTTCCTACCTTTTGTCCAAACTGCCTGATTGCTTCAAGGAACGGCTGGTTTTCTATGTCTCCCACAATTCCGCCAATCTCCGAAATGACAACGTCCGTATCCGTATCATCAAGTTTTTGAATACATTCTATGATTTCATTTGTGATGTGCGGGATTACCTGTACTGTTTTCCCCAGATACTCGCCCTTCCGTTCCTTCATAATGACAGAGTAATAAATTGAGCCCGTCGTAAAGTTACAATACCGATTTGTCTCTGTATTGGTAAACCTTTCGTAATGCCCAAGATCAAGATCTGTCTCGGCGCCGTCCTCCGTTACATATACCTCTCCGTGCTCATAAGGGCTCATAGTACCCGGATCAATGTTTACATAGGGGTCAAACTTCTGAAGCCTTACCTTCAATCCCCTGCTCTCCAGCAACATCCCAATAGAAGCAGAATTAAGCCCCTTACCAAGTGAAGAAACCACACCACCTGTAACAAATATATGTTTAGTCATATCTATACTTTTCCATAAACGCTATTAAATCATCTCTTGTATCAATACCTCTTGTTGTATAGTCTGTAACAGCTACCTTTATCTTATAACCATTTGAGATTACCCTAAGCTGTTCCAATACCTCAATGTTTTCTAAATCCGACGACGGCAGCTGCGAATATTTCAATAAAAATTCCCTCTTATATGCATAAATACCCAAATGCCGCAAGAAGGTAATATTCGGGTTATTCAACAGATACTTACTATCTCGTACATAGGGGATCTGTGCACGGGAAAAATAGAGTGCATATCCATTATTATCCAATACAACTTTTACAACATTTGGATTTGTTATTTCCGTTTTATCTTTTATTTTACTTGCAAGGGTTGCCATTACTGCTTCGTTATCTTCTGTCAGGGTATCTATGACCTGATCGATCATAGAAGCATTTACTTCTGGCTCATCTCCTTGTACATTCACAACAACATCGGCATCCAATCGCTCTGCTACTTCTTTGATCCTGTCTGTTCCTGAGATATGTGAGGAGGAAGTCATCTCCACTTCACCGCCAAAATTTTTAACAATATCATAAATAAGCGTGCTATCCGTAGCAACAATTGTTTTATGGAGGCGCTTTGCTTGCATCACATTAAGATAGACGTGTTCTATAATATATTTTCCGGTTACTGCCTTAACTTCCGGTAGGATAAGTTTTCCAGGCAGCCTGGTTGATGAGTATCTTGCAGGAATAATGGCAACTGTTTTTACATTATTCATCCCATACCTAATATATTATTGCCTTTAGAAATATCATTTTCTAATCTCGATATGATACTACCTTTACCTTTTATTATAAAAAAATAATAAAAAGTCAATTTTATTGTATAAACCTTTCTTATTCAACCATTTTTTATTGAATAAAATAAATCACCTTGACATTTAACCAATCTTTGTTTAGGTATGATATTAACACACACGGTCTTTAAATCTTCTTGATAGTTTTTGTGAGGAATATACTATGGGTCGTTATACAGGACCAAAGGCAAAGGTAAACCGGCGTTTAGGCATACCGGTTTTTGAAAATGCAGGTGCGGTCAAGGCATTTGAACGCCGGAAAAAACTCCCGGGTATGGCGCGCCGACTTAAAACCTCCGAATACGGTTTAGCCCTTAGAGAGAAACAAAAGATAAAGTTCTTTTATGGGATGAATGAACGCCAGTTTAAAAGACTTTTCAACAGGGCTACAAGAATGAAGGGCAACACGGGCGAGAATTTACTCATGCTTTGTGAGCGGCGAGTTGACAATATTATATGTCGGGCAGGCCTGACATCTACCCGTCCGCAGGCACGTCAGGGCGTGACGCATGCTCATTTCCAGCTTAATGGCAGAACAATCAACATTCCATCCATCCAGGTACACAGCGGAGATACCATTGCAGTACGCAAGCGTGAGAATTTACAGAAGTTTTATAGGGAGTTATCAGAAAGGTCTAACAATATACGACCAAATTGGCTGTCGCCCGATATAGAAAAACTGGAAATCACTGTGTTAGCACTACCCTCTTACGAAGATGTCAGTTTGCCAGTTGAGGTTGACCGTGTTGTTGCACTGATGACGCGCTAATACAACATATCAGAACAAAAAAGAAAATACGTACCACATCTGAATTCCTGCGCATCTAAACAATTCCAAAGACCAAAATACCTCTTCCTTTATTTAAAGGCTCATTAATGCATAGTGAAACAGGTTTATTACGCAATTACTTAAAATTTGCTTATAAGTATATGTATTTATAATACATTACGATATTATAGAGATACAATTCAGCAAATTAGCTGTAACCTACAACACTATAATAGCTTATGTCTATTTTGCAGTAATCACGCAATACATTTAATATTTTTTATTTAATATCTACCCGGCAGAAAATTATATTTATTATTATCAAATTATTTATTATTATTGTATTTGTTGTTTTTTATTAAATTTTCTTATTACAATAATTAATGTAGGAAGAAATTGGAATTAAAACGGAAGGAATGAGAATTTGTTAGCCTCAAATTTCACGGATAAGGAAAAACTTCTATTAAAAAATATAAGACTAGGTGCATTTTTTACCTTTGTAGCTATTAACTTAAGATTTATTGTAGGAGATATTATTAAACCATTAATACTTTTTGATGTTATTCAGCCGCACGATCACAGTCATCTTGTGCATAGATATGAGTTTCATACCCCAAATTTCCCTGATATGTGTGGTGATCTTATAACTTTTATTTTTCTTGGATTAGCTTATCTATTAATGTTTTCTTCAAATTTTGGAGAAATTATTAAGGTAAGCAGCACCAAAGTAATTAGCACTTCTATCAGGCTTATACCCTCTACGAGTTTTAGAGACGTTATCAAGAGTATAATGTATACCACACATGATGCGGATAATAAATCTCAAGATTCCATCAGAAAAATAAAAGACTACACTTTACATACAAAGAGTATTTTTTATTTGGCGGTTATCGGATTTGGACTATATTTTTTCTCGAAATATGCCCTTACAACAGGACTAGAGGTGTTCATATCGCAGGAAGAAGCAGAATTTGGAAACATATCATTCATTCTTAACATCTTAAATAATACAATAAGACTTTGTTCATCTATCGCCTTTGTTCATGCTTATTGTAAATATCTATTGGTTGACAAACATGTAAAGATTATGCTTTACACATTCTTTTTTACAAGAAGCGTTCTCTTGACTAATTTGTTAGGGCTGTTTCATGGGGTAGACACCGAAATAGACGCCCCTATTTTAGATGCTTTATTACCATGCATCCTTATTTATTCTCTGTGCAACCATATTTATTTCTTAAAATACAAAAAGCTGCAGCAAAGGTTTACTTAATATCCGGCCAACTTTTTCTTTGAGACAACGGTATCAGATTACACACCTTTTGCGGTAGATTATCAAACCGATTCTTCGTCAAAACCACTTCGATCCAATCCCCATTTTTAAACACTATTATTTTTCACCTAAAGGTTGAAATTTTTCAGCCATCTTGATATTATGCTCCCGTTAAATTATGTTGAGCTTTAAAAGGCAAAACCTAATGGCTTTTATTTTTACCCACCCCTATCCCCTCCCAGGAGGGGACTAAGGGGTGGGTTCCCTTCCAAGAGGGGACTTCTCAAATTCCCCTCTTGAGAGGGGCTAGGGGTGTGTTAACGGTACATCGAAAAATTTTGAAATCTCTGAGCATCAAATAAGTGATCATCTTGGCAATATCTGAAGAAGAAATATAACAATTTAATTCTGTTTTTATCACTATGAAAAGCAAAGATATAGCGTAGATGAATAATACTTCAATCCGTGACAATCACAAAAATGGATCAGTTGGCCAATTCCTTATTGATAAGGTTGATATCAAATCAATGGTTAAACCAAACTTTCTACACGGCAAGCTTTATTTGATGGAAAATCCAAACGGTGTTAAAGAGGCGGTTATGGGGAGTTCCAATTTCACCGTTAACGGACTTGGGATGGGAGGAAGCCCGAATATTGAATTGAATATAGTAATTCAGGATAGGAGAGATTTAGATGATTTAAAGAGCTGGTTCAATGGCTTCTGGTAGTTATCGATGAATCTCATAATTTTCATGGTAATCCGATGGAAAAGACCAAAGATGATGGTACTAAAAAAATGAACCGTGCCAAATGGCTGATGGAAAGAATCATCAAGTCAGGAGTAAAACCAAAGTACTCATGCTTTCTGCCACACCGGTTAACAATAACCTCCGTGATTTAAGAAATCAAATTTCACTCATTACTGAAGGCAAAAATGATGCGCTCTTTGAGAGTACACAAATCAAAGATATCGCCCTTACACTGAAGAATGCCCAAACGCAGTTTACGCTTTGGGCTGACCATAAAAAGAACCCTGACAGAACAGTCAAACAATTAATGGAACGCCTCGATTCATCCTTCTTCAAATTGCTGGACGAACTCACTATTGCCAGGAGTAGAAAGCATATAAAGGGCTTTTACAATATTAATGCCATAGGGCAATTCCCGGAACGATTAAAACCCCATTCCATTTACCCCAACATTGACATAAAAGACCGCTTTTTTACTTATGATGCATTGAACAAAAAAATCTTGCAATACAAACTTTCTGTATTTAACCCTTCGGCCTATGTGAAGGAAGAAAAGAAACAAAAATACGAGGCATTAGCCGGAACTGAAGTCCTTGCCTTTAAACAGAGTGATCGTGAACATTTCCTCATCGGAATGATGAAAGTAAACTTCCTGAAACGCCTGGAAAGTTCCATTGAATCATTTGAGATTTCTATGGATAGAACGATTCAGAAGATTGAAATACTTGAGTGCAGAATTAATGAATTCCTGAAATCAAAAGCTAGATCGCAGGAAGAGGTTTTGGAAACACTGGAACCGGATGAAGATGAATTAGAAGAAAATACTGATGATCTTGAACAATGGCAGGTGGGTAGAAAATTGAAATTCGATTTAGCCGATTTACATCTGGATGATTGGCTGGAAGATTTAAGAAAAGATAAAGAAGCCCTCAATGAATTATATAATACGGCAGTTGCGGTAACTCCGGAACGTGATGCAAAACTAAAGGACATTAAAAAGCTCATCAAGGAGAAAGTTAATCAACCACTTAACGGCAACAATAAGAAAGTACTTATCTTTACCGCTTTTGCCGATACGGCTCAATACCTTTACGATTGCCTGAGAGAATGGGTAAAAAAAGATCTGGGATTGAACATTGCATTAGTAGCAGGAAATGCCAACCAAACCACTTTTGGCAAACATGATTTCTCAAATATCCTCGCTAATTTTTCTCCCATTTCTAAAAGCTGGAAATTAATGAAATCAATGCCGCAGGAAGGTGAGATTGATATACTGATTGCTACCGACTGCATCAGCGAAGGGCAGAATTTACAGGATTGCGATTTTCTGGTTAATTACGACATTCACTGGAATCCTGTTCGCATCATTCAGCGTTTTGGCCGTATTGACCGCTTGGGAAGCAGGAATGATAAAATTCAACTGGTAAACTTCTGGCCTACCAAAGACCTCGATAATTATATCAACCTGAAAGAACGTGTAGAAGCCCGCATGGCTCTGGTAGATGTTACCGCTACAGGAGACGATAATATCCTGAATACCAAGCAAATTGAAGAGCTCATCACTGATGATTTGAGATACCGCAGCCAGCAACTGAAAAAACTGAAAAATGAAGTGCTCGACCTCGAAGAGATGCACGAGAGTATCTCATTAACTGACTTTACCCTGGATGATTTCCGGATAGAATTGCTCAAGTTTTTGGAAAATAACCGCAAGAAGCTGGAAGAAGCTCCCTTTGGTTTATATTCCGTTGTGCCTTCACCATCGGGTATTCACGCACAATATTTTGATACAAGCCGTTTTGCTGTACGGGGAGCATTATTGATTCCACAGTCAAAACAGGTGAATGATATGGACAATTTTGAATTAGTAACCTGTTTAGTCATAAAGTAATATGAACTTTGAATTCTTAGTCAACAGCAAACAACAATTAGAAAATTTTGTAAAACAGGAATTAAAAAAATTATAATAATGCACACAACAGATATTAAACAGAGAATAAAGGAAGCCATCCGGCAATTTAATAATGGCAACCTTTCCGAAAATGCGTTAAATCTGTTTCTGACCCTTGGCTATATTACTGAACGCCGTGCCCCTTTGGAAAAGACAACCTATGCTGCATTCAGAGATACCTTCATAGATGATCAATCCGAGTTCAATGAAAACAAAGCAATGGTGAAAGAATGGAAATATGTTGATCTGCTTTTCCAACTTTAAAAGGAAGAAGTACTCAAACAAACCTCTTTGTTCGATATTAAGTCCGTAGAATTAAGTAAAGTATTCCCAGGACTCTTACGCATGATTTTATCGTATACAATATATTGAAGCTGACATTCGAGAGGTTTTTGTATCTTTTGTAATTTCAAGGACTTAAGAAAATCGATGTTTTATTGCTCAATTAATTAAGTCCTTAGATATCAATAACTTAACAATCAGACCTCTCGAATGTCGGTTGAAGTTAAATCTATAAATGGATTTTTCGTATTGATAGGTAACCAATAAAGTAATGGAAATGTGATTGTGTGATAATAATATCTTGACAATGCCAAACCAAGCTTTTATATTATGCATATTAAACTAGTGAGTATGTGATAAGGAATAGGTATGAATGCTCAAGATTATTTAAAAGCACGACACATAGAGCTAAAAATGCTTGAAGGGGCGAGTGTAGGTAGGTTAATTATTGGGGCTGAGTTTAACGTCTCCAGTAAGCGTGGTGTTCTTGTATATCCAAAACATGGAGTTGTGGCCGAGAGATATCTTTCGCTCCTCACTGAGGAAGGTATTAAATATGTAGTGGCCGAAGGGGGTGGTAATATCTCCTTCTATGGTATCCGTAATAATGAAGAAACGCTTTCGCCGTTCCGTGCAATACCTTCAACCCATCAACGGTATTTTCCCTCTAAAGAAGTGATTGCCTTCCTTTCCGGTCTACTTCGGCAGTTGGTAAAAAGGCGTGACAATCAGCAACACATTGCTGCTGATTGTATTGTTGCCCGCATATCTGATGAACAACAGGGAAAATGGGCTGTTTGGGAAAATGCGGTTTATGCCCCTCGTAGTGAATGCAGTGAGCTTTTGGGATTATCTAAAGGTCTTACAGGTATTTCGGAGGCTGACATAGAAATCTTTTTGAAATTTTGCGCAATTATTTCTGGCTTTACCCTTATCCCACAGTGTGATGAAGACATATCTGCTATCATTGAATGGCTTGGTCAGCTTGCCGACGGAAAAAAGGGTTATTACGGCTTGCCTGTTTCTACATCATACATCTTTAGAATTTTGGGTAAGCAAGCTTCTAATCTGACTTTAGTTACTTGTACAATTGGTGCACAGCTTACTGCTCTCATGGGAGTAACAGAAAGTACACTGGTCATTGAAAATGGGAATAAAGGAGTTCAACCGGTCTTGGAGAAGCTATTCCCTTCAACTCATTTTGTATATAAGGATTACATTGGTTTTAAGCCGAAAGATCGTCCAGATACAACCATATTAATACCTCCATTTGGCCGGTCTTTTACTAACAAGCAGCAATTAAAAGACATCAGCTCGTTTTTTAACGAAGTAATAACTAAGCAGAAGATACCTTTCGAATACCTTTACATTCTTCATGCTATTGAACAAAGCAAGGATGATGGAATTATTGTAGCTGTTGTTCCTGAAGGTATCCTTTCCGGAGCGAGCCACTCTGTATTCCGCGATTGGCTTCTGAAAAATGTTCAAATTCTTGGTGTGATCAGCCTTCCTACCGGTTATTGTTTTGAAGGTACGGCTCTGCGTTGTTCAATCTTTTGTCTGAAAAAGAGTGCCACCCTCTCTGAAGATTATCAGATAACCATGCTGGAATTACATCCTGGAGATTTGACTGATGTAAAAGCAATTGAAGATACGAAAACAATTATACAACAGATGCTGACCCCGGAGGGTCACTCATGAGGCGTATAACGGTCCAATACAATCAGTTATCAGGTAAAGGGAATCGCCTTGATCCCCGTTTTTATCTGGGTAGAGAAACTGTAAAAAGCATTACTGCCAGTGACGCAGAAAAGTTTGTAAAACTTGGGGATCTGCTCGATTATTTTGCCGATGGCTCCCGCCTGACCTCTTGTGAATCCGGTATTCAGATGCTCCGCCTGAGCAACCTAGATGCTTGTGATATTCATTTTTTACCTCTGAAATATGTTTCTATTGAAAACAATCCCAAGTGGACTAAAGTAAAACCAAAGGATGTGCTTTTTACGCAGGCTGCAGAACCCTTTCGGGCAGCTGTATTACCAGAAAACATTAAAAAGGAACTCACCGTCTCTGCTGAAATTACGGTTCTAAGACCAAAGTCAGCTATTGTTCCTGAATACCTTGCAGCCATTCTTTCAACGAAATGTATGGGAAAGATATTGAGGGACTTAGCTTATCGCCGTTCTGCAACCGCGCTTCGGCGATTGCGGCTAAAGGACATAGTGGAGGTTCCAATCCCTCTTCCCGGACGGCATCTTCAGGATAAAATCAAAAAAGCCTATGACCATGCAGCAACGCTAAGCCAGGAATCAGAGAATGAGCTAAAGAGCATTATTCAGGCTGTCCATGCAGAGATAGATCGCAAGATCGGTGATTGTACTCAAGCTGTCCGCTTCCAAATTAAAAAGAGCAACCTCGGACAGCGTTGGGATGTTTCGTTCTGCGCACATACGATCCTGCAGGAACGCCTAATGAAAAGTGGCGTGGTGACGCCTCTGCTGCATGTTGCAAGACCTGTCCCGTCTACCCTTAAGGGAATAGAGGAAGAGGATGATGTTTTTGCTATTCGAGCTGAACATATCAACGAGGCAACGCTTCTGGTGGAAAGCTTTGATGCCTGTAAATTATCGGATCTGTCGCCGCGCATGCGTCAACCACTTCATCCCGGGGATGTATTGATTTGTACCACCGGCAGTGGTGATCAGGTTGCATACCTTGATGGGAAAATCGGTTTGACGGATGATCACATATTGGGAAGTGCTACCTTTACGGCATTACGTTTTGAGGAGACTCCCAGATATTTTACCATAGCTCTTACACATCCTATGGTGAAAATGCAGTTAAACAGCATTGCGACCGGTGCGGTTCAGCGTTTTGTCAGCAAAAAAGACCTTGATGTACTGCTTATCCCAACCTTATCTGTCGTTTGGCGGGAAGATTTTGACAGCAGGGTGGCACAGGCTTTTGAGCGGCGGAGAGAGGCGCTTACTGCAAAAGCAGAGGTGCTTCAACTGGCGGAAGAGTTTTTGGAGAAGGAGTTAGAAAGTGGGAGGTAGAATGAGTATTACGAAACAAATACGAGATTATTTGCTTAGAGAAGGTTTTGCGACACCTGATGTAATAGCCGAATCAATTCCTGAGCTTAATCAATGCGGAGGCGCTGAACGGGCTTTGCTTTTGCTCAGGCTGAACCCGCAGTTTGAATATACAGGGTCTAAGTGGATCACGCGCGGAAGCGGTCAAAGCGATGAAGCCGCAGTTCTTGAAGCAGCAGAGCAGTACTTTAGAACTATTGGTCGTTCGGGGGCTCCGATTACAAATGTGGTCAAGGATGTTTCAAAAGCAACCCGATTAGATGGGTTAAAAGTAGAACAAATTTTGAAGGAATCGGAAGAGTTTACAATCATGAATACAAATATTTTTAACCGGCCCAAACGACAGGAGGATAGATAACGATGGGTAAGAAGAAGGAAAATTCACCGAATATACTTCGGGAAAAAGCCCGGGTTCGATTTGCCGAGTTGGGTTATGAAAAATTAATCGAAGATTTTCATCTTTTTGATCCATTCGGTGACGGTAGTATGGATGCTACTGCCGAGATGGTAGCAATGGACGGCGATGAACCAGTTGTGTTATTTTCATCCGCTGCTCCGGGTGATGCCGCTAAACCATCCATTCAGGATGATGCTAAATTCAAAGCCGGTCTCGGTGCAGAAGAAGGCAAACCATTCCGTTTTGTCTGGGTATGGGATGGAGAGAACAACTTTATCTTTGACATTGAAAAGGATGCCCAGATATCCGATCTGCCTCGCAAGGAACTATGGCGTGAAATCGCCAAGCCTATCTCCGATTCCCGTTCTCGTCTGCTTCAGGATCTTTCTGCGAAATACCACCGTGGCGATTTTCGGGCGATTCAACGCAAATTTGATCAGCTTCACGAGGCCATTTATTCCCGGGGCGGTGTAAAGCCAACCAATGCCGCTATTGATGAACTGGGTAAACTCCTGTTCCTCAGAATTCATCTGGAAAAATCCCCGAGATACAAGCTCAAGGATGGCACCGGCAAAGGAAAACTGTTTTCCGAGATTTACTCGTCAGAATATGTAAAGAAAAATGGTAAGAAAGCCGTTACCGAACTGAAGGATGCATTCCGTGAGATTAATAATCTTCCGCAGGGCCACAGACATTACCGGTCAGGCTCATACCATTTTTGCTTACGATGAACCATTGAAGCTGGAGAACCCGGACATCCTGTCCATGTCTATCGATTCGCTGGATCTGCGGGATCGTGATGGACAACGTATCAGGCTATCTGTACCCGACAAGGAACTAGTGGGCAATGGTGAACAAGCACGGATGATGAGAGCACACCTGATCCATGAAGATTTGTTAGGTTGGGCTTTTGATGTGTTCCTGCGTGGTAAATACGCCAGTAATGAAGGACTGGCTACCTACCTGACTCCGTCACAGGTCGTTGAATGTATGACTCATATGGTTTTTCATGACATTACGGATGCTGAGTTGTGGGCGCGGCGCGGTGATAAGGATCAGCAGGAGCGCTGGAACCCAAAAGCGGATGAGAAGTACCTGCCAGCCTTTCTGTGTGGTGATATCTGTTGTGGTACCGGTCGTTTCCTTGTTGGTGCCCTCCGCGAAATCAAAAAACGTATTCTTGACGACCGCCATGTAGGTCATAGTGACGATGACAAACTGGCATGGCTTAGGCAGATGAAACGCTATAGTTTTTTTGGCGCCGACCAGGCTGAGGGCAGCATCCAGAAAGCTCGTATCAACATGCTACTCTATGGTGAGGATCACAGCCAGTTACTGAAGGTGGATGACTCGATCACCGATACCCATGTGGACAAGCTAGCAGGCAAATTTGACCTTATCCTGACCAATCCACCATTTGGTGCCGGTAAATACGATGATCCGAAAGGTTTGGCCAAGATGCGTAAGGATGAGCTTGGTCTGCAGCTTGGCTGGAAATGGAAAGCCGGTGACCGGAGCAGGAAAAGGGAACTGGAAAATGCCGAACCAGCAGCGCTGTTTGTTGACCGTAACCTGCAGTTGCTCAAGCCCGGTGGACGTCTACTGATTGTTTTACCCGATGGAATTCTTTGCAACTCAACAGATGCCTACATTCGCGAATATGTCATGGGAACAAAAGATGAAGAGACCGGTGAATTTCTGGGTGGCAAAGCGATTTTGAAAGCTGTTGTCAGTTTGCCGACAGATACATTTTCGATTTCTGGTACAAATGCGAAAACCAGCTTTATTTACCTGCAAAAGAAACGTCATGCTTCAGAAAAACAGGTACCTGTTTTCATGGCAGTATCAGAGCATGTCGGCTTTATCAAAAAAGGGAAAAGTGAGGTTCCAGACCCGATGGGTAATGATCTTGTTGAAATCGCCCAATCATATTGTGCAGGATACGCAGGAGAAACAGAATGAGGTCAAAAGAATCAATACAAATGACTTGGGTTTTGCCTGATCGCCTTGATGACAGAATGGATGCCAAACCATTTCAACATTCAATTCAACAATATATAGAGAAAACATTTAATTGTGGCTATCCAACCGTAAGGTTAGGTGATGAAACTATTACTACATTTTTAAATCGTGGAGTAAATGGTGCTATTGAAAGTAAAACATCAACCAGAGTTTTCAAAACAAGACATGTAAGAAATGGTTATATCGAGTTTGAGTCTGCGTTTTTCCCAGATCCAAAATCGCAGCATCTTGGTAAAAAAAAACTGCAGAAAGGGGATGTTCTTTTAACATCAAGTGGACTTGGAACCATTGGAAGAGCTGCATTATTCTTCAGAGACTATAAGTCTACTGTTGATAACCACGTTACGATAATACGAACTACACAGAAAATTAAAAGTGGATTTCTTGTAGGCTTCCTAAACACAAAATATGGTGTAGCTTGGTCAAATTTTGGAACAACAGGGAGTACAGGACAGTTAGAACTCTCAAAAGATCGTATTAATGAATTTTACATTCCAAATCCACCTGAAAAAATACAGGATTACATTGGGCAAAAGGTTGATCTTGCAGAAAAGTGCAGAGATATAGCACTTCAAAGCAAGGTTCAAGCGAAAATCATTTTTGAAAAATCTATCAACTGGGATTGTAAATATGAATCTTCATTGCTTAGCCACTGGGTATCATTAGACATGCTTTCAAGCAGAATGGATCTCAACTTTAATTCGCCACGTAAGATCCGCTTAATTGAATACTTAAAGGGCGAATCAATCAACTACGATTCATTGGACTCTCTTGTGAGTATTTCTGCAATGATCGGCTGGAAAGGACTTACAACAGAACACTATGTACACGAAGGACCGTGGTTATTAAGAGGCGTTGAGTATAGAGATGGATACATTGATTATGATGCTTTGGTCTCTGTTGAGCAATATAAGTACGATGAACAACCTCAAATTCATCTTATACATGAAGACATCGCTATGACTAAGGATGGGACGATTGGTAAAGCGTTAGTAATCCCCAAACTTCGAAAACCAATGGCAGCAGGCTCTACCGTTGCACGATTGAGAATAAAGAACAAAAATAACCTTAACCCTTATTATTTAGAATTTGTGATTAATCACCCTGTTGTCCAGATTCAAATTCAAAGCTTTGCTACAGGATTAGCCCAACCACATATAACACAAGAATGGATAGCACAGCTTTTAATACCAAGGATTCCATTCAAAGAAGGGGAAATTTCATCTCACATAGCCAGACATCATTATCTTATGGAAAAGGCCCATATTCTTTCTCAAAAGGCAAAGGCTGATGTCGAAGCCCTTATCGAAGGTACTTTAGCTACTGAAGCCATTTTATCTGGAAAACTAAAAACACCATCTTGGGAAGAGATTGAAAAAGAAGTAGTAATAATACATAAGGAGTCGAAAATGAAAGAAAGAATATTTATCAGTTTTGCAATCGAAGATGAAAGATTGCGTGATTTTTTGGTTGGTCAGGCAAGGAATGAAAATTCCCCTTTTGATTTTGTGGATATGTCCGTAAAGGAACCATGGGATTCTGCATGGAAAACTAATTGCAGAAAAAAAATAAAGGGTTGTGATGGTGTTTTAATTATCGTTACTAAAAACACAAAAAATGCAGATGGTCAATTGTGGGAAATAAATTGTGCCAAAGAAGAAGGAGTTCCGAGACGGGGCATATGGGGAAGTCAAACTGACAGACCATCTACATTGCCATCAGAATTGAACTGTGTCCATATTGTTAATTGGACTTGGAGCAATATCGCAAATTGGATTGATAGTTTATAAAAGGAGGAATTATTTATGAGAAAAGCATTGATTGTGGGTATAGATGATTATCCATCTTCTGCATTACATGGTTGTGTTAATGATGCAACAGAAATGAAATCCGTTCTTGAGAGAAATAGCGACGGTTCGCCAAATTTCAGTATTAAGTTAATGACATCGAATAATCTTAAAATAACAAGATCAAATTTGAAGCAGGAAATTGAAAGTCTTTTCTCCGGCGATCCTGACATTGCATTGTTTTTCTTTGCGGGTCATGGGTGCGTTAATTCGTATGGAGGCTACATCGTAACACCTGACTTTAAAAAATATGATGAAGGTGTTGCTATGGATGAAATATTAAACCTTGCCAACAAATCCAAAGCAAAAAATAAAATCATAATTTTAGATTGCTGTTATTCAGGGAATATGGGTTCCCCAAGTATTGCTGAAGGTAAGTATTCAGAATTGGCTGATGGTATAACTGTATTAACAGCATGCAGGTCAACTGAGACATCAAGCGAACAAAATGGGCAAGGTGTTTTCACCTCACTTTTGATAGATGCTCTGAAAGGTGGCTGCTCTGATTTGGTGGGGAATATTTCTCCAGGCAGTATTTACGCCTATGTAGATAGAGCATTAGGCCCTTGGGCTCAACGACCAGTTTTTAAGACAAATGTTTCAAGATTTGTCTCTTTAAGAAATGTGTCTCCACCTATTGAGACTTCTATTTCAAATCCTGATAATATAAAAAAATTTAAAGAACTCCAAAAAATGGAAGGAGTTGGCTTGGTTAAACCAGTAGGAGAAGAGCATATGTATTTTGCCGCCATTAACAGCAAGTCTTGTAAATTAACAGCATTAGGAATGCAATATTGGAATCTGGTAAACTCGGGAAATATTTGATCGTTTAAAAAAGTTTACACGTTGAAACTATTATGTGTTTTAAAAGGGGAACGTTAAATTGCCAAAAAAAAGAGGATTAAACGTATGAGCACCTCAATAAAAAACCCAAACACCCTTTTCGACCGTATCGTTTCGATTCTGGAGCATGCCCGCTCTAATGTGGTTCGGTCAGTCAACAACAATATGGTCATTGCCTACTGGATGATTGGCAGGGAAATCGTGGAAGCGGTACAGAGAGGAGAAGAACGAGCCGAGTATGGGCAGCAGGTTATTGAAGGGCTTTCTAAGCGTCTGACTGAAAAATACAGAAAAGGATTTTCGGTTACAAACCTGCAATATTTCAGGAAATTTTATCAAACCTATCCTGACCGTTTAGGAATTCAGCACCCGCCGGGTGCTGAATCTATGAAAACAGATTTTCTCCCCGAAATTCCACACCCAACGAGTGTTAAATTGACCGCCACTGAAAAAAGCTCATCATTGGGCAACAAATTCAATAACAGTTTTCATCCCGGCCTGAGCTGGTCACATTATCGTGCTTTAATGCGGGTCAACAATGATGAAGCCCGATTGTTTTACGAGATAGAAGCGGCGGAGTGCGGTTGGAGTAAGACCCAACTGGAGAGGCAGATACATACCTCATACTACGAGCGCATACTAAATAATAAAGGCAAGGATGGACTCTTGCCAGCGAAACGGGAACGATTGTCCGGAGATTCGTTGTCTCCCATCCACCTGCTGAAATCCCCTTATGTTCTGGAATTCCTTGATTTACCGGACAGTCCAGCGCTTCATGAAACCGATCTGGAACAGGCCATTATCAATAACCTGCAATCGTTTCTCCTGGAATTGGGAAAAGGCTTTTCATTTGTTGCTCGCCAGAAGCATATCAGCTTCGACGACGATGATTTTTATGTAGACCTTGTATTCTACAACTTCATTCTCAAATGCTTTTTACTGGTTGATCTTAAAATCGGAAAATTAACACACCGGGATATCGGTCAGATGGATGGGTATGTAAGACTTTTTGAAGATCAGTTCAAAGTTCCAGGAGACAACCCGACAGTCGGTTTAATTCTCTGCTCAGATAAAAGCGAAGCGGTTGCCAGGTATTCTGTTCTGAAGGAAAGCAAACAACTCTTTGCCGCGAGATATCTTAATTTTCTTCCCACCGAAGAAGAGTTGAAGCGGGAGCTGGAGCGGGAAAGGAAACTTATTGAGGAAAACAGGAAGAATAATTGATGGCAGGTAGTTTAAAAACAGCCCAACAAATAATCATCCATCTTACAAAATGGGGAGAAATATCCCGTTTTGAACTTACCAAAATGGCAGGCGCATCGGAATGGCTGACATTGCTTAAAACGGCAGATGTTATCAAACCGATCACTCATAGCGGCGAAACAGTATCGTGGAGTTTTACGCCAAATTTCTGGAGTTTGCTCGGGACAGATAATGAGAAAGCGGTTCGCACAGTCTTATACCAAATTCCAAAATATAGGAATTACCTGATATCCATACTCACGGAAGGCGTTGTTACTGCGGCGAAACATGGGATGGTAGCTCAACTGGAGACATGGTCCGGTAATGAGCTTTTACCGTTTCTCTCAGATATGAATGCGATGCTGAATCAGTTGGAGATAAACGGTAAACGAATCATCAATGAAAAGACGGATCAGATACCAAAACACTTTGAGAAGTTGCCAGAAAGGCAATCCGACTGGGATGCATGGAACCAGCTCCTGCTTGGTAGAACCGCCCGCCCGCATGATCTGTTTGATTTTGCTCTTAAACGTTTTGTACCTTACGCATTCCCTGAAGCACTGGGGGCTGTGAGCCGAACTCCTGCGATTCTGCCAATAATCAATCTTCAGGATGCTGATGGAAATGCACAATTTACGAGTGTCAGTCCTGCCTCATGGAATATACAAAGGTCTGATGTTCAGAGCAGTATTGCGCTTTTTGACGAAGATGGAAAGGCGCTCCGGGATTTAGACAAACCAGAACAATGCAAACTGGCGCTTCAGGATGCCATGCTTGAGCAGCCTTTCTATAAGGCAACAACACATCTGGCAATAAACGCCTACAGATCAATCTCTGCCTCAGCGCCGGGTTTTGAGTTTTTTCTTTCCCCGGGTACGCCATTGAATGGACTTGAGCTGTTTTTTGAGGGGAAAAAGATCGGCTTTCTTAAAGAATGGCTTTCTTCATTACTCACATGCCAGGAGTGTTTTTCGGCAACTACCATTTCAGACGATCAAGTCGGCAATATGATGGAAAACCTTATCGCGTTGGAAATACTTGATCAGGTTGATGACAATATCGTCCTGCATCCTGAATTCCAGTCCTCACTTATGGCTGGCAGACTCAGGACAGTCTTCCGGCCGGGCAAGTTACTGCAGTCACGGATGGTGGAAAGAGTTAAGGAGTTAGGAGTCAGGAGTTAGAATGAGAGAAGCGGCTAAGAGTTTTATGGATTTGATTGTCTGGCAGAAAGCGCATGGATTTGTGCTTGAGGTTTACCCGACAACTCAGAATTTTCCGAATCACGAACTATATGGATTGGTTCCACAATTCAGATTATTAAATAGTTATAGGAGTTCTGTTCTCAAAAATAAAAATAAGGGAGGAAATTATGAAAAATATTCTAACTCCTAACTCCTCTCTTCTGACTTCTTCCCGAGTAGCATTACCAAAGTTATTTCTGTGGAATGACCCAACAAGGTATCAGGAGTATCCGGAAGCTCTCGCCAAAGCCGAAGCCGGTCGTGTTTACTCGCGGCAGGAAATTGAATGTGAACTCTTTGATATTACCCCGACGTTGAAGTTTAAGAAAGATGGTAAACCTCGAGGACGAGGAATAGACGGCATTGTCAATGCTATGGGATTCGAACGTTTCGGGCAGCGGCTGTGTGTGAACGGTCTTAACCTTATTCGAAAAACAGATGAAGGTTTTATTATTACTGATGAGGGGTTAGAGTTGGGAAAGATTTACAAAGAATCGAGGAATTCTGACAAATGGCTTAATTGCCTGGGCAGACATCTCTTACTGAGAGAGCCAAGAACCAGGCTTCTGTTTGGTTTAATACTCAAAGGGTGGACTCTTCATGTGGAGGTGTTTAATAAATTTCCTAAGAAACAGATGTCTTTTACATCTCCGGAAACATTCCGGCTTGATATCACTTCCAAGGACTGCATCCAATTCAATGACCTTCTCTCTGAATATGCAGAGTTTGCATTAGGACCGGTATGGGTATCAGAACTTTCGGAACAAGGGCTTTGTCTGCCGATTGAATGGTGCGGTATCCGGGTGAACCGGCCATCAGTTAGCGACCTTTCATCCGCCCTTAAGAAAAGTTTCGGGCTACTCTTTTTTATCAGGCTTTTAGAACAGACCACTGACGGCTGGTCCGTTAATATAAATACGGTTGCACAGAAACTCGGAAATGATGTTTTGAACTCATTTGGAGTAAACGTGACGTCACAACATGAGGCCGAATCACTTGATAAACTCTTTCTCAAGGCCTTAAATGAGACGACCGATAATGAGGGCTACACGATTGCAAGTGCCCTTGCAAACAAATTTGGTGATTTCTGCAAAACACCTCCCAATGAGCGGGAATATGAACTCGACTGTTTCGTTCGTAAAGCCATGTATGAAAACAGGCTGGTAATTGAATCTTACCACAGTGGACAACCAAGAATGGGACGCGGTTTGTTTGGAGACAGTAATTATAGAAGAGTAAAGATAGAATTTAGGAGTTAGAAAATCGATGATAATGGTTGTATATGAGAAAAACAGATAATTTTCGGGGCAATTACAACAGGAATTTATTCAATACATTTAGGGAGATCGTATAATATGAAAAAGGTGAAAAATGCATCTGCTGGAACCATTCCAACTCCTGACTCCTCTCTTCCAACACCTTTCCGAAAACCTTGGTCAGCAAAAGGCGTCGCTCTTTATCCACCCAGCTTTTGCATGGTTGGACAAAACCAGGTGTTCAATGCACTGCATCAATTCCGTCGTTCCTTCTGGGATGGGCAGTCACATGATATCGCCAGTTTCTTTGTAGCATTTGGTGATTGGGGTCTCGGTAAAACCCGTCTTGGATATGAAATCATCGGAGAAGCTACTGGGAGAATTGATGAATGGCTATTGAATGAACACGAATATGTGGTTGCTCCTTACAATAGAAAGGATAAAAAAGCACGTGTTCTCGAACCCGCCCTGTCTGATGGGGTGCTCCCTGTTTATATCCGGTACGGTTCAATTTGTGATGATGAACTTGATGCACCTACATGGGTTGCCCGCTTAACAGTGGAAGCACTGCGTCAGACCCTCGATTGCGACATTAAATCCGGCGGTGTTAGGGAACTTTATACCGATATTACAAACGCTTTGCATGCAAAAGGTATCCCCCTGGATAAATTGACCTCCTGTATCAAGGATGAAGGTCAGGACTATTCTTTACGATTAGATGCTGCAATGGAAGTGTTGAGACCGAAGGGTATAAAACACCTTTGGGTTGTTGTTGATGAAGTTGAAACGCCTGGTGATCTCAAACGTGGCCTGAGGGATGATGGCTCGTCCACCATTGATGATGAATACCTGTTGATGGTTTCCGAAGTTATTAAACATGAAAACTGGCGCAGCCAGCACCCATACGTGAACTTCCTGCTGTTGTGTTCAATCGGTATGAGGGATCAAATTCAGATTGGACCGAATCTGCGCCGTGCCAGCAGTGTAACGATTGAGCCTAATCAGGTAACGGATGTTCATCGGTACATAGACCATATCAAGGAGTCTCTTTCAGATCCAACATCAGTTGACTACCCTACAGGAACGCTTGAGGCTGCTTTCTTGTCAGCCAACCGAAATTTTGGGTGGTTGAATGTCATCATGTCTTCGGTTCATGAAACATATGCCCGGCATAAGGAGCGTGGCGAAGACATCTCCTCCTGGAAACTTATCCGGGATTTTGCTAAAACGGATGCCCGATCAGGAAACATCTTTAATGACAATGCAGCAATACCTTTGATCGGTAAAATCAAGGGTGTGTCCCAGGAAACTGTTGAAAGAATTGTATACGGCCAACTGCCGGTCGGTGTCGGAGGCATATCAGATGAAAACATTTCTCCTGTTATTGCAGATACACTTCTTGCTCACGAAATTGCCGGAAGAGGAAAAACCTTTGCTGAACTATGTATGGTGCATATCGATGCATCAACACTTGCAAGTGAGCTAACTCGACCCGAGTACGGGTTTAAACCTGTTGAAGGGAAACCGGATACTTATTTTACTTCAAACTGCCATCTGTCCGTTGTTGGGCTGCTAAAAGCGCTCAAAGCGTTTTCTGTAATGGCTGGAAGTGACGGCTCCCCGGATATTGTAATTTACACCGATCTTGAACAATGGGGTGAACAGATCTCAGCGCTTTATCCAAGGGACGGGATTGAATTTGCTTCTGAAGCTTTGCACCGCATATTCCTGAGTCCTGAATACCGTGTTGAAGATAGCCGGTTTATAGGAATGTCATTTCGGCTCTGGAAAGAATTTAATAAGCTTTTGAATACCACTACTGAAAGTGTTCGTTTTTTCAAGGACGGCCGCTTTGAGCAGGCGCTTGAAGAATATATCAAGTCTGTTTCGGCTTCAAAAACAAAGCAATCAGCAGCTGTTTGCCTTGGTCTGGCCAAATTGCTGGATGAATCCTTAACTGATGCGGTAACCGTACAGGCTTTGTCTGGCATTTCTCATCATGTATTTAGCTCCCGTTTTATGTCACCTGCAGTGGAAGGTTTCAGAGTAACACCGGATGGAAAACTTACAATCGTCTATTGTACTAATATAGAAGAAACCTTAAAGAAACTGAGTTCATATCTCGGTACTGAACGAGTTCATCCAATCATCGTGCTGTTTCCAGCATCTGCTGATTATGCGGCGTTTGAGGAACCGCTTGAAAAATATCCGGTACTAAAACGTTGCGTTCTGACATCGCGGCTTATTGTTCAGGAGGAAGATTTCCTGATCAAATACTCTGCAAGAGGAGTGGTTTTTGATCCACAGGAAGCCCGACTGAGTAAAGTGGCAAATGGCCTCTTGAAATCCTACCAGGATGAGTGGGTTTCAAAAGCCAAAGCATGGGCAAATAAGATCCGACAGGAAGGATATTTGATTGCTCCCGTTTGGAGCAAGCCCAAAGGGATTCCGATTGCAGATTTTGCCAAGGGCTATCGATACATGCTTGCTAATAAATGCTCGCTCGACGCCACCCATGAAAATCATGGCGGACCGCTTGGCGATGTTGAATTCGAAAACTGTAAGCAAACCGCTAAAAAAAATACCAATCCTCCGGCTGCCTGGAATTACGGTGATTTGCTCGAAATTCTCACAACAGATTACAGCCCGCGGGTTCCACGATGTTTCTTTTCGATCTTGCGCGAGCTGAAGACCCAAACCTCGGCGAAGAAACTAAGCAATAATTTCTTCTTTATTGTTCCGGAAAATGAATTTAAGTGTATTCAGCAGATTGAGCAGATACTGGAACTCATGATTGGCTTGGGAGTTGTCCGACAAACAGGTGGAGATCTCTTCCGGGCGATAGACCAAAATCAGATGGAAATCCGTCGGGAAGCAGCGTCGAAATGGCTTAAAAATGAATGCAAAAATGCTATTAAGAATTGCGAAATGCTATTCCCAACCCAGGCGGGAATTCTTCTGAATGCCTCTTATCCAGATGCAAGTCTGAGACTTGAGGAAGCTGAACAAAAAATAAATGCTATTGATTTTAAAGTGCTCTCAGCACCTTTGGTCAGTTCGCTAACTGAGGATGTATTTACAGAATTGGTTGCTCAGATCCTACAGATTGAAAATCTGATTATCCGTGTTTGTCCTCTAGATATAGGTAGCGGGAATATTGAGTTTGAGTGTGTTGCAGCCCAAATCGGGCAATTCGAGCGAAAATACAACACACTATCTTTGTGGCAAAAGGTCTCTTTCTTAAGCTGGATGAAAAAAAAGTTCCTTACTAAAAGGGAAGAGCTTTTGTCCGAGATTAACAGAATTATTGATGACAGCAAGGAGCTAAAATTTGTTGCAAATAATCCGTTCCCGATTGTGTCGCTGACTCTGCCACTGAAGGCAATACAAAATGAACTTGAAAATGCCCTTAAAGGCGTTGGCTCTCCATCGATGACTCGCATGGCAACCATAAAAGCCGGAAGTTATCCACTATTGATTTATCAATATTTGGTTGATTCAAAATACGAGTCGGCGTGGGAGCGGCTTTCTGCCTTAGCTAATCTTGTTACATCGGATACTGCCGACAGCTTCTATTCTAGGTTTGTTCATCTGCGGAAAAGATGGGAATCTGTCATTTCAACCTTTATGGCAACCAATGAGGCATGGAAACATCTCTCTGAATTTACAAAGGATGCTCCTCAGGAAATTCTTTCAGAATTAACCGGCATGAAATCTGAGGTTGTAAAGTATAATAAAATAATTTCAGGTGGGCTGGAAAGCCAAATTCAATCACAGTGTGACGATGTGCCCGAAGATGAATTATTGGACATGCTGAAGAACGAAATTGACGCATGCGAAACAAAACTTCAGCCCCTGAGGCAACTGATTGTTGATCGTTTGGATTCAATAAAAGGTACTCTTCGAAAAATCATTCGAGGGATTGAGCTGCAGGCACTAAACAAACTTCTTCAGGCTGAAGGGAAAAGTATCATGCCTGAACCGACACATGAAGAAACCTATCAGAAAACCAAACTTGCATATGAATCGTTCAATACCAAGGTGATTTCCGAAGGTGATCAAACATTTGAGCGATCTGGCAATCCTGTATCATTCGAATTGTGGGTTGATGTTTATCAGGGGCTTTCCTCTGGAACATACAGTGAGGAAGAACATCCGGACCATATTGAGGCTATTAAAGCCCTGAAAAAAATGAAACTTGTTAAAACAAGATTGGAGCTGAGATGAAAACGATAGTTCTCGATGTGCAAAAAGACCTGTTTGAATCTTCAGTTCTTGAACAATCTGTTCCTATACATTTTTTATCATATGAGGAATCCTTAGTTTGTAAGGATGCATCATCTATCATCTTAGGCTCAAGGGGAATTGATGACTATTACAGTGTAATTAGAAATTTGTCCCAATCTTTCTATAAGAAAGGGACGGCATTAATCCTTGTAAATCCTCCTGTTGAGATTGATTTGGCATCATTAATTGATGCCCCTGTTTCTATTATTGTTAAGAAACGTAAAGCGTCGTCAATATGCAAATGCTTCAAAACAGAAGGTTTTCAATTCAGTAAGGAATATGAAATTTGGTCCAACGGTGTAATAGCGACATCGCTTTCTTCCGGAATCTTAGGTCTTGATGATAGCAATGAGTGTATATTGTTGAAATATCAACCCAAAAATACTGCCGGAGCTGTCTTTATAACTACCATGAAGCTTCTTTCATACAGTGGTATGACTAAAGAATCTGACCGGGAAGACCTTTTAAAACAGCTTTTAGTATGGAAAAACACCATTAAAGAATCAATATCGATTCAACAAGGTCAACAAGGTCAGGAAGAGTACCGTATAGAACATTCTGTTTTAACCGCTGTGGCAATTTTGGCTTTTGCATACAATGATACCACTCCGTCTAAAATAGCGTCTATAATTTCACGATTTTTCACCTTTGATTATGATTCTGATTCCATTCAAAAAGCAATTGATGAGCTTTCTTTAGATCTGAGAGCCAAAGATGAAAAAGATTTGGTATCAAAACTTGAAGACTACATCGATCAGGCAGGATTATATTCCTATGCAAGAGAGATTAAAGAAATTTTGGAAGAAGAGGAGGAGGTGTATGAAAAGTGTTGAGATGGCTCGCGCCTTAACAGCGGCAATGAGCCTTCGCCTACCAGGTACAGCGGGTAAGCTAGCAAACAAAATGCGGTATGTTGATTCGAAAGGGCCATTGTTTCATGATGGTGGACTCATAAGAAATATTGAACATAGGAAATATAACAAGATTTACGCCATAGGTATTTCATCTAAAAGCAAGAGCATGCCTGCTTTGGGTGGTCTTTTGTATGGTGCAGCTGCTTTAAGATATGATGTTGTTGTCTCAAACAATGAAGTGAGCGAGGGATTTCAGGATAGTCGGGTTGATATCAACGATATGAATTTTCTCGGTGCCTCAGAGCGACTGGTTTGGAAGGAATTCATTCTTGTTTATAAACTGCTTACCGATCTGATGAGTTCTGACACTAAACCCGATATCATTTTTGTTGATATCCCCCTTCTGGTTTCTAGGGCGGAACAGAGTGTATTTCTTGAAGAAGAAGATGTTCAGGAAGACTGGCAGGCCCTTCTGAATGTTATGGAGAATTTCTGGCAACGTTACCTTGTTGATTTTTTTCCAAATAATCCGGCAGGTCCTTTCCTTGTTTCCTTGCAGGCAAAGCGTGACTTGAATAGCGCAGTTCTTAATGCAGTTCGTGAAGAGGGACAATCTGGTAGTCCTGAGGAAATCGACGAAAAGATTGTTAATCTGATTCG
>CAZPUD010000001.1:10160-56579 GCA_964589115.1 uncultured candidatus Brocadiaceae bacterium | reverse complement strand
AAACCTATACTGAATGGCGGCAGGGTCCCTATAACACCGGTGATCCAAAAACAAGTGTGCAATGTCAGGATTGCCATATGAGGCAGCGTCCTGGTTTCCCATGTACTGGAAGTACAGAAAGACCCGATAATCCGGGTTTTGCATCTCCAGAGATTATGGGAGGCAAAAAACGGCAGCATATATGGACGCATTATTTTGTAGGTGCAAGCGTTTCTTCTTTATCTTTACCGCCAAATTCAGAATTACAGCCGCAGTTAGCTGTTGAAAGGCTAAGAAATGCTGCAAGTCTCGAAATATCAGTAAACCCAGCTTCAAAAATGGGCGATTTGCTAAGATTTCTGATACAGATAAGGAATATTGGTGCAGGGCATTATCTGCCGACTGGTCTTACCGAGATGCGGCAAATGTGGTTAGAGGTTTTTGTAACGGATGCAGAAGATAAAATTATTTATCAGAGCGGAAGTGTGGATGAAAAAGGAAATGTCGACCCGAATGCTACGGTTTATCATACAGTATTCGGTGATGAAAAAGGTCAGCCAACAGTACATGTCTGGAGTGCTACTCATATTATTTCAGATAATCGTATCCCGCCGAAAGGCCGAAAAGATGAGCATTTCGTTTGTTTAATACCTGGCAATACCAAGTCTCCATTGAAAATAAAGGCCATCCTTCATTACAGAAGCGCCCCTCAGGATATCGTAGATGCCCTCCTTGGTGATAAATCCACGAAACTTACTATAATTGACATGGCAGAGGTGTCAACAGAAGTTAAATTGTAAAAAATTATATTTTCCGTAGGGTCTTTAATATCCGGATTCGTTAAATAAAAAAGTAATTGATTTTTTTGCAGACAGTGTTTTTAATAACGCAATCGTATTTTGCCTGAAGGCACTAAATCGAACCAAACGGAAAATAAGAAATGATCAAAGACACAACTGAAATCCTCATTGTGGAAGACAGCGCAACACAGGCTGAATTGCTGCGGCAGATGCTAACCGAGGAAGGTTATAAAGTAACCGTTGCAAGGAATGGTCTCGAAGGATTGGAAAAGATACGCAACGGCAAACCGGCCATTGTCATTAGTGATGTCGTAATGCCTGTGATGGATGGATACAAGATGTGCGGCAAAATAAAGCACGATGAGCAATTAAAGGATATCCCTGTCATATTGCTTACGCAATTATCAGATACAAGAGACGTTATTATGGGACTTGATGCAGGGGCTGACAATTACGTTATCAAGCCATACGACAAAGAGAACCTTCTTTTAAGGGTTAAGTCCCTTCTCGAAATTCCAATACAAACCAGGAAGGAAGAGGTGCAGGAAGGGCTGGAGATTAAGTATGCGGGAGAACGTCATGTTATACATTCAGGACGTCTCCAGATATTAAATTTCCTTCTTTCTACCTATGAGAATGTAGTCCGGCAAAACCGCGAACTTATGGCTATTCAGAGTGAGCTTAGAGCCGTTAATAGTAAGCTTGAAGAAAAGTTGTATGAATTAGAAATTTCAGAAGAAAGATTCAGCGCCCTTGTGCAACTGATTCCCGATATAGTATACAGGATAGATGGGGACGGGAGATTTACATTTGTAAACAATGCTGTTCACAAATTGGGTTACACACCTGAAGAACTAATGGGAAGACATTTTAGTGAAATAATTTTGCCTGCGGATGTGGACTCTGTTAGCCGTGAAAAAGTACTACCGAGATACACCGGAAAATCAACTGGTGACAGAGAAGCCCCAAAGCTTTTCGATGAAAGAAGAACCGGGGAAAGGATGACCAAAAATCTCGAGGTCCGGTTGGTATCAAAGGGTTGCCAGGGAATGAGACCCGGTCTTATAGAGACGTTTGGCAAAGAAATGATTATTGCCGAGGTGAACAGTGCGGGAATGTATGAAGTTATTCCCGATTTAAGGGAAAAAACATTTCGTGGATCATTGGGAATCATAAAGAATACTTCACATGAAGAGACATTTATAGGAACGGTTGGTGCAATCAGGGATATTACAGGTCGGAAGCTAACCGAGGAGGCCCTGCACGAGAGTGAAGAACGTTTCCGGATGCTCGTTCAAACTGCCGGAGCAGTAATCATTTATTTATCGACGGATCTTAAGATACTTGAATGGAACCATGAGGCAGAGTGTATTTTTGGTAAATGCCGTGAAGAAGTTCTTGGAAAAAACTACCTTGAGTTATTTTCTTCTGACGGTATTAAGGATAGTGTAGCCATGGAAAACCAATTAGAAACTTCGAAACCCCCGTGAAAACACAAGATAAAACAGAAAATATCTTACTGTGGAATCTCGTCCGTTTACTGAATTATAAGGGTAATCCTTTAGGTATAATTGCTGTTGGACATGATATTACTGAAAGAAAGCGGCTGGAGATGGAAAAGTTAAAAGCCAAATCTGAGGCGGAAGTAGCAAAGATAGCCTCTGACACGATCGAAGGTATGATGGATGCCGTCGTTATAACAGATCTCAAAGGAAGATTGACTCAATTCAATAAGGGATTTACAGAGTCTTTTGGATGGAATAAGGAAATATTAGGGGATTTTTTAACTCAATACGTTGCTGAATGGGATGTTCAAAAAGTCAGAGAGGGTATAAAAGAATGTATTGATAAGTACTATCTGAAAAATCTCGAATACCATGTAGTAACGAAAGATAAGAGAATTGTCCCTGTCATGGTTAATATGACCCTGCTTAGAGATTCCGAGGACAACCCGTCGAAAATAATTGCCGTACAGCGGGATATTACTGAGCGGAAAAGGTATGAGAGTGTACTTCAGGAAAGAAATTCAGAATTATCCGTTCTTTACGAGATATCTTCGGCAGCTGCGGGTACCATTAACATGGATGAGCTTTTTCAAAAACTGTTACATGCCATTACCAGACTTGAAGTGTTCAATATCGAACGAAAAGGTGCAATATTTCTTGTTGAAGATGGCAGGATGAGGCTGGTTTCCTGTATTGGATATCCAGAAGGGTTTACCGATCTGCACAAGGATATGAGAGTAGGCGATTGCCTTTGTGGGCTTGCTGCAAAGACAGGTGAGATGATTACATCACAAAGTGCTGAATCAGATAACCGCCATACGATAAAGTATCATGGTATGAACTCTCACTGTCATGTAAGTATACCGTTGAAAGTAAAAGAGAGAATTCTTGGTATACTATCCCTTTGTCTGCCTGCCAACGTTGATATGGACGAGCGGATAAAGAGGATGTTTCTTTCTATCGGGGAACAAATAGGAATAGCAATTGACAACTCAAGGTTATATGAGGAAACAAAGGCATTATCCCTGCGCGACCACCTTACCGGACTTGCAAACAGGCGTTTTATGGATATCGTATTCGAACGGAACATTGCAAGGGTAAGCAGGTTTGAAGAGCTTCTTTCAATCATTATAATGGATATAGACTATTTTAAACGTTACAACGATACCTATGGACATACCGCCGGTGATAAAGTTCTGGTAAAAATTGCTAAAATCCTTTCAAAAGAGGTAAGAGAAATAGACCTTGCCGTCCGGTATGGTGGAGAGGAATTTCTCATACTGCTTCCTGATACAGACTTAAAAAGCTCATACTGTATCGCTGAAAGGATAAGGAAGGCTGTAGAGGTGAATACCGATGTTACTATAAGCCTCGGTGTATCCTTGTATCATAAAGAGATGAAAGATAAAGAGGCACTGATTAACTGTGCAGATAAAGCGCTGTATCAGGCCAAACAAAATGGCAGGAATAGGGTTGAAATATACAATGTATAAAAATGTACTTAGAACAATTCCATCCATTAGTAAACTTCTTGAGTCGTCAGAAATATCCCAGTTAACGAATTTTTATCCAAGGCAGCTTGTTGTCAATACACTAAGGGAGATATTGGAGAATATTCGCCAATCAATAACAGATAAAGCAAACATATCATACGACAATCAAAGTGAGATTACTTCCCTTAATTCACTTATTTCATCCCTCTGTAAAGACGGCATTGGAGGGATTAACGAGCCGGAACAAGAAGAAATTTCTGAAGGGAAGAAAGGAAATGAAAGAGATATTGTTCAATCACAAACCGTTGAACTATCACCGAAAAAACTATCTCAATTAGTCCTCCGGATTATTCATCAAAAATTACCAGGTATAGAGTACGCTGTTAATGCAACCGGTATTATACTTCATACAGGGCTAGGCAGGGCACCCCTTGCTGAAGAGGCAAAAGTCCATATACAAAATGCAGTAAAGGGGTTTTGTACCCTTGAAATTGAAAAATTCTCAGGAAAAAGGGGCGTCAGGTACCATAGTATCGAACGGCTTATTTGTATGATCACAGGAGCAGAGTCTGCGTTGGTTGTTAACAACAACGCCGCTGCTGTCTTACTGGCCTTAGATACACTGGCCAGAGGCAAAGAGGCCATTATTTCGAGATCTCAACTCGTTGAAATCGGAGGATCGTTTCGCATGCCCGATATTATGTCTAAAGGAGGTGTTACATTAGTTGGGGTGGGTACTACAAATAAGACATATCTCAGCGATTACAAGAATGCTATTACTGACCGAACGGGGCTTATTTTGAAAGTACATCAGAGCAATTTTAAGATCGTTGGTTTTACTGGTACGGTTTCTCTAAAAGATCTTGTTTCTTTAGGGCAGATGTATAATATTCCTGTAATGTACGACCTTGGAAGTGGAGCGTTAATAGACCTGGAAAAATTTGGACTTCACCATGAGCCAACAGTACAGGAAAGTATAAGGGCAGGTGTAGACGTTGTTATGTTTAGTACTGATAAGTTATTAGGTGGTCCGCAGGGTGGTATCATTGCTGGCAAGAAGAAATGGATTGATTTACTTAAAAAAAATCCATTAACCCGTGCATTTCGTGTAGGGAAAATGACCGTTGCAGCGCTGGAGGCAACGTTGAGGCTCTATCTCGAAGAGGATCTGGCCTTGAAAAAAGTCCCGGTTTTGCAGATGCTTCTTATGCCAATTGAAGTAATTAATGAAAGATGTAAACGGCTAATAGATAAGATAAGTCCGGAAGCAAAGACTTTCTTTGAAGCCTCAATAATAGATGGGGTTTCAGAGATGGGTGGTGGAGCACTCCCTGGTGAAGGGATTCCTACAAGACTTGTTTCTATCTTCTCAAAGAAAGTCTCTGCTGAAGAATTGACCTCACGGCTGAGGCGTAATACCCCGCCAATTTTTGCCAGGATTAAAGACAATCACACACTCCTTGATATGCGTACGGTGTACTATGATGCAGAGATTGATATAATCACTGCCGCATTGGAAAAGATATCATCCGGTTTTGAAATTTAATTTACCATTTCCATTTCCCCATTTTACATTTATAATTTAATGTATAAGAATTTCAAAGTTTTTCATCATGCCTTTAACCCACCCCCTAATCCCTCCCAAGAGGGGAATCAAAAAGTCCCCTTTTGGGAGGGGATTTAGGGGTGGGTTAAAATAAAAGCCGTTGGGTTTTGCCTTTTAAAACCCAACCTAATTTTACTCATTTGTAAATATAAGCCGGTTATAAAGTATTTTATGGGATTTTCAGGTGAAAAAATCAGTTTCTCAACAATTAAGTAATATCCACCATATCGAACATGTCATTATTGGAACCGCCGGACATATTGACCATGGAAAGACATCGCTCGTCAGGGCATTAACAGGCATTGATACCGATAGGCTTCCAGAAGAAAAGCTGCGCGGATTGACAATAGATTTAGGTTTTGCTTACCTGAATTTGGATTCAAACCGGAGGATCAGCATTGTCGATGTTCCGGGACACGAACGTTTTGTTAAAAATATGCTGGCAGGTGCAACGAGTATAAACCTAGTATTATTTGTTGTTGCTGCAGACGACGGTGTTATGCCGCAAACCGTTGAACATTTAGAGATCATAAACCTCCTGGGTATTCAGCACGGTATTATCGTTTTAACGAAACGGGACCTTGTAACGGACGAATGGTTAGCAGTAGTGCAGGAGGATATAAAAAACATACTGACAGGCACTTCACTCGAATATGCGCCCATTATACCGGTGTCTACGATTAGCGGTGAAGGGATTGAGGCCTGTAGAACGGCGATAAAAGGGCTTATTGCTCAGGTAAAAACACAGGGTAGTATACGTGTATTCCGGCTTACAATTGACAGGTCCTTTACTATTTCAGGTTATGGGTGTGTTGTTACCGGTCCTGTTTTGGGTGGTCAGATTTCAGTCGATGATGAAGTAGAAATATTGCCTCTCAAAAGGGTACTGCGTGTCAGGGGTATTGAGGTAACCGGTGAACGGGTAAAGACCGCATTTTCAGGGCAGAGGGCAGCAGTTAATTTAGTTGGTATTAAATCTTCAGAGATCAAACGCGGTTTCGAGCTTTCTACTCCAGGGTACTTACAGCCAACAAACATTGTTGATGCCTCACTGAGACTGGTTAAAACTACAAAAAGCCCATTGAAAAATAGGACGAGGATACGGTTTCACATTCATACTTCAGAGGTGATGGGACGCATCGTTTTACTAGATAAAGAGCAACTAAAACCGGGTGAAGAATGCTTAGTTCAGATTCTTTTGGAAAATCCTGTTGTAGCTGAAAGAGGGGATCGTTTTATAATCCGATGCTATTCACCTGCTTACACTATTGGCGGAGGAAAGATCATTAGATGCGGCAACACCAAATTGAAGCGTTTCAAAGAGGAGACACTAAAACCCTTAAAAATTTTTGCCGATGGAAATCTTTCCTGCATAGTAGAATATATATATTTGAATAACAGCCGTGGTATAGTTACCGCCAATGACATATCCAGACAGATCAATATTCACCCTACATCAGCAGAAGACATCGTAGCAGAATTGACCAAGAAAAGACTCCTGGTAAAATCTGATGTTGATGGAAAGTGTGTTGTATTTCACCGTGATGTTATCTCCTCGTTGAAAGAGAAAATTGTTCATTTACTCGAGAAGTTTCATAATGAAAACCCTTTAAAAATGGGTATAGAGGAAGTGCATTTTAAAACACTTCTTGGCAAGCATACCCATCCTTCGTTAATTACCGTATCACTCTTCGATCTAAAAAGTGAAAAGGTTATTAAATCTATTGATAACAAAATATCTCTTATGGGGTTTAAGGTTGAGTTGTCAGGCCAGGATAAGAGTACTGCAGACAGATTAGAAGAATTTTTCAAAAAGGGGGGTGGGACCCCACCTTCTTTCGAAGAGGCGCTTGCAAAATTCGGGGTCTCCGGCAAGACTATCATTCGGATGCTTACAGAACAGAAAAGACTAATTGAGATAGGGAATGATCTTTATTATCATGCGACTGTACTTGATACTGTAAAAGCAACAATTAAGGAGTATGTTAGTAAACATGGGACTATAAGCGTGGCGCAGTTCAGGGATTTAACTAAAACTTCGCGTAAATTTGCTATCCCTTTATTAGAATATCTCGATGCAATACATTTTACAAAGCGAAAGGGAGATGTGAGGATTGTATTATAGTATCCTAACCCGAACGAGTCGGAAAAGCCGAAATCCGAAGCACGAAATCCGAAACAAATTCAAATGACCGAAATTCAAAAACTTGAGACCACAGATTTCATAGCGTGGAGTAGCGCAACAAAAAAGATTTTAACCACGAAGGGCGCGAAGGACACGAAGAAAGACATAAATTATTGATAATCTGTCTAATCGGGTAACTAGTTTAACAATTGAAATTCATAATTAAGAAAATATTAAAAAATAGAATCAAAAGATTTGTTTTAATAATTTTTTTCTTTCTTCGTGTCCTTCGTGGTGATAAAAAATGCCTTTTTACCACAGTAATTTTGCTATTGCAAGCGCCATAGTAATGAAGCCGGCAACGATGGCGGAATATTTTATGAGTAGATCGGACTGCGATGCCATTAGCCTGGCTTCCATCTCGGACATTGATGATCTTAGCTCGGATGTTGACAGTTTTAGCTCATTACGAATGAATTCTTTTAAGCTTTGCTGGCCATCAACGTGTGATTGTTCTATGATGTTGGCGGGTACCTCGGCCTGTTCGTGCGGGAATCCGACGGCTTCTAATTTTTTAATATTACTGAGCTCTTTTGTTATTGGCATGTGCTTAATCCTTTTGAGTTACAATCCTACTTATTTAGATTTTGTTTTTCCACTGAAAACTTAAGCTATGGAGCTAATAGATAATACGTTTTTCAAAAACTAAATTCTTACCGAAATTTTTAATGTACTATAAGAAATATGATACCTATAACCAACAGTATACCACCAATAATCTCTTTCTCATAGCATTCAATTTTGGAGAATACTATTCTCTTCACACCACTGTAAGCCAGGATTGTTAATATTAACATGACTGAAACCGTCGTTGCAGACAAGATTACGCAGAGCAGTAAAAGCATGCTCCAGCTAAAAGTACTGGCGGCGAGAAATATGGGCAGCATGGCAACACAGGGCGAGAAACTTAACATCATGAATAGTGAAATGAAAATAGCCTTATCTGAAAATGTTATATTGCTGTGACTATGGACATGCGGTTTTAATCTTCCAACAACAATAAAAGCAATGCCGAGGATAATTAAGATGGAGCCTGCTAAAGGTTCGGAAAATGCCTGTACATACTTTGTTATTTCAAATCCAAGGAGCGCAATTATGGAACCTAAAATGCTTGTTGTTACGGAATGACCAAGTCCTGCAATGGCAGTAATAAGGGTAGTTTTCAGCAAACTCCACTTTTGTTCTCTCCCTATCAGCGCAAATGGCATCCAGTGAGTTGGCATTACTGCATGGGCAAGGGCAATAAAGAAGGTCGCCCCTATGAGACTAACGGTACTGCTATACATAAAAAATCACTCCAGCTATTTATATTCCTCTGTAACTTGGGTACGTGTGAGAGCGGAGAGAAAAATATCGGAAATTGTTGGGAAACAACCATTACAGTCCAATAATAGAAATACCTGCGTTGTCTGCCGCTCTAATGGTTTCTTCAATGTCAAGGATGAGTGTCTTGCCCGCCTCAAGGGCAAGGATGGAGGCAGAAGATTCTTTAAGTGTTTTTATAGTTTCCAGACCGACAGTAGGAATATCAAACCGCGGGTCAAAATCCTGTTTACTGACCTTGATAACTACAATGCCTTCTTTCCCGAGGACTCCCCCCCGGCGGATCGTTTCATCAGTGCCTTCCAGGGCCTCCACGGCTAAAACGACCTTTTCTTTTACTGCAAGGCATTGACCAATGCCAAATTTTGAGAGCTCTTTAACGATAGGCCATCCGAAGTGGACATCCTCCATCTCCTTTTCCGTAGGCTGCCTTTTAGTTAATACGCCATTTTGGGCAAGAAGTTGTGGTACGTAAATAGTTGAATCCTGCAGTTCGATGCCATCCTTCAGTAATTCACTGGCTACTGCACCAAGAAGGGAATGGTCGTCTCTTTTTTTTACATTTCTATACCAGAGGTTAATTGTCCTTAAGTCCGGCATGAATCGAAGATTTCTCCATGAAGAAAACATATTGGTCTTTGTAAGTCCACCTGCCATAACGGCCTTTGATATATGCTCTTGTTTCAATATCTTAATGAGTTTTCCAATCTGAGCTACACCTACCCAATAAAGTTTTTCTACATACTGTTCAATCTCTGGTGATGCTTCTCCTTCAATACCAACAGCGATGATGGGTACTTTATTACTTCGTGCCCCTCTGGCAAATAGTATTGGGAACCGGCCATTTCCGGCAATCAATCCGAGTTTTTCCATAGCTCTTCCAATTTCTTTATTCTTTTTTCCATATCTTTAATATTTTCCCTCATTTCTGGCAACTTTTCAATGATTACATAACACCGGCGCATGCGCTGGATAGGAAGCGCAGGCGTTCCCAAATATGTTCCATTACTGGGAAGATCATTTGCCACGCCGGAATACCCACCAACAATAACATTATCACCAATCTTGATATGCCCGACAATCCCAGCCCCTCCTGCAAGGGTTACATGCTTTCCGATCTTTGCTGAACCTGCAATACCTACTTGAGATACGATGAGGGAATTTTCACCGATTTCTACATTATGCGATATAACAACCTGGCTGTCAATTTTTGTACCTTTCCTGATAATCGTTCCCCCTAGTGCGGCACGGTTTATCGTGGTATTCGCACCAATATCTACATCATCTTCAATTACTGTAATGCCAACCTGCGGGATCTTATAATAGCTTTCTCCGTCCGGTGCATAACCGAATCCACTACTGCCAATGACTGTATTACTGTGGATGATAACCCTGTTTCCGATTACCGTCTCACTGTAAATTACTGTATTCGGATAGATAACTGAATCATCACCTATAGTACAATTATCTCCAATATAAACGCAGGGATACAAAACTACACGATTGCCAATACGGGTGTTTTTTCCTACGGTAACGTACGCTTGAATAGAAACATCCTGACCAATTATTGCGGTCTTATCGACTTTTACAGAGTCATCGATGCCTTTTCTATAGACGGGCTTCTTATACATTAAGAGTTCTACTAACTTTGCAAATGAGAGATATGGATTGCTACATACTAAAAGATTCTTTTTTGCATCTTTTAATTTGGGAGAAACTATAATGGCAGAGGCCTTAGTCTGGTAAATTTTGTTGGTATATTTGTCATTCGATACAAAGGTGATATGCCCCTCCCCGGCATCTTCGATACCCATGACACCATGGATCTTTACGGAAGGATCTCCAACGACTATACCTCCGACATACTCAGCGAGTTCTTGTAGCGTTTTTTCCATTTGAGTGGTACTTTTGTAACAAGTCGTATAAGGAATAGGGTAACGATTAAAAGCATCCATCCAAGCACACCGGTAACCATATTGCTGTCACCATACAACCATCTTAAATTTGGCTTTGCACTATCAAAGAATAGATGATTTACCTTGATAAGAAATACCCATCCTGCATGAAGTCCGATAGCAAAATACAGAGAATTTGTCCTTAAGCAGGTATAAGATAACACTACACCAACCAGAAAAAGACCAATCAGGGAGGGTAAAATTGTGGTAAAATTTAATATAAGATTCTCAAAAAACTTATATATAACTGTAAAACCGATAAACGGCTGGATACCAGGCGATGAATGCAACTCTATTTTAAAAAAATGTAGTGAAGAATAAAATATACTGCTGACAAATACAGCTAATACAGCATGCATATCCTTCAATAAGCTTTGAAATATAAAACCTCTAAAAAAAACCTCTTCAATAAAGCCTATAAGAGCAGCAACGAACAATATTTTTGAGAGTTGAAATACTAAATCACCGAAGGATTTTACCTCTATCTCGGATATTTTTATACCATTGACATATAAGAAGGATGTGTACAGGATTAATATACCTGTCCCCAGGAGAAACCCCATTTGTAATTGTTCCCACCATCCTTGGGTATTCTTTATGCCGATAGTTGTATAAGATTTAAGCAAGAGAGGCTTTCTTAACAAAAAGATCATGAGGATGGCCACAGCTAACATGATACGGCGCATAACTTTTCCAAAATCATAACTCCCATGCCCGTAATCTAACAAGCGTATCATGAATGGACTAGCTGGCAGCAGTGAATCCAGAGTCGCTTTTATAAAAGGAGCAATTACGCTGCTTATGCATATTATAATGAGAAATAATATAAATATTTTTTTAGATTGTTTTAAATTTTTGAAGCAATTCATCCTGAAATGATAGTGTTGTAAAAAGAAGTTGTCAACTGAAAATCCTTTTTGGTTAAAAGTATAGTATTTATACTGGATCGTACTTTAAACACCTTATATGCATATGAGATTTAATTTCACAAATGGGTAAATGGGTAGATGAGTAAATGGGTAGATGAGTAAATGGGTATATGAGTAGATGGGTTAAATACTCATACACTCATTCACCCGTCTAATCATACACCTAAATCTATGGTTTCAATCTCTTTTATCGGTCTAGGGCCTTGTCTCACCAGGCTCTAAGATCTTATGGTTTATCAAATTGTATTGACTAGATTCATATATTTAGCTATAGTACATGCTTTATTTTTAAAGTTAAGAAATTTCTGGAAAAAACAGAATAATATGAAACAAAAAAAACCCTGGGGGGGGCGATTTACAAAGCAGACGGCGGCCTCTGTAGAATCCTTCACGGAATCAATCTCATTTGATTGGAGGTTCTATAAATATGATATAGAAGGCAGTATAGCCCACGCAGTCATGCTTGCCAAGTGTAAGCTTATTACTGAAAAGGAAAAAGATGTAATTGTTAAGGGGCTGAAGGAAATTTTATCAGAAATTATTGCTGAAAAATTTGAGTTCAAAAAGTCCCTTGAGGATATTCATATGAATATAGAATCGGCATTAATTGAAAGGATTGGTGAGGCTGGCAAAAAGCTTCACACCGCCCGAAGCCGAAACGATCAGGTTGCTCTTGACTTCCGCCTTTGGACGCGTGATCAAACGCATATAATGGCAGAGTTTTTATCTGCGTTGCAGAAAGAATTAGTAAAAAAAGGGAAAAAATATTTCGATCTGATAATGCCAGGTTTTACCCACTTTCAGCATGCCCAACCCGTCCTGTTATCCCACTACTTATTAGCATACATAGAGATGTTTGAGCGAGATAAAACGCGGCTCAAAGATTGTTCTGTTCGGCTCAATAAATCACCACTGGGTGCATGTGCCTTTGCCGGCACAACGCTACCGACTGATCCGGTATTTACAGCAAGATTACTCGGTTTTCAGGGTGCCTGCGGGAACAGTATGGATGCAGTGAGTGACAGGGATTTTTGTATCGAGTATGCATTTTGCCTTTCAACGATAGCAATGCACCTTTCCCGTTTATGTGAGGAGTGGATCATTTGGTGTAATGATGAATTTAAATTTATAGAGATCAGTGATGCCTATTGTACAGGCTCAAGTATTATGCCGCAAAAGAAAAACCCTGATGTATTGGAATTGATACGGGGTAAGTGCGGACGTGTATTTGGGCATTTGACCTCGTTGCTTACCCTTCTTAAGGGATTACCGTTAAGTTACAATCGTGACATGCAGGAAGATAAATTAGCTATATTTGATGCGGCCGATACTGTACAAACTTCATTATCCATTCTCACCGAGGTTGTGACAAATACGGTTTTCAACGGGGAGCGGATGATATCGGCCTGTGAGAAGGGGTTTATTGATGCTACAGCGCTGGCAGAATACCTGGTGAAAAAAGGTATCCCCTTCCGCATGGCACATGAAATTGTAGGGAAAATTGTACGGGAATGTTTGAGGATACATTGTAAATTAGGTGACCTGCAATTGGAAGTCTTTAAGGCATTCTCTTCTATCATAGAAGAAGATGTTTATAGGGTACTTGGAGTGGAAAACTGTATTAAAAATTATAGGAGTTACGGTTCCAGTGCGCCGGGATTTGTTAAAAAACGTGTAACATATTGGGAGAAAAAACTAGCAAAGCAAGGCCTTAGACCGATAAAAAATATTTGAAAACCACGGATTTTGGTGGATGAGTAAATGAGTTAAATACCCATACACTCATTCGCCCATATACCCATTAACCAAAATCTGTGGTTCCTGTAATTTTTTCTAAAACACAACTCATTTGTAAAGATAAATCATATATAAACTATTTAACAAGGGATGGATAGTTAATTTATGGACGCTTTTAAGTATAAGAATAAAACACTCTTCTGTGAGAATGTAAAGATAGATGATATTATTTCAGAAGTAGGGACACCCGCCTATATCTATAGTAAAAATGCTATTCTGGCACGTTATAACGAATTAAAATCAGCCTTCCAGGATGTTGAGACCCTGATCTGTTTCTCTGTGAAATCCAATTCAAATCTTTCAATCTGCAGATTGTTGGCAGATGAAGGGTCAGGTTTTGATGTGGTCTCCGGGGGAGAGTTATTTCGTGCAATCAAATCCGGCGGTGATCCATCAAAGATTGTGTTTGCAGGGGTTGGGAAAACAGATAAAGAAATAAGATATGCCCTGGATAACGATATCTTTATGTTTAACGTAGAATCTGCTGCAGAACTTGAGCTTATTAATAAGACAGCCGCAGAAACCTGTAAGATACCAAAAGTAGCCTTACGGATCAATCCTGATATTGATGCAAAAACACATGCAAAGACTACTACCGGAAAAAAGGAAAACAAGTTTGGTATAGATTTTACTGAAGTTGAAAATCTTATCAAGCATTCAGCAAAGTATTCGAATGTTGACATATGTGGACTGCATGTACATCTTGGTTCACCAATCTATACTACAGACCCTTATGTACATGCCCTTAAAAAGATTGTTACTCTTATTGAAGAGTGCAGAAATGCAGGGATGGATATTGCATATATGAATATTGGTGGCGGTTATTGTATATCGTATACGGGAGAAAAAGTAATACAGCCAAAAGATTATGCATCAAAGATCCTGCCGTTGGTGAAAGATATGCAGTGCCATCTTATCATGGAGCCAGGCCGGTTTATTGTTGGAAATTCTGGAATTTTGGTTAGTAGGGTGACTTATATAAAGGAGACCATGTACGGTAAAAAATTCGTTATCTGTGATGCTGCTATGAATGATTTGATACGCCCGGCCCTTTATGATTCCTTCCATAGAATATGGCCTGTAAATACAAACATAAAAATGCCGGAACTGGAGAAGCCTGATAAGCCGATGATAAAAAAGGGTATAGATATTGTGGATATCGTAGGTCCAGTTTGTGAAAGCAGTGATGTCTTTGCTGCTAATAGGGCTTTGCCGCGAGTGCAGGAAGGAGATTTACTGGCAATATTTAGTGCCGGAGCCTATGGTTTTACCATGAGTTCCAATTACAACTCCAGGCCCCGCTCATGCGAGGTACTCGTTGATGGAGACCGGCTTCGGGTCATCAGGAAGCGTGAGACATATGAAGACCTGGTCAGACATGAAAATTTTTTGTAAATGCTGAGGTGAGATGAAATATTATCCTATACTCCTGAATATACAGGGTAAAAAATGTGTGGTAGTAGGCGGCGGTAATGTCGCCTGGCGCAAAGTGTGCAGCTTAAAAGAATCGGGTGCAAAGGTAACTGTAGTTTCCCCTGAATTTTGCCCTGAACTTGAAAAAGAAACAGGAATAGAACGGGTTAAACAGAAATACGATGAAGTATTTCTGGAAGGGGCTTTGGTAGTTGTTGCCTCTACAGATGATGAAGAGGTGAATAAAAAGGTTTACTATGACTCTGTAAAGAGAGGGATATTGGTGAATGTCGTTGACAGACCGGAATTCTGTTCTTTTATTGTACCTTCAACCATTATACGGGGTGATTTCTGTATCAGTATTTCAACAGGCGGATCAAGCCCTGCTTTGGCACGCAACATTCGTGAATATCTGGAAAAGCAGTTTGGAGATGAATATGGCGAGTTTACTAAGCTTTTATCAGAGATGCGAGGAAAGATAATTTCTGAAATAAAAGAAGAATCTATAAGACGTGATATTTTACAGCGTATCGCAGGGTTTGATGTGCTGCAGATTGTTAAGGAAAAAGGTATTTCTGAAGCAAAAAAGAAAATAATAGAGATTATTTCAGAAAAAACTTTTAAAATTATGTAAGCTATTAATAGATAATAAGTTAACAATGTCTATAGACTTTTTGCTTGCATGATTTCTATGGAATTGCTAAGATTAAATCCATTTCCTACCGTTAGTTATCTAAATATAGTTTTATTAATTATTTATAATAGAGTGGCACTAAAATATTAGGAGTTTGCATGGCAGAGAGAACTTTGGCACCAAGAGTTGATGTGAATGAATTAAAATCCGGTGGTTTTATAAAACAAACACAAAAGGACCTTTTTACTGTTCGGTTAAAGGTTCCGGGGGGACGGATTACACCCGAAAGGCTATTGAAAGTTGCAGAGGTTGCAAAGAAATACAGCCGGATGGGATATTGTCATTTAAGTTTCAGACAATCAGTAGAAATCATTGGTGTCCACATTGATGATTTCGATGCTGTAGTAAAAGAACTAGCAGCAGTAGGCCAAAAGGTTGCTTCCTGTGGTCCAAGGGTTAGAGTCCCTACAGCATGTGGCGGATGTGAGTATAATCCTAACGGGATTATGGATACGCAGTCGAAGGCACTGGAAGTTGATGAAAAGTTTTTTGGTATTCCGTGTCATCATAAGTTTAAAATGGGATTTTCCGGCTGTCCGATTGATTGTACCAGGACGAGGGAGATGGACCTGGGATTTCAAGGCGTTGTTTATCCCGTATGGAATAAAGATCTTTGTAACGGATGCACCTTGTGTGCAAAGGCATGTATGGAGGGGGCGATTGTTTCTGATAAAGAGGGCAGGCCGGTGTTTGACGAGACAAAATGTGTTTATTGTGGTGATTGCATAAAGGCGTGTCCGACGGATGCCTGGAAGGATAAGAAAAAGGGATGGCTGGTGCGCGTTGGTGGAAAGCATGGAAGGCACCCGCGTGAAGCGGACCAGGTGGCTAATTTTTTACCTGATGACAAAGTAAATGATTTTATTTCTGCCACCATAAAGTGGTATAAGGAGAACGGTAAAATCAAGGAGAGAATTGGCTCCTGTATAGACCGTGTAGGTATTGATAAGTTTAGAAAAGAAGTAGCAGATGCATTTATAAAAGCTCCCTAACCATGAAAGATAACAAAAAATTCGTTATATTCGGTCATAGTGGCACGTATGATAAGCTTTATCAGATCATTACCTTAGCTATTACAGCAGCCTCTATGGGAAGAGAAACGTATATCTTTCTCTTTTTCTGGGCATTGAAAAGATTTGTAAATGAAGAGTTTGATATTGCAAGGCTTACTGCAGAATTTGGTGAAGAAGGTGAGCGATTATCGAAACGGATGCAGGAACTTAATCAGGTTTCTCTTAAAGAAATACTCCAGGATGTAAGGATGATGGGAAATTTAAAAATTTATGCGTGCACGGCTGCTGTAAAACTTATGGAGCTGGAGGATTCTGTAGTTAAATCCAGGGTAGATGATATCCTTGGATTAACTACCATATTAGAAATAGCCGATGGTGCAGAAACACAATTATTCATCTAAGAGAAGTGAGGTTATATTGTGACAGGTGCAGCAGTTAAAAATACCAAGTATACACCAAAGCATTTCCCGAAAAGTTCAATTTTAGATAGGATAGGAAACACCCCTCTCTTAAGAATCGGTAAGATCAGAAACGGGTTAAAGAGTAAAAATGTGGAAATCTACGCCAAGGCAGAATGGTTTAATCCGGGTGGTTCAGTAAAAGACCGTCCGGCCCTGCGTATTATAGAAGAGGCTGAAAGATCGGGAAAATTAAATCATGATAAAATCATTATTGATTCAACATCAGGAAACACCGGTATTGCCTATGCCTTTATTGGTGCCTCAAAGGGATATAGGGTAACTTTAGTAATGCCCCTTAACGTAAGTGAAGAACGGAAAAGGATTATACGTGCATTTGGAGCCAAGATCATATTTACCGATCCATTATTAGGCTCGGATGGTGCCATGATAGAGGCAAAGAGGCTAATAAATGAAGAACCCTCTAAGTATTTTTATGCCGATCAATACAATAGCACAGCCAATTGGAAGGCACATTATGAGACAACAGGCAAAGAGATATGGGAACAAACTGCAGGTGAAATAACTCATTTTATTGCCTGCTTGGGTACAAGCGGAACACTTATGGGTACAGGCCGCCGTCTGAAGGAATACAACCCGGACATCCAGATTGTATCCGTTGAACCCGCAACTTCTATCCATGGCCTGGAAGGCATGAAACATATGGCCACTTCGATTGTTCCCGCTATTTACGATGAACATTTTCCTGATAGGAAGATTACCGTGGAGACGGAAGATGCTTATGTTGCCGTAAAGAGACTTGCAGTAGAAGAGGGGCTTTTTGTTGGATACTCTTCCGGTGCCGCACTTATTGCATCCTTGAAGATTGTAAATGAAATTGATAATGGTTTGATTGTTACAATTTTCCCTGATAGGGGTGACCGTTATCTGAGCACAAGTTTTTGGGCTGGTGTGTAGAGAAAGATTTTTAAAATTTTAAACACAATGGATTTGTTGTATGCTGCATGTCAGTAACGATAAAGTTCTTGATATAAAAAATGAGGTTAAAAGACATTACCCTTTGGAATGCTGCGGCTTTTTAATCGGCACAAATACATCTGAAAAAAAAGTTGTTGATGTTTATCCTGTACAGAATAAGAACACGGAAAGAACACACGACAGATACGAGATTGATGGTAGAGAGTTTGATAAAATTGATAAAGAAACAGCGAAGAAAGGCCTTCAGATTATAGGTATCTATCACTCTCATCCGGATCATCCGGCAATTCCGTCTGCATATGATACGGAACGCGCATGGAGTGGGTACTCCTACATGATTATTGCTATAGAGAAGGGAGAAAAGATCGATATAAAATCCTGGATTTTTGACGAGGAAACAAGGCGATTTAAAGAAGAGAAAATAGTTTGTCCTAAATGATATTTTTCTGTTAAGATTTTTCTAAGAGCTTGGAGCTTTGCGATATGGTGGAAGATGAAAAAACTACTCCCAATGACCAAATTGATCTGAGAGGCGTACTTTGCCCTATTAACTTTGTTAAAACAAAGTTAAAGTTGGAAATGATGGATACAGGTCAGATCCTGGAAGTAATATTAGATGACGGGGAGCCAATAAGGAGTGTACCCAGGAGTTTGAAAGAGGAAGGCCATAAAATTATTAAAGTAGAAAACATAGAAGGTGCATATCGTTTATTGGTAAAAAAAATGTGAAAATATATTGGAGGTTATGATAAAATATGCTTGACTTTTTTTACTGTTAAATATAATATGCGGCTTCCAGAAATTATATATATCATAAAGTGTTTTTGGTAACAAAATACAAAATAAAATTTAAAGAATACTGCTTTTTATAAGGAGGCTATCTTATGGAAAATAAAGAGAAAAAAAAATGTAATGAAACGGAAAACCGTGGGGGATTGTGGTTCACGATCTCCCGGAGAAATTTTTTGACATTAGCCGGATGGGGTTTATTTTTTGCGACAATAGGGGCCTATTTATCGCAGATTCTTGGATACAAAGGCTTTTTTTATCCAAAGGTACTGTTTGAGCCATCACCAAAATTTGCTGTAGGCGAGCCAAAATCTTATCCTGAAAATTCGGTAACAACACTGAAATCTAGAAAAATATTCGTTGTACGTGACGGCAATAGTTTTAAGGCAATTTCCGTTGTCTGTCAGCATCTGGGATGTGCTGTAGAATTTTCTAAAGAGAAAAATATATTTGAATGTCCATGCCATGGTAGTAAATATTATCGAAACGGTGTTAATTTCGCCGGTCCTGCGCCCAGACCGCTGGATCATTTTGATATGTTTCTCGACGATACTGGTAAATTAATTGTTGATACAAGTAAAAAAGTACCTCTTGAAACTGAACTAGTAGTGTAAATACGAAATTTTCAATAATCTTTTTTTAGTAAGGTTATAAATTATGAGTCAAGCAACATTACCAAAACAAGGAATACGTGCGCTTGTCGACTTAGAATGGTTACAAAAGAATATCCGCTGTCAGCACCGATGTCCGGCACATATGGATGCGCCTGGTTATATTCGTCTGATTAAAGAGGGTAAATATCGAGAATCTTATGAATTGATGAAAGAGACGAATCCCTTTCCTGCCGTTTGTGGATATATTTGTCCGCACCCCTGTGAAAGTAAATGCAAGCGTGGTGATTTTGATCGTCCGGTAGCAATTGATGCATTAAAGCGTTTTGTTACCGATTACGTTTATAAAAACAAGATAAAATTCCCAACTCCCAAAATAGAGCAGAGGGAAGAAAAAGTAGCTGTAATTGGAGCCGGTCCAGCCGGATTAACTGCAGCCAATGACCTTGCAGGGATGGGATACAGGGTTACTGTATTCGAAAAAGAATCTCAGGTTGGTGGTATGATGATGTGGGCTATCCCTTCTTACAGGCTTCCACGGGAACAGATTATGTTTGATGTTAGCCACATCCTGGAAAGAGGTGTGGAGATAAAAACAAATACCCCAATTGGAAGTCCGGGAAAGACAATTACCAACTTATTTGAAGAAGGGTACAAGGCTGTATTTATAGCAGTTGGTGCACAAAAGGGAAAAAGGCTTGAAGTTCCTGGAGAAGAAGGTACTAAGGGCGTTATGGACTGCCTGGAATTTCTGAAAAATGTGAATGATGGTGATACCAGAAGTCCGGGGAAAAAAGTAGCAGTGATTGGTGGTGGAAACTCTGCTATTGATGCTGCTAGAACAGCAATGCGTTTAAGTGAAAATGCCTGTATTGTGTATAGAAGAACGCGAGAGGAAATGCCAGCCCTCCCATGGGAAGTTGAAGAGGCTGAACACGAAGGGGTAAAATTCCATTTTCTGGCAGCGCCAGTCAGGATATTAACCGAAAACGGGAAGGTAAAAGCCTTAGAGTGTATTAAAATGAAATTAGGTAAGCCTGACAGCAGTGGAAGAAGAAGACCCGAACCGGTTCCTAATTCTGAATTTACTATTGAAACAGATTGTATCATTACTGCTATAAGCCAGGAATCTGATCTGAAATTCCTTGGGGATAATCACGATTTAAACGTTACAAAATGGGGAACGATTGCTGTAAATGATAATCTCTTGACAAATAAGGAAGGTATTTTTGCTGGAGGTGACGTAACATTAGGTCCAAGTACAGTTATTGAATGTATTGCACAAGGACATACTGCCGCAAAGTCTATCGACCGCTATATAAGAGGGGAAGAGATTGAAGCACCCAAGAAAAAGGTCTGGGTTACCCTTTTAGATAATGAAATTAATCTTCGCGAAGAAAACTACGATGCAGTCCCACGTCAACAGATGCAATTACTGCCGGTAGAAAAAAGAGAGGGTTCATTTGATACAGTTGAACTGGGTCTTACTGAATCTCAAGCAGAGGTAGAGGCTGCCCGTTGTTTAAAATGCGATTTGAGTATTAATGTAGAAACGAATGAATGTGTACTATGTGGAAGGTGCAGCATGGTATGCCCTGTGGGGGCGCTTAAACAGATAGACGTATACGAGGAGGGTAAAGGGTATCGTCCTTTTGTAAGTAGAGACGGCATAGTAATTAGAAATACCGATGCTTGTATTCGATGCGGAAATTGTAAGGATTGTCCTGTTGGTGTAATATCTTTAAAGCGTGTGCTTTGGAAGCCTAATGAAGAAATCAATAAGATGTTGGCAGAAAGGGAGGGATAAGACAACAAACTTTTTAATATAATAGGGGAGGATTAGGTAAAAAGTGATGCGGATGAAAGGGATATTCAAATGAAATTAATTCCTGATTTAAAGAAGAAGATTACGGAAAGCGAAATTTGGAGGTCTATATTTCGCCACGGTTACGCTGATACCCCGAGAAACCGGGTACTTCAGATAATTAGCAATATATGGTTGCATTTACATCCCGCAAAAGTTAGGGAACATGGTACAAAGATTCGTTTTACGTGGTGTATGGGAGGAATTACGTTTTTTATATTCCTGTTCGAAACGATTACGGGCATCCTGTTAATGTTTTATTATGTTCCCGATGTAAATAGAGCATATGCAGATATAGTTGATTTAATGTATGTTGTGCCGTTTGGTAGGTTTTTAAGAAATTCTCACCGTTGGGGCGCACATGCAATGGTGATTACGGTAAGTATACACATGTTCCGGGTATTTTTAACGGGGTCATATAAACCACCGCGGCAATTTAACTGGGTTGTAGGGGTGATTTTATTGGTGCTCACATTTTTACTGAGTTTTACGGGCTATTTGTTACCCTGGGATCAGCTTGGATACTGGGCTATTACGGTTGGTACAAATATGGCTCGTGCAACACCGTTTTTAGGTCATGAAGGGCCATTTGCGTATATATTGGGGATGAGACCCGATAATGACATTCGTTTCGCTTTATTAGGGGGTACAATGATTGAAGCCCCGGCCTTGTTAAGGGCTTATGTATGGCATTGTATTGCAATACCAGTAATGGCATCTGCGTTAATGATGGTTCATTTCTGGAGAGTACGCAAAGATGGTGGTATTTCAGGCCCACTATAGTATTTATTAGATTCGTGTATTCTTGTTATTGTTTGAAGAAATTCTGAGGAGTGGTTCTATGGAAGTAAGGGAGGAAAAGAAAGGAACGGTCGAATTTAAAGACGATAGGGTATTTACATGGCCCAATCTTGTTGCCAAAGAATTCTTGGCGGCAATTTTTGTTACAGTAGGCTTGCTTTTTTATTCTTATGTTGTAGATGCTCCGTTAAGAGAACTCTCAAATCCTGGTCAGGCTGAAAATCCAGCAAAGGCACCATGGTATTTCTTAGGCTTACAAGAGGCCCTGGTTTATTTTGACCCATGGTACGCTGGTGTTGTATTACCAAGCATTATCATTCTAGGTTTAATACTTATTCCTTATTTGGACAATAACCCTAAAGGAAATGGTTATTATACATTTAAGGAAAGGAAGTTTGCAGTAACTACTTTCGTCGCCGGGTATGTGCTTTGGTATGTTTTGATCTATATCGGTACCGCACTTCGTGGCCCCTTTTGGTCATTTTTCTGGCCGTGGGAAGAGTGGACACATGATTTCCCCACCCCGCCGCCGATGCACGATTTACCACTACCTGTGGGAATCGCATTTATGCTTGGTTTTTATTTCTTTGGTTTAGTCCTTCCTGCAATTGTCAAAAGAGACTTTTTTCTGAAGCTCGGTATCATTAGGTATACCATTACGATGGGTCTCCTTCTTACCATGATAGGTACAGTGATTAAGATGGTTTTTCGATTAGCGTTTAATGTTAAATATATTATTGCCACACCTTGGATCAACATATGATTCATTTCATAATACTTAACATTGAGCATTTCTAGAACGGGTGATTTATGAGCTTACAAATTAAATTTCTATTTTTCGTCTTAAGTGCCTTGTTTTTTATAGGCTCTTCCATGTGGATTAAAGACGAGTTTGATCCGAAATGGAAAAAATACCAAAAGGAGTATTACGAAGAACAAGCGGTAAAAACCGAGCATGAATTCTTGGCTGCTACATCGGTAAAAGAGAAGGAGCTGTTAGAGAGACGTTGGGCGGCAATGAAAAATCCGGTTTATGAGGTAAAGCAAATTCTCTTAAAGGGAGACTACAGCTGGGCAAAGCAGCAGAACGGGGATAAAGTAGACCGATGTATGACATGTCACATCGATGAGGAGAAATTGAAATCCAGACATCCCAGTTCAAGAGACCTGCCTTTTGATGTATATGGCTGTACGGTGTGTCACGGTGGAAATGGTAGGGCATTAGATGAAGAAGGTGCACACGAGGGAATATATTATCACAAGAGACAAATGATGCAGAGGGTAGCTACTGCTGAAAACATGTTTGAATTTTGGGAAGAATTGGCAACATTAACCCCAGAAGAAGCTGATCCCAACGAAAGAGTCGAGATGGGTAGTTTTAAAAAGTACAGTATTACGGGAGATAAGGCTATTTATGTCGGCAGTCAAAAATGTCTCAAATGCCATACCGGGCTGACATCGCCGCATGTTGAAAGGTGGCAGAGAATTAAGTTTAAAACCTTTGAACATGTGAAGTCGGCTCCAGATTATATAGCTGGAAATGAGGAATACAGGAAGACCTGTCTGAAGTGCCATACAACAGGTTATGATGAAACAACTGGTACATACACAGAAGAAGGTGTTACCTGCGAGGCTTGTCATGGCGCCGGAGAGGTATTCAGCTATTTTATGGATATTGGAAAAGCACCTGAAGGTCAGAAAATAGCTAAGGTCGGTACATATGGAACGACATTTAACATATGCGGACCCTGTCATCATACTCGCAACCATGAGATGAGGCTAAAGTTTTTCAAAGAAAGGGGCGGACCTGATGAATGGTTTTTCCCGGAGCATACGACTCCTTACAAGACAAGTTCATCAGAAAAAGAAGCTTCTACATCAAAATTGTTACCTAAAATTTATTAATTCTATATGATCTGTAATGCAGAACATAATTAGCAAAATTATAGTATCCACTAATGACATCTGCTGGTTTTAAGGGGAGGAGGCAAAAAATGAAGTTGCTAAAATTGGGTGTTGTTTTAGTGGCCATTCCTATGTTTATATGGGGTTGGCAGGCTAAGAACACACACGCACAGTCTGAAGCTGAATTAAAAGAAATGCAAAAAAAAGCCGTCAATTATTATGATATTTTGTATCCTACCGATACGTTAAAAGATTGGTTTGTTAATAATGTTGGATTGGAGAAAGGGGGTGGTCCATGGCAGAATGTTTATAAGCCTGTGCCGTTACAAATGTATTGGTTTCCAGTTAGACATTATGTAAAACCAGATGGGACATATTATGATCAATTGCTGGAAAGATTCAAACCATCGGACTGTGTTGCTTGTCATGAAGAGGTAACTCCAGGGTTTGTAAATGATTGGAGGGAATCTACCCATGCAAACTTACGGAAAAATCCAAAATTTGCTGAGAAAACCCAGCAAATTGAAAAATTGATCGGAAGGGAACTTAAAGAGGTAACCTGTAGTGATTGCCACGGAAAGGATCATAAAGAACTCGTTATGCCTACCCCTGCAACGTGTGGTGAGTGCCATCCTCAGCAGACAACTGAATTTATGAGCGAAGCGCATCGAGGCCGTCCTAACCATATAGAAGGTTTTCCTGCTAACGTCATTCCACCATGGTACCCGGAAATGTTCCGCAGGGGGTATCCAGCAGCACAGTTTGGCTGCGATCTTTGTCATGCTACAGACAGATGTAATATTTGCCATACGCGGCATAAGTTTGCTGCATCGGAGGGTAGAAGACCTGAGGCATGTATGAGCTGTCACATGGGTTTTGACCACCCTGACGCTGAATCCTATGGTGAATCGAAAATGGGATATATTTATCATCTTGAAGGTGAACATTGGGATTGGGAGAAACCATTAGCAGAAATTGTGCCAGGTAAAGATTATAGAACACCGACGTGCCAGTTCTGCCATTTTGATCAGGGAGATGGGACATTCGCACATAATCCTGTAACTAAGGGTGTATGGAGGATGGGAACCGTTCCACCGAAGGGAATAGATTACAAATCATCTTTAAAAGATTATCCGCATGGGATAAATCTTCCTCCACTAAATTACAGACTTGATATATATTCTCCTGAGAATAAAAAGAGGTCAGAACAGTGGGTTGCTGTATGCAGTAAGTGTCACAGCCCCAGGTTTGCCCGTTTATACCGTGAGAATTTAGACGATTTCATGTTTGAAATGTGGAGACTACAGGATAGGGCTCAGGCCATTTTAGACGAAATTGTAGCATTGGATGCCTTTGAAGTGCCTATCAAAGAAAGGGATATCTTCCCGCTCGGTGATATACTTGCCGATGCGCTTGGGCCTGGATTGTTAGGTGAATCTGTATACAAGGCCTTTAAAACAAAGGCCGGAAAGGTACCGGTTATCGGGCCGATCCTTGGTCTGCATGGGTTGTTTGCAACAGGAAGGAATAATCCATCGGAGATCGAAATCACTTATGCTGATATGTGGTTCGGTGATAAGGCCCATGCATATAAAGGTGTTGCACATGGTCAGCAGGATATTGCCTGGTGGTACGGTGCTGCTAAAGTGTATCAGAAGATTAATATCCTGGAAAGCCAGGCTGAAGCACTTAAACATGGAAAACAGCTTCATAAGTTGTTGGAAGAAAAAGGAAGAAAAAATATTGCTGGTATCGTCGGAAGCATTATAGGAATTGTCGCAGTGCTAATGTTTGGTGCTGCAATATGGAAGAAGAGACGCGAGACCAAGCACTAACAAAATATGATGTTTGTACATCTGCGTGAAACAAAAAGGCATCTTTAATAAGATGCCTTTTTTGTTTTATATACATTTTAATCTTTGTTAATGTGCCGGAGATATCAATGTTGAACAGAGTTAAGGAATTTGTATTAAGTTCACAACAATTTGGAGCGTTTCCTTATAATTTTAAAAACGATAACGATGCCTATAAACGGTCAAAAATTATCGTTATGGGAGTACCTTTCGACGGAACGGCTACATATCAAACGGGAACAAAAATTGGGCCCAATGCAATTTTAAATGCGTCTGTTAATGTTGAACCTTATGATGACGAGTTAGGTGATATCTATTCTGTAGGCATCTTTACGGTTGGAACGCTCAATGTAGAAGAAATACATACAGACCCAAAAAGGGTAATTGAAGCTGTGTATCAAGCAGGTAGAGAAATTGTAAAAGATAATAAATTTCTTGTTACATTAGGTGGTGAACACTCTATTTCACAAGGTATAATAAAAGCCTATAGAGAAAAACATAAGAAGCTATCTGTACTTCAACTAGATGCACATCTTGATTTGATGGAAAAATTTGGCGGCACCCGCTATAGTCATGCAAGTATATCCAGGAGGGTTGTTGATGATTTGAAATGTAAAGTTACTAGTTTTGGCATAAGGGTTGTATCAAGAGAAGAACTGGATTTTTTAAAAAAAAATAGAGACCTTTTATCAGTATTTTATGCAAAGGACATACATGATAACGATAATTGGCATGAAGAAGCAATAAGCACTTTAGAAGAATATGTTTATATCACTCTTGATGTGGATGGTTTGGATACCGCTATTATGCCAGCTACAGGCACCCCTGTTCCTGGTGGTTTGGGATGGTACCGGACGCTTGATTTCCTGCGTAAAGTGTATCAGGAAAGAAAAGTAGTGGGATTTGATATTGTTGAACTGAAACCAAACCCAGGTAATGAAGCCCCTAATTTTTTAGCGGCTAATTTAGTTTATAAGAATATAGGATTTTATAAGAAATATACTTTATCATCTTAAAAATAAGTTGTTTAAATAAAAAAGTATATTCGTTATCATTACACAAAATAGGATAGAGTTATGGTAAAACAAGAGATAATTTTTGCATACACGAAATGGCTGATGCCTTTAATATGTTGTATTATGATAGGTTGCGGGAGTAAGGCCGATTATTATAATAGAAAAGGGCTTGCCCTCTATGAGCAAAGGAAGTATGACGAGGCAATCGTAGAGTTTAAAAAGGCGTTGGAAGAATACCCCGATCATTATGATGCCCATTTTCATTTGGGAATTGTTTACTATGCGAAAGGTAAGATCGATGAATCGATAGCTGAATTGAAAAATGCAATTGCAGTAAATCCGGAAGACCCTAAGGCACATTATAATATTGCCTTTGCTTATGTAGCTAATAAGATGATGGATGAAGCAATTTCCGAATATAAAAGGGCAATAAGTTTGTTTGCTGCCCAAAATGACAAAAAAGAGGCCGATGCACATCTTTATTTAGCAGTTGCATATAGCCTGATGGAAAAGAACGAGGAGGCTTTTAACGCCTCTAAGAAAGCGGTAGAGATTAATCCTGATCTGGAGGAAGGTCATTATTTTTTAGGTGTTTGTTATTATAAAAAAGACATGTTTGATGAAGCCATTGCATCGCTTAAGAAGGCCGTTCAGTTAAACCCGAAGTCAGAAAAAGCACATAGTATTCTGTCTATTATTTATAATAAGCTTGGAAGGACTGAAGAAGCCATGGAAGAAGATCGTATAGTAAGGCAGCTTACAATGGAAAGGAGAGAACGATGAGTCCTGTTCAAAAAAACAGCAATAAGGAAAGTGACTTAAAGATACTTGAGCATGCCCTCGCCCTGGAAATTGAGGCTAATAAGAGATACCACGAACAACACGATATTGTGAAAGATCCAAAAATCCATGCATTATTAGAAGGGCTGCATAGAAATGAGATTGATCATGAAAAGATTATCAGAGAGCATATCGCTCGATTAATTGGAAGCGGTAGTGATAAGATTGAGGAAAATGATGCATAATGGATATTTATCAATTATTAAGATGATAGAAACAGACCTTGAGTTTGAGAAGGATGCAGTACGCATCTACAATGAATATGCAGAAAAAGTCCATGATCCTAAATTGAAGGAAATGTTTATAGAATTTGCTAAGGCGGAAACCGGGCACGTCAATGGTCTTCAAAGGATAATACAATCTATCCGTGACGGTGACCACGAAGTAAGATTTTATTGTCCTGTATGCGGATGGGAGGTCAGTTTTGGGAAAAAACCCAGGGTTGGCGAACATGCCCGATGTCGTATGTGTGGGGTAATATTTGAATTAATCGAAATAGGCGGAGATTATGATATAAGAAGGCTTGCATAAGGAATTCCAATGTTTATTGTAGGGGCGAACCTTGTGTTCGCCCTTGCCCTGTACAATTCAAAACGTTTCTTTTGTTTCCTATTTGGGCAAATTCCGGCGGGTTCAGGTTTGTAACCTGAACCCAATGGTTTATATGGATATTGTCGTTGTGAGTAATTGGCAACGTAATCGACAATATAAAACATGTGATTCAAATTACAAACCTGAACCCACAAAAGGATGGTATAAAAAGATGCCGGAGGCATAATTTAAACGTTTAGGAATTTCAAACCCGTGTGATGTTTCGGTGTGTCCTCACACCGAAAAACCTGCACGTATGGTAATTTGTTCCGGTGAGAGGATTCACCGAAGCGTCGGCAATGTATAGCCTTCAAATAAGTAGCTGAAAAGGCCTGATTTAATATGGATATAAAAGTTTACAGAATATCAACATGTCATTGGTGTGATAAAGTTGAATCTTTTTTGAAGGGATTCAACATCAATTATCGGTCTGTCGTGGTGGATTTGCTGACGGGGAGCGAGCAGGAAAATGCAGTTAAAGAGGCTTATCATCTGAGTAAACAGCGTTCATTTCCAGTAATCTATGTCGATGGTGCTTGTGTAATTGGGTTCCACGAGTCAAAATTAAGAAAACTGTTGAAATTAACTATTCAAAAAGACGAACAAAAGGGGAGTACAATAGCAGGTATTGAACCTGATGCCTGTTCGTATAAAGAAGATAAGGGCTACCGTGAGACTATTAAAAAAATGCACGAATGGCTGGATAGAGAAGCAAAGAACCATGGGTACAAAATTAATCCAGACCAAAAAATGGTAGATGATATATTATGGGGACTTGCTGTTAATGAGAAACGCTATGGATACAAGGCATGTCCTTGCCGGTTGGCTACCGGAAAATATCAACTGGATTGTGATATCATCTGTCCGTGTTCTTATTGTTTTTTAGACGTTGAAAAGAACGGGAGGTGTTATTGTACGCTTTTTGTATCAGACCGCTTCATCTCTGGTGATCAGTCTTTACCTCTATATATTCCGGACTCAAGGGAGCGTAGTGAAATAACCGAAAAAAAGGATGAATTTGCCAAACAAGAGATAGTTGAGATAACAGCTAAGAGGCCATTGCTTTCCTGTAAGGTACATATAAAGACAATAGGTTTTTTACAGGATACAAGGGAAAAAGACAAGGCTAAAGATAATTTCCTGCAAATAGTAAGGGCGCTGAAACAAGATACCTCCGCTATTCTCTGGCATGAAAATACCGCTCGCATGATCGCAGTAATAAATGATTTAAAAGTTGTTGCAAAGTTGAATGATGGTGCCGATATATATACGTACCAAATCTCATGTACCACGATTGGTGAAGGGAATATGCAGATTGAAGATTTGTTCCGGAAAATAGAATTTACAGAACAAAAAAACAAGCTTTTTGAGTGCGATATAATAGTACCAGATGGTGTTCATGAGAAAGAAGACTTACAATCCTTTTTGACCGGGCAAAAACATATGTGCCATGTTTACAACGGATCTAAAATAATTGCAAACCTTGAAACGAATGAGGCTGGTAAAGATACATTTATCATAACAGCCGATAACTATGTATTTGAAAAGATTGTGGAAGATATCGTAACGTTGGAGGTAAACCATCATCTTCTGAATATGGAAAGACAGCGATATATTTTAGCTGAAGACAAGCTAAATCAACTGGATTCATCAATCGTGGCCAAAATGTGCCTTATTAGCATGAATTTGCCTAAATCGAGTCCTGAGGCGTTAAAAGAGTGGTTGCATGGGCTGAGCAATAACTACGGAGAAATCTCTGGTATTGCAGAGGAATCCCGTCATCGTATGAACGATACCCTCCTGAAAAGAGATGCAATACAGAAGGTTTTTAATGATTGGGGAGAAAACACCGGTGAAATGAATTATCCTACACTTTCCAGATCCTTTTTAGATAAGGCTGATAATCTATGCAGCCAATACCAGCGGTTATTTATGCGTATTGATGGTATACGGAGGGAAATGGTGGATTTGATTACCATATTACGAACGAAAATAGACCTCACTTTACAGGAACAAAATCTGGAGCTTCAAAGGAGTATGGATAAGACGGCAAGGACTCAGATGATAATGCAACATACCGTTGAAGGCTTATCAGTAATCGTCCTTTCATATTACACTATCCATCTGGCCGAGTTCATTTTTGAGAGCTTAGAAGCAAGTCATATTATCCATATTTCTTTAGCAACAATGAAAGTTATTTTTGTCCCGGCGGCTATAGCGCTAAGCTGGTTTCTTACGTTCCGTGCAAGACGCTTGATTATGAAACACAGCGGTGATGATTCAAAAGAAAAACAGAAGAAATAAAATTGGGGGAAACAAAAAGTGGAAAAAGATATTGATAGAGTATTGATTAATGAAGAGGAAATCCAAAAAAAGTTGCATCAGTTATCGAAGACACTGATTCATGATTATAAAGACAAAGAGTGTACAATTATTGCTATACTCAACGGAAGCCTCGTTTTTCTTGCAGATTTGATCCGCCTAATTCCCTTCCCTATTAGATTAGATACCGTTGATGCTGCCACCTATGTTGACTCTACTTCTCCAAAAGGAGAGACTAAGATATTACGCCAATTTAAGATTGATATAGAAAATAAACATGTATTAGTGGTTGACGATATTATTGATACGGGTACTACTTTGAAGAGAATACTGGAGGATATCAGAAAATATCATCCAAGGAGTCTTAAGAGTTGTGTTCTTTTAAACCGGCTGAGTAGAAGACAGTACAATATTCAACCGGAATATTACTGTTTTGATGTTGGGAATGATTTTGTTGTTGGGTATGGACTGGATTACAATAATAAATACCGGAATCTTCCTTTTATCGGTGTACTCAAGGACGAGTGTTATCGCCGTGAGGGTATCTTATGATACAAAAATAAATAGAAGTTGTATGCTGTTAACGGATATAGCAAACAAGAATTCTTCCATATACCAGAGCAAATCATTCGAATCACGTCGTTATTTCAATGTTAAGGAATTTCAAAGTTGGTTCAATCGTCCACGATTGAACCGAAACTTTTAGCATGTTTCATACGCCTGGAATAAACCAAAACGTACAGGCCTATGCTAAACGAATGGTTCAATCTACAAGATTGAACCAACCTTAGTCGCTGACAAAGGCAGCTTAATTTAACGCTTAGGAATTTCAAAGTTGTAGAATGAAGCGATTGCTTCATCATGAGCGAAGTGGTACTTCACTCTTCATCATCGAAAAAATCACCAAAGGCCTAATTTACACATGCACGATATTCAATCACTAACATTAATAGCCGATATCACAATTATTATTACCACCTCTTTTTTTATCGGTTTCATCATGCATAAGTTTAAGCTGCCAGTTGTATTTGCCTACATTGTTGCAGGGATGTTAATTGGACCATATGGGTTCCAGCTGATAAAAAAGGTACATGAAGTAGAGGCCCTGGCAGAAGTAGGTGTGGCGCTGCTGATGTTTGTAAAGGGGGTAGAACTTAACTTTTCAAAATTAAAAACAATCTGGAAAGCTTCCATTATAGGAAGCATGATTCAAATTATAGTGATGATGTTACTGGGATTCTCGTTGTCGGTATATTTGGGTTGGGGTTTATATAGCGCCTTATTATTGGGAATGATTCTGGCGATCAGTAGTACAATGACAGCTATGAAAATACTTATTGATAAGGGAGAAATGCATACCTTACATGGGAGGATTACGACGGGTTTTTTAATTGTACAAGATCTGATGGTTGTGATGATGGTATTTTTTATATCAAATTTTGAAGCAATAAAAAAGGGTAAACCATTAGACATTATATTTGTCGCCCTCGGGAGTTTATTGCTTGTCTATTTTATTGTATTTGTAGGCAGAAAAGTTTTGCCTAAAGTGCTGACATTCATTGTAAAGTCAAGTAACAGAGAAATGTTTCTTTTGTCAATATTTATTATAGCTGTTGGTATTCCATTATCCACCTATACCCTTGGTCTTACTGTAGCATTGGGTGCTTTTGTTGCCGGGTTTATGTTGTCAGAAGCAAAATACAATGTAGAAATATCAACGCAGTTGCAACCTCTAAGAGATATCTTTGTTGTCATTTTCTTTGTATCAATGGGTATGTTGATTAACCCTATGTTGTTATTCAGGGAAATTCATCTTATTCTGGCAATAGTTGCGATTGTGGTAATTGGAAAGTTTGTTACTGCGATTATAAGTATTAAATTATGCGGATACAGTTCTAAAACAAGTATGAATGTCGCTATGTTAGTTATGCATACCGGAGAATTTTCATTTATATTCCTTACTGTTGGACAAATATATGGACATGTTCCACAAGAGCTCTCTTCTTCTGTGATTGCTGTTACTCTCATTACAATCCTGATGACATCTTTTTTTGCAAATAATAAGGAACGTATTTACGAAATCCTGAATAAATTTTCTTACATAAGATTATTATTTAACCGTGCATTAGATTATAGTGAACGTGATGATCATAAATTCAATCTTAAAGGTCATATAATTATCTGTGGTTACGGAAGGACAGGAAGTTTCCTCGTTAAAGAACTAAAAGATAAATGCAGTATATTAATAATTGAACATGACCCGAAAAAAATAGATGAAATTAGAAAGTTAGGATGTCCATATATTTATGCCGATGCGATTAATCCTGCAGTTCTAAAGATAGCGAATGTACATAAAGCAGCGATATTAATTTTAGCATTACCTGATGTAAGAACCAAACAAATAGCCATTCAATTTGCAAGAGAATACAATCCGGACATATTTATTATATCCAGGGCATTCGATATAGAAGAAAGCCGTGAATGGGAGAGAATGGGTACAAATAGAACAACAATACCTCATTTGATAGAGGCTGTTGAAATGCTTAAAGAGATCAGGAAACGGCTTGGCTTATGAAGTTGACATATAACATCACAATTGTATAATGGACACAACATCTTAGAACAACCAATGAGCACGGAATCCGTGAATATAAAAACATAATAAGGAAAAATATTCTTTGAAGGCCGTTTTTGTTCATCTGTCTGGCAGTCACCGTGGAAATACAGAGGTTTTTGCTTCAGAAAAGATATCTATCGGTACTGATCTTACAAATGACCTTCGTTTTGATCCGGAAATAGATAAAAGTACATACAATCACCATGCTGATATGCAGTTAAAAGGCTGCGATTATGTATTACGTGATTGCGGAAGTTCAAAAGGTACACTGGTAAATAACAGGTTTATCAATGAAACTGTACTTAAAGATGGTGACCTAATCGAGTTTGGTACCGGTGGCCCTAAAGTAAGGTTTAGAATTAAGCAAGACAAGGCGGATGTATGCAAACCATGGACTGAGATGCTGGAAGACTCCCTGTATGTTGCCAGAACTTCTCAAAGAGGGCGACTTACTACGGCAACGGCGTTTTTCCGGCAGCTTATATGGGAGGCCCTTACCCAGTCTTCTCACTTTTCTAAGATATGTGGTATTACAATTTTGGTAATTGCCCTTGGCAGCTTAACGGTATTTTTTTATACTCAATATATAAAGTTGACAAAAACTGTAGAAAAGGTGCATGGTTTTGAAATAGAGAGAACCATTGCCGGGAATATAATTAAGAAATATAGCGGCGGTGTTTGCCTCATTCAAGGTACCTTTTATTTCTTTGATGAAGAAACGGGTGAAACACTCACGATGATGGGCAAGGGGCCGCGGGGAATCAATGAGTACACGGGCACGGGTTTTTTAGTAAGTGAGGATGGTCTCGTACTTACTAATCGACATATTGCCGAGCCGTGGTGGGAAATGAATATGTCTCCTTATATTCATTTAGGACCCACGATTAAGGCGAAATTTGAAGTGTTTAGGGCATATTTCCCTGGTATTAAAGAACCATTCCTATTAAAAGTAGAACTGGTTTCTGATGAGGTGGATGCTGCATTGCTCCGGATCGATATTCGCAGCGCAAAAATACCCGTACTTGAATTGGACATTGACGGAAGCGGTGCGGTAGTAGGGGAACCTGTTGTACTATTAGGTTATCCTGCCGGCGTTAATGCCATCCTTGCAAAGACGGACCCTGATATGGTAAAACAACTCTTTAACATGCCATTTATTCCACTGGTACAAGAGCTTTCAAATTGGGGGTTAATAAGGCCACTTCCCACACAAGGTCATTTAAGTGATATCATGAAGAATAGAATTGTTTATGACGCACAAACTACCTCAGGAGGCAGCGGAGGACCCATTTTTAATAAAAAAGGAAAGGTAATTGGAATTAGCTACGGAATCTTCCCTGGATTTCGGGGTTCCAATTTTGGTGTTCCAATAGGTTATGGAATAGATCTGATTAAAGAAATCTCAAAGACAACAGCATTTAAGTAAAAAGGATTAAAATATGAAAAATATATGTCTTTTTGCCTTAAAGGAATATAATAGTTCTGATAAAAAAATATCTCCGGTAAGGAAATTAAGGAGGGTTTGTTTCATAGTATTCTGCATACTGATATCAACTATGTCCTCCAAATCATTGTATGCGCACTCTGACGGTGCTCCCCTTGCATGTCTTGGTGGTGGACTTGACAGACTTAACTGGCAGCTCTATCCTCCTGATAACTTTACCTGTGGTGTGTTGGGGTGTCACTATCAATATCCCGTTGGCGCTGGAAAGGGTAAGTTTATGTTATTTGTAGTGGATAAGTGTGAACCGGGAGATATTGTAGATATTCTTGTTTCTTTTAAACAGACAGATACAGATTTTCACGGTTTTCAGATTGGTGCGCAAGACAGATATTATAACCGGATGGTTGGTACCTTTATTAATGTAGGAGATGACGAAGACACGCAGATAGAAGCGAATGGAAATTATGCAACTCATACGAAAAAGGGGACAGAACAAAGATACTGGCATGTAAAGTGGCAAGCCCCTCCAAAGGACTCCTTCGTGGCAAACCCGGTAAGGTTTTATGCTATGGGCCTTGAGGCGGACAATGACGGTACAGCTATGGGCGATTATGTATACAAGGCAACACGGCTCATTATTGTAGAGCAGAGGAGAGAGCAAAAAGAACAAATTCATATATCAAAGAAGGAGTAGTTTTATGAGATTTAAAATCATTATTTTGGGATTTATACTCGGTATATGTACATATCAGGCAGCCTATGCCTCCCAGCTTGACTTCTCATGGAGTGCGCCTAAAAGCTATGTACATAATAAAGGAACCGGAGGAGAGGTTAGATACATAATATGGTTTTATAATATCGGGAATACTATTGACAAACCAATACTGGTACCTATTGAAGTATTTATGATGACGGATACGGGAGAGAAGTACCCGGATATTTATTATCCTGAAATTGTGGAATACGCTGCAAAATTAGATGATGATTATAAAGAAGGGAAAAAATACCAGTATGCCGTTATTGCAAAAGGCGAACTGGCGCCCAAAACAACAAAGCATTGTATTGCAATGTTTGAGGACGTAGCCCCTGAAGCGAAACGTCTCGATATATTCGTGACAGGTATATCACACTTCTTTTTCTGGCGATGGAGGATGGTAGATTATTCTTATAAGATTACATATGAAAAAGAGCAGGATTATTGGAAACTGATCGAACATGGAATGACCAAAGACACATCCCACCGCACATATGAGTTTGAATCGAGAGGTTGGTAGTTCCTTAAAATCTCCCATAAACTTTCTGATCTCTTTATAGTGATTTAATATTGGGCTACGGATTAACACTGGTTGAACAGAAATCACAGTTCCCGTTTTCCAGGTTCATGGGTCTTGGTTTCCTGGTAAAAAGAATGTAATGGTAGAGACGCAAAATTTTGCGTCTCTACAAACGATTTGTCAAAAGTCCGTGTTTTATCCGTATTTGTAGCTAACAAAACTAAAGTAAAAAAATCTTTTCAAAACTGATAATTGAAGATACAAAAGATTTTTATTAATGAGTCATAGTTTATCTATGTCTTGCTGAAAAGTAAAGATCGGGATGAAAGAAGATAACAATCAAGGCCCTGTCCGGGTAATAAATATAGATGCCTATACACCATCCAGAATTGCGGAAAGAATTGATAATTTAGCGGTACAGAAAGCAAAATTAAGCTCCTCAAATACCTTTCTCCTTGGTATTTTGGCCGGGATTTACCTCGGCTTCGGTGCACAATTTTCCACATTGGTAATAAGTGATTCAACATTTCACTTTGGATTGTCCTCTCTTATCGAAGGGATTGTATACTCTCTTGGATTTATACTAGCCGTTATCGGCGGTGCGGAAGTTTTTACCGGTAACTGTCTCAGTGTTATAGGTTTTGCTGGCAAAAAGGTTACCTTGTATGAACTGCTCACAAATTGGGTTATCATATATATTGGTAATTTAACAGGCAGCATCATAATGGTGTGCTGGATGTATAAAACGCATCAGTGGGAATTTTTCAATAATATGGTTGGTGCGAAAGCCCTGCTTATTGCCCATAAAAAAGTTAATTTGTCTTTTAAAACATCTTTTACATGCGGAGTTCTTTGTAATGCATTGATATGCCTCGCTGTTTGGTTATGCTTTAGTGGAAGGAGCACAGCAGATAAGATTATCTCGATTCTTTTTCCTATCGGAGGTTTTGTTACCAGTGGTTTCGAGCAATGTGTCTCAAACATGTACTTTGTACCGATGGGTGTAATGTTACGAGGAAATACCTTTGTTGTTGAAGCTGCAGAAAAAATGGCAGGAAAGGTACTAGACTTATCTCAACTTACCTGGAAAGGCTTTTTTATAAACAATCTTTTACCGGTTACCCTGGGAAACATTGTAGGCGGGGTTATGTTAATTGGTATAGTGTTCTGGTTTATTTATCTGCGGTCACATATTAATAAATCTTTTTGAAAAAGAATATTGGTACTATTTAAGATTGCATACCTTTTGATCATAGAGATATTCTAAAAAAATCTCTACCTCTTCAGGGGAATGGATAAAGTAATCAGCCGTGGAGGTAACTGCCGGATCTCCTACAAAAACCGTTAACCCTTTACCTTTCAGTGTGGTAAATACCTCTATATCAGCTTTATCATCTCCCAGATAAATGAGAAGGGCATCCTTCTGGAATTCTGAGGGGAAATAATTGATTAATAACCACGTGACTATGCTGGCCTTATTCCACTTTGCCGGTGGCCGTATTTCATGAACCATCTTTCCGGTATCCAGGGATATCATTTTTTTCTCTAAGAAAGGTTTTGTTATACTATTAAGTATCTTTGTGATGTACTGTAAATCAGTAGTTTTTTTTACTAACCGGTAATGCAGACTGATTGAAAGTCCTTTATCTTCTATATGGATTCCTTCAATATGCCTTAATGATTTAAAGAGCCGCAGGTAAATGTGCCAGAGGATATAACGTGATTTTTGTGCCTCAGAGTTTATGAAGCGTATTCCGGGTCCTTCTACTTCTGTTCCATAATTAGCAGCATAAATTATCTTCTGAATATTAACGAATTTTTTTATTTGCTGAATGGACCGTCCGGTTACAATCCCCAAAAGGAATATATTATGAGCAGCGAATTTTTCTAAGAGTTTTCTGACTTTTTCTGAAAGTATAGCGAGGTCCGGATGTTCACAGATAGGCGTTAAAGTACCATCATAATCAGATAAAAGAATTATATTGCGGCGGGCATGAATACGTTCGTGAATAGTTTGAATGTTATCAAAAAGGTATTTCATCGCTGCAGTTTGGTTAATTCGTTGATGATATTCTGGCTCCAGTAGTAGATATTATGCTCGCGTACCTGCTCCCGAAGGCGTTGCATTTTTTTCATCTTTTCTTCCTCCGGCATTTCAATGGCAGTCTTTATTGCCTCTGCAAAAGAATCTGTAGCATAAGGATTGATGTGAAGACATCCGGTAAGTTCAGAGGCTGCACCGGTGAATCTGCTGAGTAAGAGCACACCAAGCTCATCGGACCTGGATGCAATGAACTCTTTTGCAACTAAATTCATACCATCATGAAGTGAGCTGACAATGCAGATATCCGCCAGCCGATAAAGGGCTTGAATGCTTATCCTGTGAAAATGAGATTTTAACAGCCGTATGGGCGTCCATCTTCCGATGTGATATTTATGATTAATCTCATTTACAAGATCGTATATCTTGTCATTATAATGGCGATAATCTTCAATATGTATTCTGCTTAATGTACCTGCCTGTACAAAAGTAAATTTATTTCTGTATTCCGGATATTTTTCAAGAAACCGGTCAATGGCCATGAAACGTTCTGTAATGCCTTTCGTATAATCTACACGATCCAATCCTACACCAATAATCTGTTCTTTTAGACCAAGCTCTTTTTTTATACGGGCCATTTCGTCTTCGACGTCTTTTTGCTGCGCCTTTGCATTTAGTTCATTATAATCTATGCTGATAGGAAACGGACGGATATATGTTGTTTTTCCGCCTCTTGTAGCCGCAAATGTCCCATAATCAATCCTTGACTCCAGATTCCGGTCCACCGTATCAAGAAAATTATTACAATGGTATTGAATATGGAACCCTAATAGATCATTACCTAAAAGTCCTTCAAGGATTTCCTGGCCCCATGGGCATATGCGAAATGCCTCTCTGTTAGGCCATGGAATATGCCAGAATTGTGCTACCAGCAGATCGGGCCGGCTTTTCTTAAGCATCCTGGGAAGTAAGGCAAAATGATAATCCTGAATAAAAATGAAGGCCTTATCATCACCAATCTCTTCAAGAATAACATTGGCAAATTTCTGGTTTACCGACTTGTAAGCATGCCAATCCGATTCATTAAACTCCGGCTTGACATATACAATATGGCAGAGCGGCCAAAGCGCTTTATTGGAAAAACCGTAATAGAACCGTTCTTCCTCTTCATGAGTGAGCCAAACCCTTCGAAGGGTGTATTGAGGGTTATCAGGCGGCACAGCTATGCGATCATTATTATCTACTACTTCCTTGTCCGCATCACCGCTGCCGTACGCAACCCAGGTACCACCTTCAGCACGGATGATGGAGTCAATGGCGGTAACCATCCCACTGGCGGGGATGATATATTTAATTTCGTCACCCACATAGTTATGAATGTAGGGTTCCCGGTTTGATACGATAATAAGTTTGAAGTTTTTTAACTTATTTGAAATAAAATTTTTTAATAATTCTTTTGTCCAAATCATAGTACAGTATTACCTTGACGTTTAGGAATTTCAATGGCGAATCTTTTACTGATGCATGTCCACAAATGCTTTAACCGGGGATTAGTTTGAGTACCACTTTACATTCTATGCAATGGGTGTTTTACCACTATTTAAGTAAACTATCGTATATAAGTTAACTATCGTAAACATGTCATTGAAATATTATAATCTCTTGTTTATAATATTTGCAAGGAAATTATCTAATATAGACAGACGTAAATATTTATTTTTTAAAGCAGATTTTCAGGGTGGCACAGATAAATCTTGATGTCAGGTGAGGCATACTGCAATAAGCCACTGCAAATAATATAATACCATAATTTAACAACATGTTGAACAGTTACAAGGGATGCATTATGCAGAAGAGAAAACACACAGAAATCAGAAGGAGGCAGATTGTAAAGATTATCCGGTATATTATTTCATCTAAGGGTATTGAATATGTTACAATAAGTGAAATAGCAAACCGGATAGGCACTACCAAAACGGCTATATATCGTCATTTTAAGGACAAACGGGATATCCTGAGCATGTTAATAGACGATATTGACGAAACCTTAATGGATGCCTTAGATAAATCAATGGTAAAAGAGGATCCTGTTCAGAATTTAAAGAATATACTTCTTGCACATCTTACGTATGCTAAGGAACACCGTGAGACATCGTTTATTGCCATTATGGGAGCTATGCAGTTTAGTGATAGTGTTATCCGCAAAAAGATTTCGCAACTTATTCATAAGTATCTAAGGAAGATAGAAAAGTTGCTGTCGAGTGCTGTAGAGTTAGGGCTAATAAGAAAGGAGACAGACCCCAAGATAGCTGCTCTTGTATTTATGGGACTTATCCAATCTACTGTAACGGTGTGGTCTTATAAAAAGTTTAATTTTGTACCTCAAAAAATTCATGCGCATTTATGGGATACCTATAAAAATGGGATAGGTGTTTAAAAGGTTGTATAAGAAATTTTATTTGTGAGGACTGATTTTACAAATTTTAATAAACATTAATAATGATCAATTCATCGGTAAGAAAACTACAAATAGGTGCACTATTAACATTCATAGGGATTAATATAAGATTCCTTTCAGGAAATGTTTTTAATGCCCTTATTTTTTTTAATATACTTCAGCCTGGAGATTATAATAGCAGGTATGATATCCATGCACCGAGTATGCCGGATATGTATGGAGACGCGGCGATGGTTGTTGTGTTTGCTGCCGCGTATTTATTCAATAAGTCTGCAAGTGAAAATATTGTTTCACATATTATGGATTATTTGTATGAGAGGCGCAGGCAGCGTTTCGAAACCATCAGATATCTAAAGAATTGTATTATCTGGTCAAAAAGGAACTTTTTTTTAGCTATTGCGGGTTTCAGTCTATATATGGTATCAAAGTACCCTTTATCGATAGGTTTAGAGGTCATTTACTTCGGTGATAAGACTATGATATCTTTTATCCTCAATATTTTTAATGGTGTAACGTTGTTGTTTTCTTCTCTTATTTTTTGCAGTGTTTACTGTAAATATCTATTCATAGGTAAACCCGTTACCCTGCTGATGTATACAATTTTTGTTATAAGGAATCTCTTTGATACAAATGTATACTGGTTGATTACTTCTTACGACTTACATATAGGGTCACCTTTTTTAGACATCTTCTCGCCCATCATTATTATTTATTCAGTAATTTATATTATAGCCACTGGTGGTATACAGGGCAGAATCTTTCATTCCTTAAAAAAGGATAAACATAAAACTGCACGTATAGAAAAGGATAGGTCTCTTAACGCAAAAGACCACTCTTTAATTCTTAAATAAGCGGATGAAATGGATATTGAAAATATTAAGGAGGCAATGATGAAAATAATAATCTTTTTTGGATTGAGTGTTACACTCGCCATTATTCCTTTTCGAGCCTTTGCAGAAGATGTGCTCGTTGAAGTAGACAGGTTTAAACATCAAAATGAAGCTCCTGTACGTTTTTCGATTTGTAATAATAAAGAATGTCATGAGAAGCGGGACAAAGGATATGAAGATATAGATGCAGAGCTTGTTAAATCAACAGAAGATTTTAGAATATACAAGATTAAAAATCTGGAGCCTGGAGTATACTCGCTTTCTGCGTACCATGATCTTAACAATAATGGTAAATTAGAGCGGAGTGGAATTCTCGGAATACCTCAGGAACCTATTGGTTTTTCAATGCTTGACGTTCAAAAAATAAGACGTCACCCAAAATGGGATGAGGTTAAATTCCAGGTCAGCGGAAAAGATACATCGGTTGTGGTACATCTTGTTGATAAATTTGGATTATGAGTGCGATCTCGGCGGGTTCAGGTTTGTAACCTGAACCCATAGTTTTATATGGATAATGATGCTGTGGTTAATCAATGGCGAGATTGGCAATATAAAATATGGGGTTCAAAGTTATAAACTTGAACCTTCGGAAGTTGTAAAACGAAGTGATTGCTTCGTAACTAGCGAAGTGGCACTTCACTCTACATTAATAAAGTTGCGGCAAGGCTAATTTAATGTATAGGAAATTCAAAGTTTCAGAGTCAGTTTAGAGTTGGTTCAATCGTCCACGATTGAACCGAAACGTTTAGCATGTTTCATATGCCTGGAATAAACCAAAACGTACAGGCCTATGCTAAACGCATGGTTCAATCTACAAGATTGAACCAACCTTAGCCGCTGCCAAAGGCAGCCTAATTTAACTATCTGATATCAAATTTTTCTTTTATTAATGCCGCAACCCTTTCCCATGCAATAAAAACTATTATATAGGTAAATGCTGCACTAAGGGTTGCCGAAATGAGACTGCCTACCCAGAGCGGTTTTGCGTATCGGAAGAAGATTCTTAATCTGCCTGGGTAATCCTCCAGTTCATCTATATGCGGTATTCCTATAAGCCATGTTCCTAATTTGTATTGTAAAGGATAAATAATAGGCGCCGTTAAAGGATTAGTTACCAGGCAGGCAATTACTGCAGCAGGAATATTTACACGCAGAAAATAGGCAACCATAATAGAAAGAAACGTTTGTGTTCCTATAGTTGGCGTGAGTGCTATAAATATGCCGATTGATAATCCTCCGGCTACACCTTCCTTTGTTGGTTTCCAGATAAGCGGGTTATAAAGTCTCTCACCGACAACCCTGTGAAATACCGTACCGTGCATGTTGTGTTGTTGGGGAATAAGACGTGAAACATACGTATGGATTTTATTCAAGTTGAAAACAGATGTAATATTTTTGAGTTCAGAAATATTTTTTAATATATTGTTAATGTTTAATAAAGTGATTTTTTTTGTTATTAAATCCAAGAGTTCTTTCAGTCTCATATCTAATTCGAATTGTTATCCTGTATCTGTGCTGTTTTACCCTGATGATCGAATAGTTGTCATTTCTGATATTTTTGTAATAAATAAGCCTTTTGTTTTTCAAACTCCTGCGCCTGCATTTCAATAACTTCTTCAGCTTCTGAAGAATCTTTTTCTATTACTTCCCTGCAATAGGCGGCAGTACGTCCGAAGTACAGAGGAGTCAATATATCGACAAGTCTTCTTCTGTTTCGCTGCCACTTAAAATATGTAAAAGCGAAGTCATAAAGTATCCTTGCCCATAAATCTGAAGGAAATTGTATTTCACCTGTTTTCTTAAATGCCCGTACTATTTCATACAGTTGGTTAAAATTCTCTGCGTCCAGGACCTGCTCATAAAGTGGGTCAAATTGTTCAAAACCTTCAGAAAATTCCGCTAATAATTTGGTAAAGTTAACAGATACTGGCTCTATCTTGGATACCTCATGAGGAACTCCTATAGTATCCAACGTTATACTCTCTTTGGTTTTTTTCCACTGATTCACATACTTGCCCATAAGATAAAACAAGGTACTTACTACCTGCCGGAACATTGGGCCAAGATCGAGGGCCGGGTCTTTGGCATTGTGGACTTTTGTACCCAGATGTGCTTGTGCGATTTTGAATCCCTCGTTAATAGCAGTGGTGGTCATCCAGATGTCTATTCCGAACCGTGCCACATCTGTTTCCCATACGTCTTCTTTTATGTAATAAGCAGCCAAATCACCACAAATCCCAAAATCCCCGCCAATTGGCTGGCGTACCTTATACCCATAAAGGGCACGTGTCATGGGATAAACAATATGATTGGTAATTGTACCGTCGTATTTATGGCGTAGATAGAGGGGTGTCACAAAGCCGGCCTGTTTGCTTATAATGGGATTTGCAAGGAGTTTAATCCATTCCGGTGTAATACTTCTCAGGTCGGCATCTACGACAACCGTTGCATCCGCTTTCAGCAATTTTGCGACTTCAAAAATAGCGCGAAAAGCGGTTCCTTTCCCCGGTATACCACGGTAAATAGTCACCCTGCGTTCTACACCTTCCGGAATTGGAGCAGAATATGCCTTCTCACGTGTATCATCGAGTGAACCTCCATCTGATACGAAAACGGCCACCTTTTTATCCGGATAATGCTTTTTAAGTCCTTCCGCAGATGTTGAAACAACATGAGAAATAGTATCCTCACAGTTATAACATTGTATGCCTACCAGGATATTGACGTCCTTTATTTTTCTAATCCACATATGCACGTTCTCACGAAGCGCAGAAGGGTATTTTTTCATTAAGATTTCCATAGTAATTAACCAATGATGCAATAAATAAAAACTAGCAGTATAAACTGGTACACTGTCAACATTATTTGTAACGGTACGTGAATAACCAAAAGAGGTATAGCATGTCATTGCGAGGGTCTTTTCCGAAGCAATCTCCTGGATACTTCAAAAGGGATTGCTTCGGGAAAAACGCCCTCGCAATGACAGATACTATACAATCTATTATTAATAATTATGTTGACAGTGTACTAGCGAAGTAAGACCTCAAACTAATAAAAAGAGATAGAAACTACATATTTCGTGGATTACATAAATTTATGCAGATAGGTATATAGGATTTTCCCTTTCAGTACAGATGCCTACATCGGGACGTCTACACTGTCCACCCATTCACTCATTTACCCATCCAATGACTTGAAATTTTTATCTGTGAAATCCGTGTAATTTGTGGTTCCTGATATAAAGTTTTAATGTATAATCCTTGTATTATCTGCTTCTACTGCCTCAATCAGCTTTCCAAAAAAACCTGGTATAGCTGATGTAATCCTGTTCCAGTTAGGTATAAAAGGAATGCCTGAAGGATCTTCCAGAAACTGCTCTCCCGCAATACTGATACTCTTCGTAAAGGCATCCACGGCCTTAAGTTCCTGGTGACGATCGAAGAAGAGTCCGTTGATTGCCGAGTCGTGATTATATTTCTCTATGAACTCATGGGCTATTCTCTGATAGGTAGCCCTCAATGTTCTAAAATACTCAGTTGAGAAAATAATACCCATACTTGCCAGATTTTTATATATCGATTTGGCGATATCTATGCTCATTTTCATTAATCCCGTACTCTGGTCTTCGTCGGAAAGGGGCTGATGTTTGTGTTCATAGGATTCACATAAGTCTACCTGACATATCCGCCTTTTTGAACAATTTCTATAAACCTCGGCCAAAACACCTACTTCCAGTCCCCAATCTCCCGGAATCCTGTTAATCCTGGCAAGGTCTGCTACCATGGAAAATTCCCCTGACAGCGGGTATCTGAAACTGTCCAGATATTCCAGAAAATCAGTACAACCAACTGTTTTTCTGAGTGATCTGATAAATGGTGTAACAAAGAGCCTTGTTACTCGTCCATGCATGCGGTCTGTTATACGATGGTAATAACCCTTGCAAAATTCAAAATCCAGGTTAGGGTTAACAACAGGATAGCACAATCGTGCTAAGAGTTCACGGTCGTAATTTACAATATCACAATCATGTAAGGCAATAACTTTAGACTTGTCTGTGGCCAGTACATATCCATATGCAAGCCATGCAGAGCGTCCTTTTCCATCTGCACCGGCAGATACTCTCTCTTCCATGAGGAGATTATATAAATTCTGTATGCTTTTACCGTCATTCCAGATGAGTTTTGTTTCTTGAGGAAGCACAGAGAAAAAATCTTTTGCCTCACGAAAGTCGTTCTCGTTGAATTTTCCCAGTGTAACGATAATTTGATTGATATATTTGATATTCTTTAACTGGTCAACAATTTTGGGGAGTGCTGTTCCCCTCATTTCAATTGGTGTAGTTGGCAGGATAAGCGCTACAGGTCTTAATCGGGCGTATTGTTCAATATCTGCCTCGATTTTTTCCAGGGTCGTAGTGTTAAATCTGTGAAGAACTGTAACCTCTCCGTTTTGAAAGAAGTCTCCCATAATTCACCTCTTTATTGTGTATTACTGATGTTTCAATATAGTAAATATAGCTTTATTCCATCCTTCCGGGCCTATGCCGTCTGCATAAACGAGATTAGGGATTTGAATTCTTCTATCATAGTTTCCTGAAAATTTTTTAACAATAATCGGAATATCCACTACCTTTAACATGGGAAGGTCAATAAGGCTGTCACCAATGCCTATGGTTGTTACCGGTTCGTTCATGTTTTCTTTATACAAGTGTATAAGAATATCTGCTGCCTTCCCTTTATCAGTAGTTGAACCAAATATATGGTGGAAGCGCCCGCCTTCCAAAAAGTTTAATCCCAATGAGGATACCTTCATTTTGATATCATTTATCACTTCTGAGTTTCCTTCTATAATTATTGGTTCGGAGTATGAGCGTTTTTTAGCACGCCTTGCTGAACCAATATCAATACCTGTTAAAGTTGAAATTTCTTCAGGGGTTAAGTCAGAGAACCCCTTTATTGTAGTCCCTATTGTTTTTTTTATTTCATGCAGGGCATTGGTAATAATATGATACGGG
>CAZPUD010000001.1:0-10133 GCA_964589115.1 uncultured candidatus Brocadiaceae bacterium | reverse complement strand
TATATAATTGTTTTTTGCTTTATCCAAGAGAGATTTAAAATAATCTTTCGGTATAATAACGGCCCCTCCGTTTTCAGGAATAAAAGGATCGTTATTATCCATTTTTTCCCTATACACCTCGATTTCAGCCTGAGTTTTGCTGGTGCAAATAATAACGGGGATCTTAGCTTCTTTGGTGAACAATAGGGCCTCTTTAGCCCTTTCAAATGAGTAAGTATGGTGGTCTAAGAGGGTCCCATCGAGGTCTGTAAATATAATGTATTTCATCAATAAATTTGCTTTAAAGATAGTATCCAGTGGAAATGGTTATAATAATAGCAGCTATGGTAGGTAAAGTAAACTAGAAAACCAAACTGGGACCAGCAGGTAGAGACGGGTCGGTGACCCGTCCCGGCAATTCCAGAAAGGGTTTTAATTATGGAAATATTTTTATACGCTTAAATCTTTGAATTAAAAGCTTGACAAAATATTTCAATCATTTATACTGATTACGTAATTACGGAATTGTGTAAAAACTTATGAAAAAGACACTTACAAAAGGAGAATTAAAAATGCCAGTTGTAAAAGTGATACGGCATGGTCAAATAACCCTCCCAAAAGAATTCAGGGAGGCTTTAGGTATTAATGAAGGACAAATTTTAGAGGCCGAACTAAAAGAATCACGTATAGTTTTAAAACCTCTTGCCATTGTAGAGAGAGGCCAGGCCTTATCTTTAAAAGGAAAAAAGAAGACAAAAGAAGCTTTGGATGCTTACAAAAAGGGGAAAGCTAAGGCTTTTGATAATGTTGACGATCTTATTAAAGACCTAAATTCATGAAAATTGTTAGGACAGATCCCTTTAAAAGGGATTTTAGCAAACTGCCCGAAGATATAAAAAGAAGAACAGAAAAATCATTGAGATTATTGGCATCTAATCCTTTCCATCCCTTTCATCCATCATTACATATCAAAAAAACCAAGGGAGAAATTATAAAAGGATTTAGCGATATTTTTGAGGGGAGAATTACCAAGGACTATAGATTTCTGTGTTTGATTAAAAGCGATGTTATTGTTCTTCTGCGTTGCGGCAAGCAAGATGAATTTTTTAAATAGTATTACGATAAATCATTAACCATGCAAAAAACATCTGTTATTATAAACTAATGGAATTGCCCTATTACTTCTGAAAGGATTTTTTTGTATAAAAATAGCCAAAACCAGCAACGAGAAGCAAGATAATTACTGATGTTGCCGCACCCTGTCCAAAATCACCTTTATAAAAAAATAATTTATATGCATAAATAGATAAGGTTTCCGTTGAACCTCCAGGGCCTCCACCGGTAAGTACATAAACCAGGTCAAATATTCTCATTGCGTCTATGGTCCTGAACAGAACGGCAACCCCCAGTATTGGTAATAACAAAGGGAACACGATGAAATGGAATCGCTGCCAGCTGTTTGCACCATCAACGATTGATGCCTGATAGATATCCTGCGGAATGGCAGAAAGACCTGCTAATACAATAATGGCTACGAATGGGGCTGTTTTCCATACATCTGCAATAACGATTGAAAGGAAGGCAAGCGATGGTTCTCCCAGCCAGTTAATCCTGCCTATTTTTATAATCTCAAAGATATAATTTATGATTCCCAAATTATAATCGAACATCCATTGCCATATCCTGGCCGTTACAACTGTAGGAATTGTCCATGGTATGAGAATAAGGATCCTTATAAAACTGCTTCTTGGCGTTAAACGGTTCATCATAAGCCCCAGGCCCAAACCTAGCACGGTCTCAAGGAGTACTGAGACAAATGTGTAAAGGAGGGTGATAAATACGGAATACCAGAAACGTGAATTAGTTAAAATTACGTTGTAATTATTTATACCGGAAAATGTTTCTTCCGGTAAGATTAACTTTGCATTTTTAAAGGAAAGTAAAATGGTATTAACAAATGGAAAAAAATTGAAAATTAATACAAGTGCTATGCCTGGTAATAAAAACAGATAGGGAACGTTAGTTCTATTTAAATTCATTTTTTATTTGCTCTAATTCAGTCTGAATGGTTTGTAATGCCTGTTCGCTGCTTATCTGATTTGATAATACCTTATTAACCTCTCTTTGTATAATACTGCTGATTTCTTGATAATAGGGAAGACCTGGACGTACCTGTATGTTATGAAAAGATGCCTTTATTATTGGAAGAAAAGGTAATCTTTTAAGTAGTCCGGGATCATTGTACAGCACGCTTCTTGTTGGCGCCCACGACAGGTGTAGTGCCAGCCTCTTCTGCGTATTACGGGACGATAAGAAATCAATCAGTTTCCGGGCGTGTGCTTTTCTTGCCGAGCTGGCATTTATAGCAAGATGCCAGCCTGCATAAACAGGGCTTGATTCGCCGTCTGGAAATCCCGGTAATTGAGATATTCCTAGTTTATCTCTCATTGAGGGATCTCTCCGGTTTAAATTCCATACATGGGTCCAATCTCTTAAAAAAAGGCCTTTGCCATGTTGAAAGAGATTCCTTGGCGATTCTTCTATACTTTGTGGTGATATACGATACTTCCATATTAAATCATGCATAAGATCTAATGCTTCCCTGTTTTGTGGAGAATTGACGACTATTCTTCCTTTATCATCAATAATCTCTCCATTATTACTTCCGATAAATTCAATAAAACTACAAACCAGCTCGTCATATAGTTTTCCTTCCCAAAGGTAACCATAAATTAGTTCAGAGTCCATAATTTTTCCGGATGTGTCTATAAGCGCTTTCCATGTATCCGGCGGTGAAAGATTATATTTGTCCAATAAATCTTTTCTGTAGTATAAGAGTCCAATATCAGCTTTCCATGGAACAGCATAAACATCGCCCTGAAGGAAACCAGTTTTATTTGTTACGGGAATAAAGGTATCACCTCGTTTTCTGTTAACATAATTTCCGAGCGGCTCTAACCATCCTGCTGATGCAAACTCGGCAGTCCAGGTGGTGTCAATAGTCAGGACGTCAATATTTGTTGTTTTTGTTCTGAGAGTCTTGCGGTAATAATGGTGCTGCTGGTCAACTGACTCCGGAAGGACATTCAATTTGACTTTTATTATGCGATTTTTGTCCTCAAAATCATTTAAAAGTTTCCTGATATATTTAACCTCTTCATTTCGTCCGCCGATGCTAAAGACAATTTCATTCTCTTTTTTAAGTCTAAAAAATGCATAAGCAATCCATAACGCCAGGAAAAAGTAAAAGAATGGCAATAGTATGTTTGCCGGTTTGAGTGTTTTCCTTGTTTCGGGTTCTTCAAATTTTGATTCACTTCTCTTCCTTCTTATTAGTTTATCGATCTCAATAATGGCGAGAATAGTAACGCTTGATACTCCTACATGTATCCATTCACTTGAAGTAAGCGGCTGCGTCCTGAAAATAAACTGAAGGGATGGTACGTATAGTACTGCAAGTTGAGCAAAAATAGCTGCTACCATGCTGTAGAATAGAAATGGATTACCTATAGGATTCATCTGAAATATAGAAAGTCTTTCGGAACGGGAATTCCATGCCTGGAAAAACTGGAAAAACACCATGGTTGTTATTGCCGTTGTCCTTGCTTTTTCCAGGGATACTCCCTCATATAAGGCAGAAATGAAGTTAAAGATAACCCCGGCGGAGATTACAATACTTACGAGAATGGTCCTCTCGATAAGAAGCCGTGACATTATTCCTTCGTCTGGATCCCTGGGTGTCCTGTTTATCACCCCTTTTTCTCCGGGCTCAAAGGCAAGGGCTATATCCTGCAACCCGTTAGTAACTATATTTAACCAAAGAAGCTGGGTTGGTACGTACGGCATCGGTATACCAAGAAATATTGTCGCAATGATAGACAGTATCGCAGCTATACCTGTTGGTATAAGAAAAAAGACAACTTTGCGAATGTTATCGTATAAAATACGTCCTTCCTTTACGGCATTAAATATGGTTGCAAAGTTGTCGTCTGTAAGCACCATGTCTGATGCCTCTTTTGCAACGTCGGTTCCGGTTCTTCCCATGGCAATGCCTAAATGTGCCTCTTTTAAGGCCGGTGCATCGTTAACACCGTCACCGGTTACTGCAACTATTTCTCCGTGTTTTTTCAATTGTTGTACTATTCTTAATTTGTGCTCCGGTGAAACCCTTGCATATACGGATACCTTTTTTACCTCTTCAAAAAGCGTTGAATCATCCATTTCATTTAATTCTCTACCGGTAAGAACACTTGCATTTTCGCCTATAATGTTCAATTTTTTTGAGATAGCCTTTGCGGTAATGGCATGATCCCCCGTAATCATCATGACCCTGATACCTGCTTTTTTGCATCCTTCAATGGCTTCTATGGCTTCCGGCCTCGGTGGGTCCATCATACCTTGAAGTCCGGCAAGGATCAGGCCGCCAGACTCTATATCATGGTGAGTAATCTCTTCCGTATCGTGGAGAACTTCTTTATATGCAAATGCAAGAACCCGTAAGCCTTCTTTTGCAAAATCGGTGGCAATATGCATCATCTTTTTTTTATCAAAGGTATCACCTGACATACTTCCGGTGCACATATCCAGTACCTTTTCTGGTGCACCTTTAACAAATAATAATTTTTTACCTCCATGCTTGTGAAGGGTTGCCATGTAGCCACGCCCGGATTCAAAGGGTACAATTGCAATTTGTGTATAGTGTTTTTTTTCTTCTTCCTGATTGAGGCCTCCCTTTATTGAAGAGACAATCAATGCCCCTTCTGTCGGGTCTCCGTCTATCTTATATTGATTATCTTCTTCGTAAACATTTGACTCATTACACAGAAGTCCTATACGTAATACCTGAAGGAGTGTTTTTTTCTCTTTTGCTTCGACCTGTATCCCGTCACGGAGTATTTCACCTACCGGTTCGTACCCGCTTCCTGTTATTTCATAGGTATGTTCACCGTCATAAACGAGCTTTACCGTCATTTCATTTTTTGTAAGTGTTCCGGTCTTATCCGAACATATGACAGTTGTACTTCCCAGAGTTTCTGCTGCATGCAGTTTTCTTACGATGGCGTTTTGCCTTGCCATCCTCGCCACACCTATGGCCATTGCTACGGTTACAACTATGGGAAGTCCCTCCGGTATAGCTGCCACAGTAGCGGCAACAGCCGTCATGAACATGTCTTTTACGCTTTCCCCAACCATCAAACCGATAACGAAAAGCAGTACTGAGGCTGCAAGGACGATAAGCCCGATAACCTTTGCGAAACGTTCGATTTTTTTCTGGAGCGGGGCTTTCGCAGCACCTATTCCCCTTACCTCTTTGGCAATACTGCCAAGGATAGTCCCTGATCCGGTTTCTACAACAATACCCTTTGCCCTTCCGCTTACAACAATCGTACCCATGAAGGCCATATTTTTCTGATCACCCGGCGTCAAATTATCCTCTTTTATTGGTGCTGCTGTCTTTTCAGCCGGAATCGATTCACCCGTAAGCATGGCCTCTTCGACCCTCAGCTCAATAGTTTTAATCAATCTCAGGTCTGCCGGTACTTTTACACCTGATGCAAGCAAAACAACATCGCCCGGTACCAGGTCTTCACTGTGTATTTCTTTTTCCCTGCCGTTTCTCAATATACGTGCTTTTGGCACGACCATTTTCTTGAGAGCCCTAACACTCTCCTCTGCTTTATATTCCTGAATATAACCAATTATTGCATTAATAATCACAATAGCTACAATTACCGTAGTATCTATATACTCTTTTAATAGAAATGTCACGACAGCCGCTGCAAGAAGTATATAAATTAATGGACTGGTGAACTGATGTAGAAATATTTTAATCCTGCTTATCTTTTCTTCTTCGGCAAGTTTGTTTAGGCCGTATTGCTTAATGCGCCTTCCGGCTTCCTCATTGCTCAGCCCATCCTCGGACGTCTGAAGTTCTTGTAGTGTTTCTTTTGTAGTAAGTTTATACCAATCCATTATTCACCTTTGATAATAAATCTTAATGGAAACTACTCCTGTGCAAATTCATTTTTTATATGTTCCAGTTCAGTCTGAATCGTTTGTAACGCCTGTTCGCTGCTTATCTGATTTGATAATACCTTATTAATATATTCCTGTGTTACATCACTAATCCATTGATAATAGGGAAGGTCCGGGCGAATTTGAATATTTTTTAACGACTCTTCCACGATTTGAAGGAAAGGTAATTTCTGGAGCAGTACAGGATCTTTGTATAACGCAATCCTTGTAGGCGCCCATGATAATTGTAGTGCCAATTCTTTTTGAACATAATGAGAAGTCAAGAAGTTGATTAATTTCCATGCCTGTTCTTTCTTCCTGGAGTAAGCATTCATAGCAAGGTGCCACCCGGCATAAACGGAGGTAGAATCCTTACCTGTAAATTTCGGCAAACGGGTTACTCCTACTTTCCCTTTAATAGCAGGGTCTTTTTGGCTTAAATCCCACACATAAGTCCAATTTCTCAAAAAAAGTCCCCTGCTCTGTTGAAAGAGGTGTCTCGAAGATTCCTCCATAAGTTCACTGGGGGTATTGGGCGGCGATATATTATATTTCCATATCAAATCATGCATAAGGTTCAATGCTTTTATATTTTGAAAGGAATTGACAACTATATTTCCATTATTATCGATAATCGCTCCATCGTTACTCCCAATGAATTCTATAAAATTACAAACCAGGCCTTCGTACTGTTTTCCCTGCCAGAGATAGCCGTATAGAGATTCTGAAGCAGTAATTTTCATGCAAATATCTATAAGCTCTTCCCACGTTTCCGGAGGAGAAAGATTATATTTGTCCAGTATATCTTTACGATAGTACAGGAGTCCTATATTGGCATTCCATGGGACAGCGTACAGGTTGTCCTGATAAATATTTGTTTTATCTGTTATAGGAATAAAGGCAATCGCATCTTCCGCAGAAATATAGTTCTTCAGAGGCTCCAGCCAACCGGCTGCTGCAAACTCTGCGATCCAGATTGTATCTATTCTTACCACATCAATATCCGTAGCCTTTGCCCCCAGGGTAGTCAGATAATAATGGTGCTGCTGATCAGTAGGGGCCGGGAGGACATTCAATTTAACTTTTATTGTCGGATTTTTGTTTTCAAATTCACGGATAAGCGCTTTTACCAGTTTAACTTCTTCAGTGCCAGCCCCGATGCTTAATACGATCTCTGCGGTTTTTTTTATTCTTATAAATGTATAAATAACCCAGATCGCAACAATGGTGTAGACCGATAACAAAATAATCTGTTTTGTGCTGAGTTTCATTTTAACCTTCTTATCATTTTTTCAATTTCAACTACGAAAACAATAGTTACCGTTACTATCCCAATCCCGATCCAATCTGATTTTGTAAGCGGTACCGTCCCAAAAACCCATTGAAGGGTTGGTACATACAATACCGAAAGATGGGCAAAGACTGCGGCAACCATACTAAAAAACAAAAACAGGTTCTTGAGTGGATTCATCATGAAAATTGATTGGCATTCAGAACGGCAGTTAAATGCCTGATAAAATTGAAAAACAACCATTGTTGTAAGGGCCTCCGTACGGGCTTCTTTTAAAGGCGCTCCCTGCATTAAAACTGAAATATAGAGGAACACTGTTCCGGCAGCCATAACAAATCCCATGAGAAGTGTTTTCTGTATCATAGTACTACTCAGGATGCGCTCTCTGGGATGCCTTGGAGGCCTTTGCAGTATCCCCTTTTCTGCCGGATCAAAGGCAAGTGCGACGTCCTGAAACCCGTTGGTAACAATGTTTAACCAGAGTATTTGAACCGGAGTATACGGTATATGGAGACCCATTGCTACAGTTGTAGTAATAGCGATCAATTCTCCGAGACCACATGAAATAAGGAAGAGGGTTACTTTTTTGATATTGTCATATACCACTCTTCCTTCCTCAACTGCCGCAAAAATACTAGCAAAATTATCATCTGCAAGGACGACATCAGATGCTTCCTTGGCAACGTCGGTTCCTCCCCTGCCCATTGCAATACCAATATGTGCAGCCTTGAGGGCAGGGGCGTCATTAACCCCGTCACCGGTTACTGCTACGATCTCTCCATGCTTTATCAACTGGTTGGTTATTCTAAGTTTATGTTCCGGTGATACCCTCGCAAATACTGATGTATTTTTTACTACATGAAACAATTCTCCGTCGCTCATCGTTTCAAGTTCTTTCCCCGTATAAACCTGGCCATCAGGTCCACCTATTCCAAGCTTTTTCGCAATCGATATTGCAGTAACTGCGTGGTCACCGGTTATCATTATTATTCCTATGCCCGCCTGTTTACATCCTTCTATTGCCAGTATAACTTCAGGTCTTGGCGGGTCGAGCATCCCTTGAAGCCCTGCGAAGGTTAAGCCTGAATCTATATCCCGGTGAGTAAGTTCTTCCATATCATCAGGCGCTTCTCCATAGGCAAATGCAAGTATCCTCAAACCCTCTTTTGCAAAAGTATTTGCAATCTGAAGGATTTCTCTTCTTTGAGTAACAGCATCATCCTTGAATTTAGTACACATTTCCGTAATCTTCTCCGGAGCACCTTTTACAAAAATATATTTTTTGCCATGGTGCTTACTGAGGACCGCCATATAACTGCGTTCAGATTCAAAGGGGATAATTGAAATCTGCGGGTAGTTTCTCTTTTCTTCCTCAGGATCAAGTCCACCCTTTACTGCAGATACAATAAGTGCTCCCTCTGTCGGGTCTCCGTCAACTTTATATTGGCTGTCTTCAAGATAAATACTGGATTCATTACATAGTAATCCAATTCTTAAAACACGTAAAATACTTTCTTTGTCTTTTAGTTGAACAGGTATCTCATCACGGAGAAATTCACCTCTGGGCTCGTATCCAATACCTGTTATTTCATAAATATGGTCCTCATCATAAAGAAGTTTAACGGTCATTTCGTTCTTTGTCAGCGTCCCTGTCTTATCTGAGCATATAACCGTCGTACTTCCTAACGTCTCTACGGCAGATAATTTTCTTATAATTGCATTTCTCCGTGCCATTCTTGACACACCTATTGCCATGGCTACAGTTACTGCAATAGGAAGACCTTCCGGTATCGCCGATACAGCGGTAGCTACAGCGGCCATAAACATCTCAGCAATATCTATTCTGTGTAAAAATATGCCTATGCCAAAGAGGAGACCTGAGAAACCTACAATAATAACACCTATTGTTTTTGCAAACCGCTCTAGTCTGGCCTGAAGGGGGGTTTTTGTTTTAACCGCCTCTCTTACGTGCTTGGCTATCTGACCCAAAACTGTCCTGTTTCCCGTTTCTGTAACAACTCCTCTCCCTCTTCCACTTGCAACAATCGTACCGGTAAATACCATGTTTTTCTGGTCTCCTGGTGTAAGGTTATCTTTATGTATTGGAGAAGTAATTTTATTTGTAGGTATTGATTCACCGGTAAGCATTGCCTCATCAAGTTTTAGTTCAATGGTTTTCAGAAGTCTTACGTCAGCAGGCACCTTATTTCCAGATGCAAGGAGAATAATATCACCCGGTACAAGTACTTCACTATTTATCTCTTTTTCCTGGCCATCTCTTAAAACCTTAACTCTTGGCATGATCATTTTTTTCAGCGCCCTTACACTTTGTTCTGCTTTAAATTCCTGGACATAACCGATAACCGCATTAAAGATTACCACTGCCATAATTACGCTCGTATCGATGTATTCATTAAGAAGGAATGTGATTGTTGCTGCTACAAGAAGGATATAAATTAACGGACTGGTAAACTGGTGCAGAAGAATCTTGATTTTACTTATCTTTTCTTCTTCTGCAAGTTTATTAGGACCGTACTTTGTAAGGCGCTTTTTAGCCTCTTTGTCCGTTAGTCCTTCTTCTGTTGCTTCAAGTTCTTGTAATACATCATTTATGCTGAGTTGATACCAGTTCATTCTATGTCCCTCATAACAAACCTTAGCAGCGTAGGCGTAAATATGCAAAAACTTCTGCAAAAAACTTTGCAGATATTAAAATTATTAAAAGCTTTAAAAAAAATTCAGATACATCCATTTTCAGAAGTTTGTAACTTGAATGCTAAGGAATTTCAAAGATTCAGAGTTGGTTCAATCGTCCACGATTGAACCGAAACTTTTAGCATGTTTCATA